>PHCF01000187.1 GCA_002842145.1 Betaproteobacteria bacterium HGW-Betaproteobacteria-6 | reverse complement strand
CTATCTGAACGGCACGCAGACCCACCTCGAATTCATCCCGGAAAAACACACCGACTTCATCTTCGCCGTCTATTCCGAAGAATGGGGCCTGCTCGGCAATGCCCTGCTGCTCTTCCTCTACACCCTGCTCATCGGGCGCGGCCTGATGATCGCTTCCGGCGCCCCGACGCTGTTCTCGCGCCTGCTCGCCGGCGCCATCACACTCGGCTTTTTCACCTACGCCTTCATCAACATGGGCATGGTCAGCGGCATCCTGCCCGTCGTCGGCGTGCCCCTGCCCTTCATGAGCTACGGCGGCACCGCGCTCGTCACGCTGTTCGTCGGCATCGGCGTGCTCATGTCGATCCAGACCCACCGCATGCTGGTTAAAAAATGATCCGGACAATCGCCCCCTTGGCCCTCGCCCTGCTGCTCGCCGCCTGCGGCAGTGCGCCCCCCGCCCCGCTGCAGAATCCCACGGTCGACCGGGAAAAACAGGCAAATTCAAAATCACCGACGCCGACCCGAAAGCCGACCGCCACCCTCAAGCGCGGCGGCGGTTTCTACAAGGACGATGGCCCGGCCGACGACATTCCCGACGGTCTGGACGACATCCCGGATGCCGAACCGAAGTGGGAGCCGCTGCACAAGCCGGCGACCAAACCCTACGCTGTCCTCGGCAAGGAATACGTCCCGAACACGGCGCTCAAGCCCTACAAGGCGCGCGGCATTGCCAGTTGGTATGGCAAGAAGTTCCACGGCCAAAAGACCTCGATCGGCGAGCCCTACGACATGTTCGCCATGACCGCCGCCCACACCACCCTGGCCCTGCCTTCCTACGCGCGCGTCACCAGCGTGCAAAGTGGAAACTCGGTGATCGTCCGCATCATCGACCGCGGCCCGTTCCATGCCGACCGCATCATCGACCTCTCCTACACCGCCGCCTACAAGCTCGGCCTGATCAACGGCGGTAGCGGCCTGGTCGAAGTCGAGGCGATCATTCCCGGCGAGGCGACCGGCACCACCTACGCACAGCTCACCCCCCCGCGGCCGGGCAAGGCCGAAAACGATGAAATCGAGCAACAATCGCGCCGCCTGGCGCTCGAGGAAATGCCGACCGAGGCCGGCACGGCCAGCGATGGCGCCGCAGCCAAAGGCATCTACCTGCAACTCGGCGCCTTTGCCAATGCCGACAACGCCGAAAGCCTGAAAAATCACCTGTTGCGCGAACTCGACTGGCTGAGCGAAGACATGCGAGTCAATCCGGGCGATGGCGTACACCGCCTGCACCTCGGCCCCTACGCCAGCCGCAGCGAAGCCGAACGAGTAGCGGGAAGGATCCGCACCATCCTGGGTTATCAGCCGACCATCGTCAGCCGCTAAACGGCAGTTGCGTTGTTGACTGTGGCCACCACCACGTTGCCGTTGCCCTGATATTCGAGGCTGGAAAAACTCATCATACGGGCCATCGCGATACCCCGACCGTTCGGATCAAAAGCGCGTTCAGGATCGAAAGACAGGAACTTGCTCCATTCGAAACCATTGCCCTGATCGGTAATCGTAAACACGACCGAATCGGCCCGGCGCTCCAGCCGGATTGTCGCAAAGCGGTCGCAAAACTGCGGCAAGGCCAGCCGGCGATGGATTTCCGCCTCCCAGTCGCCCTCCCATTTGAGCAGGGACTTCTCCTGGTAGCTGACGCCGAGGTTGCCGTGCTCGACGGCATTGACCATGAGATCCGAAAGCCCCGGCGCCACCACGTCGGGCACCGGGCACAAGGCGGCCAGAACGGGAACCAGGCTGTTAATTTCGTCCAGGGTGACAAAGCGGTATTCGACGCTGCGGATGAGCTTTTGCGCTTCTTCCAGGTGGGCCGCCCGGCTGCGCAACTGGCTGCGCGAACGCCGATCATCGAGCGCGACGCGAACAATCGAAGTCAGCGCCTCCGGCTCATAGGGTTTGGTCAGATAGTAGTAGGCCCCGGCCGCCAGGCCTTCGCGCACCTGGTCGGGAGACGAAGCGGCAGTCTGCATGATGACCGGAATGTCGGCAAAGCGGGTCTCGCGCTTCATGCGGCGGAGGAACTCCATACCGTCCAGCTCGGGCATCATGCGGTCGAGAATGACCAGCGAAAAATGGCTCTCCGGCGCGATCAGACTGGCCCAGGCGGCCAGCGGATCGCTGTGCATTTCCAGTGCGATCTCTTCCTGATCGAGAAACTCCTCGATGATGAACAGGTTCAACTCTTCATCATCAACGACGAGAACGCGCTCCTTATCCATGAGTCCTGTCTTCCTTTTTCGCGACGGATAGTCAATGCAGGCTGCCCCGGCGAGCCTGTCGCCAGCGAAGCAAGATCCTAGCACGAGGCATCCCTTTGACCAGGATCAATGGCGATCCGGCTGCGCTGGCTATACTCGCGCGCTTGATATTCCGGATGTCACCGATGACCTCCCTGCCCGATCTCGTCTGCCCGGCTGGTAGCCTGCCAGCGCTCAAGGCTGCCGTCGACAACGGCGCCGATGCCGTCTATCTCGGCTTCAAGAACGACACCAATGCCCGCAACTTCGCCGGCCTGAATTTCGACGCCAGGACCATGGCCGACGGCATACGCTACGCCCACGCCAAAGGTCGCGAAGTGCTGCTGGCCATCAACACCTTTCCCCAGGCCGGCCGCGTCGCCGATTGGCAAAAGGCCGTCGATGCGGCTGTCGATCAGGGTGTAGACGCCATCATCCTGGCCGACATCGGCCTCCTCGACTACGCCCGCAACCGCCACCCGCAGCAACGGCTGCACCTCTCGGTGCAAGGCTCGGCGACAAGCTATGAAGCAATCAATTTCTGTCAGCGCGAATTCGGCATCCGCCGTGCCGTGCTGCCCCGCGTCCTGACCCTGGCCCAGGTCGAGAACGTCATCAAGAATACTTCTGTCGAAATCGAAGTCTTCGGCTTCGGCAGCCTGTGCGTCATGAATGAGGGACGCTGCTGGCTGTCCTCTTACGCCTGCGGCGAATCGCCGAACACCGTCGGCGCCTGCTCGCCGGCCAAGTACGTGAAGTGGGACAAGAAGCCTGGGGCCATGGAAACCCGTCTCAACGGTGTGCTCATCGACCGCTTCGGCGACGACGAGCCGGCCGGCTACCCGACGCTGTGCAAGGGTCGCTTCGAAGTCCAGGGCGAAACCTATTACGCGCTCGAAGAACCGACCAGCCTCAACGTGCTGGAAATCCTGCCCGACATCATCAAGATCGGCGTCCGCGCCATCAAGGTCGAAGGCCGCCAGCGCAGCCCGACCTACGTAACCCAGGTCACCCGCACCCTGCGCGCCGCGCTCGATTCGCTGCACGACGGCAGCGAGCGCTTCCATGTCAAACCGGCCTGGCAGGCGGAGCTATCCAAAGTTTCCGAAGGCAGCCAGGCGACGCTCGGCGCCTACAACCGGCCGTGGCGCTGAAGGACAACGCAGCATGAAACTCTCGCTCGGACCCCTGCT
>PHCF01000031.1 GCA_002842145.1 Betaproteobacteria bacterium HGW-Betaproteobacteria-6 | reverse complement strand
CCGGGGTCCAGTAGCCGTCACGCCAGCACAGGCCGGTGCCGGACTTGGCAACCACGTCACGACCGTCGATCAGATAAACGCGCTCTTGCGCCACAGCGGTAAAACCAACACCGGCCAGCAGGGCCAGAACCAGAGACTTCTTGGCAATATTCTTGATCATTGTTTTCCCTCGTTGAAGAAAATTTGAGAATCTTTAAAAATCTTTAATCTGCGTAATGGCAAAGCTCAAGGCAGCCGGCAGACTTCCAAAGCATTCTGCCATAGCGCTATCGCTGAATCCAAGTTGTTTTGGTTGTTTTTGAGTAAAGTTTTGTGTTCTACGCAACACTTTCCGGCGACCCATACATGACTGACGCTGTCTCGCCCGGCAACATTGACGAGATGTGACACCGGGTCGAAGCAAGGGCGCATTTCAAGGGAGCCGAGATCGACGGCACAAAGATCGGCCGATTTGCCGGGGGAAATCGAGCCGATTTCCTTGCCCAGGCCAAGTGCGTTGGCTGCGTTGAGGGTTACCATGCGCAAGATTTCGTGGGCTGGCAGGGCGCTGGCATCCCCGGTAAGGCCTTTGGCGAGGAGGGAGGCCAGGCGCATTTCGCCGAACAGGTCGAGGCGGTTGTTGCTGGCGGCTCCGTCCGTCCCCAGTCCGACATTGATGCCCAGTTGTCGCATCCGCGCCACAGGCGCAAAGCCGCTGGCCAATTTGAGATTCGATGTCGGGCAGTGGGCGATGTTGCAGCCGGTCGAGGCCAGTAGCTGCAATTCGTTGTCGTCCAGATGAACCGCATGCACGCCAATGAAATTTGGACCAAGCTGGCCGAGTTGGTGCAGGCGCTCGAGCGGTCTGCGCTGGTGTTGGGTGAGGCTGTCTTCAATCTCCTGCCGCGTTTCATGGATGTGGCAATGGACTGGCAGGTTCATCTGCTCGGAAAGTGTCAGGATTCTGTCGAAAGTGCTGTCGGAGACGGTATAAGGGGCGTGCGGAGCCAGGCAGAAACCGATCAGCGGGTCCTTCAGCCAGGCTTCGCGGACAGCCAATCCCTTGTTCAGGTAGTCGTCGGCATCGCTGGCGTAGGGCGTGGGGAACTCCAGTGCGATGATGCCGAGCATGGCCCGCATGCCGGCTTCGGAGGCCGCGGCCGCTGCGGCCTCGGGGTAAAAGTACATGTCGTTGAAGCAGGTGATGCCGCCCTTGAGCATTTCGGCGCAGGCGAGCCGGGTGCCGTCATAGACAAATTGGGCCGACATGTGAGCGGCTTCCGCTGGCCAGATGTGTTTCTGCAGCCAGTCCATGAGTGGCAGGTCGTCGGCCAGTCCGCGCATCAGGGTCATGGCCGCGTGGGTGTGCAGATTGATCAGGCCGGGGATCAGGATGTGGTCCTGCAAGTTGACCTGTTTGCCCGGCGAGAAACGGGCGTGTGCTTCCCCGCTGGGTAGAATGGCCAAAATGCGCCCTTGGTCGACGGCGACGGCATGGTTGGTCAGCACGAGATCGGATTCGACCGTCGCAATCCAGCGGGCGTCGATCAGCAGGTCGATGACTTGGGGTGTTGTGGTGCGAATGTGAGACATGGACCAATTCGCCAAAGAAACATTGCCGATCAGCCTCGAAGACGAGATGCGGCGTTCTTATCTCGATTACGCCATGAGCGTAATCGTTGGTCGGGCGTTGCCGGATGCGCGCGACGGCCTGAAGCCTGTGCATCGCCGCGTACTGTTCGCGATGCACGAGCTGAACAACGACTGGAACAAGGCGTACAAGAAATCGGCGCGTATCGTCGGTGACGTGATCGGTAAATACCACCCGCACGGCGATACCGCAGTCTATGACACGATCGTCCGCATGGCGCAGGATTTCTCGCTGCGCTACATGCTGGTCGATGGCCAGGGCAACTTCGGTTCGGTCGACGGTGATAACGCGGCGGCGATGCGCTACACCGAAGTTCGCATGGCCAAGATCGGCCACCAGTTGCTCGAGGACCTCGACAAGGAAACCGTCGATTTCGGGCCGAACTACGATGGCTCGGAAAACGAACCGCTGGTCATGCCGGCGCGTATCCCCAACCTGCTGATCAACGGTTCGTCCGGTATCGCGGTGGGTATGGCCACCAACATTCCGCCGCACAACCTCAATGAAGTCATCGCCGGTTGTCTGGCCATGCTGGAAAACCCGGCGATCACCATCGAGGAATTGATTGCCTACATTCCGGCGCCGGACTTCCCGACGGCTGGCCTGATTTACGGCATGACCGGCGTGCGCGAGGGTTACCAGACCGGCCGCGGTCGCGTCATCATGCGCGCCCGGACGCACTTCGAGGATATGGAGAAGGGCAATGGTCGTCAGGCGCTGATCGTCGATGAAATTCCCTATCAGGTTAACAAGAAGTCGCTGATCGAGAAGATCGCCGAGCTGGTCAACGAAAAGAAGATCGAAGGTATTTCCGACATCCGCGACGAGTCCGACAAGTCGGGCATGCGCATCGTTATCGAACTGAAGCGCGGCGAAGTTGGCGAAGTCATCCTCAACAACCTGTACAAGCAGACGCAACTACAGGACACCTTCGGCATGAACATGGTGGCGCTGGTCGACGGCCAGCCGCGCCTGCTCAACCTCAAGCAGATGCTTGAGTGCTTCCTGTCGCACCGCCGCGAAGTCATCACCCGGCGCACCGTGTTTGAACTGCGCAAGGCGCGCGAACGCGGGCATATTCTCGAAGGTCTGGCCGTCGCGCTGTCCAACGTCGACGACATCATCACCCTGATCAAGGCGGCGCCGACGCCGGCTGATGCCAAGCGAGGCTTGATGGAGCGCCTCTGGCGCAGCCCTGTGGTTGAGGAAATGCTGGTGCGCGCCGCTTCCGACGCTTCGCGTCCGGATGGTCTGGCGCCCGAATTCGGCTTGTCGGAGCAGGGCTATCGCCTGTCCGATGCCCAGGCTCAGGCCATTCTCGAGCTGCGCCTGCAACGCCTGACCGGGCTGGAGCAGGACAAGATCGTCAGCGAGTACAAGGACGTCATGGCGAAGATCCTCGATCTGCTCGACATCCTGGCCAAGCCGGAGCGCATCACCGAAATCATCGTGACCGAACTGGTGGCGATCCGCGAACAGTTCGGCGACGAGCGTCGCTCGGAAATCATCCTGCAGACGCACGAACTGAGCCTCGAAGACCTCATTACGCCGCAGGACATGGTCGTCACGCTGTCGCATGGCGGCTACATCAAGGCCCAGCCGCTGGCTGACTATCGTTCCCAGAAACGCGGCGGGCGCGGCAAGCAGGCGGCAGCGATCAAGGACGAGGATTTCGTCGATCACCTGTTCGTTGCCAATACCCACGATTACATCCTGTGCTTCTCGAACCGCGGCCGTTGCTACTGGCTCAAGGTCTACGAAGCGCCGCAGGGCAGCCGGGTCAGCCGCGGCAAACCGATCGTCAATCTCTTCCCGCTCGAAGAGGGCGAACGGATCAACGCCGTGCTGCCGGTCAAGGAATTCTCCGACGACCAGTACGTGTTCATGGCCACCGTCATGGGTACCGTCAAGAAGACGCCGCTGTCCGATTACTCCAACCCGCGCAAGGCCGGCATCATTGCCGTCGCGCTCGACGAGGGCGATTACCTGATCGGCGTCGAGCTGACCAGCGGAACGAGCGATATCGTGCTCGTTTCCAACGCCGGCAAGGCCGTGTGGTTCGACGAAGAGGACGTCCGTCCGATGGGCCGTGGCGCCCGCGGTGTGCGCGGCATGCGCCTGATGGAAGGTCAGTCGGTCATTTCGTTGCTGGTCGCCGAGAGCGATCAGCAGACCGTGCTGGTCGCTACCGAGAACGGTTTCGGCAAGCGCACCGTGCTGGCTGATTTCCGCCATTCCGGTCGCGGTACGCAGGGCGTGCGCGCCATTGCCGACAGCGAGCGCAACGGCATCGTGGTTGGCGCCAAGCTGGTCAATGACGAAGACGAAATCATGCTGATCACCACCGGTGGCGTGCTGATCCGGACCCGGGTTGCGGAAATCCGCGGCATGGGCCGGGCGACGCAGGGGGTCACGCTGATTTCGCTGGATGAAGGCGAGAAGCTGGCTGGCCTCGAGAAGGTCGCAGAATCGGTGGCCGAGGTCGATGCTGAGGCGGAAACCGACGTCGGAGCCGAGAATCCCACGGTCAACCCGGAAAATGAGCAAAATCCGGAATCGTCCGAACCCAACGAAGGTGGAGAAGCATAAATGAGCCGCATCTGGAATTTCAGCGCCGGTCCGGCTGCTCTTCCCGAGGAAGTCCTGCGCCAGGCGCAGGAAGAGCTGCTCGACTGGCATGGCGCCGGTTGCAGCGTCATGGAGATGAGCCATCGCGGCAAGGAGTTCGGCACCATTCTCGGCCAGGCCGAAGCTGACCTGCGCGAATTGATGGGCATCCCCGAGCAATACAAGGTGCTTTTCCTGCAGGGCGGGGCGACGCAGCAATTCGCGCAGATCCCGATGAACCTGCTGGCCGGCCGCTCGGCCGACTACATCGTGACCGGCTCGTGGTCGAAGAAGGCCTTCAAGGAAGCGCAGCGCATCGGCAACGTGCGTTGTGCCGCGACGACCGAGAGCAGCGGTTTCGCCCGCCTGCCGGTGGCCGAGGAAATCAAGCTCGATCCGTTCGCCGCCTACCTCCACGTGTGTACCAACGAAACGATCCACGGCGTCGAAATTCCGGCCGAGCGTATCGCCGATACCGGTGTGCCGCTGGTTGCCGACATGTCGTCGCATATTCTGTCGCGGCCGGTCAATGTCGAGAAATTCGGCCTGATCTATGCCGGGGCGCAGAAGAACATCGGCCCATCCGGCGTGACGCTGGTCGTCGTTCATCGTGACCTGCTCGGCATGGCGCCATTGAATATCCCGACGGTCATGGATTACGCCGTGATGGCCGAAAACGGTCAACGCCGAAAAAGCACGAATTTTGTATTCCGCCATCGATGATTCCGAGGGCTTCTACACCAACCCGGTCGATCCGGATTGCCGCTCGGCCATGAACGTGCCGTTTATCCTGGCCAATGCCGATCTCGACGGGGCTTTCCTGGCCGAGGCCAAGGCCGCCGGCGTCCTTGGCCTGAAGGGGCACAAGTCGGTCGGCGGCATGCGCGCCTCGATCTATAACGCCGTGTCGCTGGAGGCCGTGCAGGCCCTGGTGGCATTCATGAACGATTTCGCCAAACGTAACGGTTGAGTTTATGAGCGACCCGCAGCAAACCGACTTGCAAAAGGCTTTGGCCGGCGTACGGGCCGAAATTGATGGGATTGATAGCGAATTGCTGCGTTTGCTCAACGAGCGTGCGCGCTGCGCCCAGAAAGTCGGCGAGATCAAGGCCGAGCACGGCGAAGCCGGGCATATCTACCGCCCGGAGCGCGAAGCTCAGGTTTTGCGCCGCCTGCAGGATGCCAATCCCGGCCCGCTACCCAACGAAAACGTCACTTTCTTTTTCCGCGAGGTCATGTCGGCCTGCCTGTCGCTCGAAGAGCCGCTCGGCATTTCCTTCCTCGGCCCGCTCGGCACCTTTTCCGAATCGGCGGCGACCAAACATTTCGGCCATGCCGCGCATCTGCTGCCGCAGTCTTCGATCGACGATGTCTTTCGCGAAGTCGAGGCCGGGCATGCGCACTACGCCGTGGTGCCGGTCGAAAATTCGACTGAGGGAGCCATCGGCCGGACCATGGATCTGCTGCTGACCACGCCGCTGAAGATTTGCGGCGAGGTCGTCGTTCGCGTCCATCAGAACCTGATGTCCAATGAATCCAGCCTGGACACCATCACCAAAGTCTATTCGCACGCCCAGTCGCTGGCGCAGTGCCACGAATGGCTCAACCGCATGCTGCCCAAGGCGCAGCGCGTTTCGGTCGGCAGCAATGCCCAGGCGGCCCAATTCGCCGCGGCCGAAGCCGGCACGGCAGCGATCGCTGGCGAAGCGGCGGCGGCCCGCTACCATTTGCCCAAGCTGGCTGAGAACATCGAGGATGAGCCGAACAACACGACGCGCTTCCTGATCCTTGGCAAGCACGATGCGGCGGTTTCCGGACGCGACAAGACTTCGCTGATCATGTCGGCGCCCAACCGCACGGGCGCCCTGCACGAACTGCTCCGTCCGCTGTCGCAAGCCGGTGTGTCGATGTGTCGGCTGGAGTCGCGCCCGGCCAAGAACGCCTTGTGGGAATACGTTTTCTACGTCGATATCGAGGGGCATCATGATGACCCGGCGATCAAGGCTGCGCTGGAAGAGCTGGCTGGCTACGCCGCCTACCTGAAAATTCTCGGGTCCTACCCGGTCGCCGTTTATTGAGGAAGTTTCGATGAGTCTTGCCGATCAGGCGTTGCCTTACGTTCGTGCCATTTCGCCCTACCAGCCGGGCAAGCCGATCACCGAACTGGCCCGTGAAACGGGCATTCCGGTCGACAAGATCGTCAAGCTGGCCTCCAACGAAAATCCGCTGGGCATGAGTCCGAAGGCGAAAAGGGCCGTTGAGGCGGCGATCAGCGGTGTCGAGCGCTATCCCGATCAATTCGAACTGATCGCCAAAGTGGCCGAGCGTTGTGGCCTCGCGCAAAACCAGGTGGTCCTCGGCAACGGCTCGAACGACGTGCTTGATCTGATTGCCCGCGTTTTCCTGGCGCCCGGCCGTTCGGCCGTTTTTGCGCAGCATGCCTTTGCCGTTTATCCGCTGGCGACGCTGTCGATCGGGGCCGAACTGATCTCGACGCCGGCCAAGAATTACGGTCACGACCTCGATGCCATGCGCGCCGCCATCCGGCACGATACGCGCATCGTGTGGATCGCCAACCCGAACAATCCGACCGGCAACTTCGTCCCGTATCCGGAAGTGCGTGCCTTCCTCGAAGCGGTGCCGAAAGAGGTCGTCGTCGTTCTCGACGAGGCGTACAACGAATACCTGCCGCCGGCCGAACGCGTCGATGTCGCCGGTTGGATCAAGGATTTCCCCAACCTCGTCGTTTGCCGCACGATGTCGAAGATCTACGGGCTGGCCGGCCTGCGCATCGGTTACGCGCTGGCTTCGGCCGAGGTGGCCGACCTCATGAATCGTGTCCGCCAGCCGTTCAACGTCAACAATCTGGCGCTGGCCGGGGCGCTCGCGGCGCTCGATGACGACGAATTCCTGCAAGCCAGTTACGAGTTGAACCAGCGCGGCATGGCGCAGATCGTCGCCGGCCTGGAAAAACTGGGGCTGGAGTACATCAAGCCGCACGGCAATTTCGTCACGTTCAGGGTCGGCGACGGTGCCGGGATCAACCAGAAGCTGCTCAAGCAGGGCGTCATCGTCCGGCCGATCGGAGGCTACGGCATGCCGGAGTGGTTGCGCGTGACCATAGGTACCGAGGCGGAAAACGGCCGATTCCTCGACGCCCTGGAGCTGGTGCTGTAATTCGATGGCCGAATTCGGCAAAATCGTCGTCTTTGGCACCGGCCTGATCGGCGGTTCGTTCTCGCTGGCCCTCAAGGAAGCCGACGCTGTCGACGAAGTCGTCGGTTTCGGCCGCACCCCGGCGACCTTGCGCAAGGCGCAGGAACTGGGGGTCATCGACCGGGCCGGGATCAATCCGACCCATGAAATCGAGGATGCCGACATCGTCCTGGTGGCGACGCCGGTGGCCCAGATGGCCGATATATTCGAGCGCATCGCCCCGTATCTCGGCCCCAATACAATCGTCACCGACGGCGGTTCGACCAAGGGCGATGTGGTCGCTGCAGCGCGGGCGGCCTTGGGTGATCGCATCAGCCAGTTCGTGCCGGCCCACCCGATTGCCGGCGCCGAGAACAGCGGCCCGGCCGCGGCACGCTGGAATCTTTATCAGGGCAAGAAGGTCGTGGTCACGCCCCTGGCAGAAAACAGCGATGACGTCCTTGACCACATCAAGCGCGCCTGGTCGCTGTGCGGCGCCGACATCTACGAACTGACGCCGGAAATGCATGATCGTGTTTTTGCCGCGGTCAGTCATCTGCCACATCTGCTCTCCTACGCGCTGGTCCATCAACTGGCTGTGCGCGATGACGCCGATCTGTTCTTCACCTTTGCCGCGTCGGGCTTTCGTGACTTTACCCGCATCGCCGCCAGCCACCCGGAAATGTGGCGCGACATCTGCCTCGCCAATCGCGAGGCGCTGCTCGGCGAACTGGATTGCTATCGGGCGCAACTCGACGAGCTACGCGCCGCACTCGCCGGGAACGACGGCGAACGTCTTGAAGAGGTCTTCGGCATCGCTCGCCGCGCCCGCCGCGACTGGGCCGGCGAGGGCTGATGGCCCTGCTGCTTCAGGCGCTGCTCATCGGGTTGGCGCTGACGCTGCCGATCCTCGCTGAAGCCGAAGCACCAGCGATTCTGCTGGCCAATGTCTATCGTGAGCAGGTTGATGTTTCCCGCTACCTGGCCAGCGAAAAACTCGATGGCGTGCGGGCAGTCTGGGACGGGCAGACGCTGTATTTTCGTAGTGGCAAACCGATCAATGCGCCGGGCTGGTTTCTCGCCGGCTTGCCGAAACAGCCGCTCGATGGCGAACTATGGATCGCCCGCGGCCAGTTCGAGCGCGTTTCCGGCATTGTCCGACGTGAGATCCCCGATGATGCGGCCTGGCGCGAAGTGCGCTACATGATTTTTGAGTTGCCGGGCGCGCCCGGCCCATTCAGCGAGCGGGCCGGGCAGATACGGCGGGTTGTCCGCCAGGCCAAGGTCCCGTGGCTATTTGAAATTAAGCAGTTTTTTCCGGTTGACCGTAGCAATCTCAAAAAGCGCCTCGACGAGGTCGTTCGGGCCGGTGGCGAAGGCTTGATGCTGCATCTGGCTGATGCGCCCTACGAAACCGGACGCAGCGACGTGCTGCTCAAGGTAAAGCCATGGCAGGACGCCGAAGCCGTTGTCATCGGCTATCTGCCCGGCAAGGGACGGTTTGCCGGCATGTTGGGTGCCTTGCGGGTGCGAACGCCGGAAGGTCAGGAATTTTTGCTCGGCACGGGGTTCTCCGACGCGCAAAGGCGGGCACCACCGGCCATGGGCACGACAGTAACCTACCGCTATCGCGCCCTGACGGCCAAAGGCCTCCCCAGGTTCGCCAGTTTCCTGCGTATTCGGGACGAGTAATTCGGCCAGCCGGGAAGCCTGATTCTTTACCTTGGTTGTAATGCGATGGGGGGCAAGAGCGGTTAAAATGCCACCTTTATTTTCCTCGGCGAATAACGATGATTTTCGTGACTGGCGGGGCCGGCTATATCGGCTCGCATACCTGCGTCGAACTTCTCCAGTCCGGTCAGGAAGTGGTCGTTTTCGACAACTTTTCCAATAGTCATCCGGAATCGTTGAAACGGGTCGAGACCATCACTGGCAAGAAAATCACTTGCGTTGAAGGTGACATTCGCGACCAGGCCGCCGTGACCGCCGCCTTGCGCCAGTTCGATTGCCAGGCAGTCATCCATTTTGCCGGCCTCAAGGCCGTCGGCGAATCAGTTGAAAAGCCGCTCGACTACTACGACAACAACGTCATCGGCACGCACCGTCTGCTTAGTGCGATGAGCGAGTGCGGCGTAAAGACCCTCGTCTTCAGTTCATCAGCCACCGTCTACGGCGAACCGCAGTTTCTGCCGCTGACCGAAGATCACCCGCTCTCGGCGACCAACCCCTATGGCCGGACCAAACTCGTCATCGAAGACATGCTGCGCGACCTCTATCGCTCCGATCCAACCTGGCGAATCGGCATCCTGCGCTACTTCAACCCGGTCGGCGCCCACGAAAGCGGCCTGATCGGCGAAGACCCGCAAGGCATTCCGAACAACCTGATGCCCTTTGTCGCCCAGGTTGCCGTTGGCCGGCGCGAGCAACTGAAGGTCTGGGGGGGTGACTACCCGACGCCGGACGGCACCGGCGTGCGCGACTACATTCACGTCGTCGACCTGGCCATCGGCCACCTCAAGGCTTTGGAACGCCTGAGCGAAGCTCAATGTTTCGAAGTAAATTTAGGAACCGGCACCGGTTACAGCGTGCTCGATGTAGTCCAAGCATTCGAAAAAGCCAGCGGCCAGCCGGTACTCTACGAGTTGGCGCCGCGCCGTGCCGGCGATGTGGCTGCCTGCTACGCCGATCCGGCCATCGCTGCTGATTTGCTCGGTTGGCGCGCTGAGCGCGGCATTGATGCGATGTGCGTCGATGCTTGGCGCTGGCAAAGCAATAATCCGAATGGTTTTCGGTAATTTGTAACGTAATTTAATTGGAAAAAGGTTGAATTTTTGATTTTGTCGCAAAGTGCAAAACAGGATTGGTGATCGGTGCCGAAGCTGTTCGCCGATTTGCCCTGTGTGCTTTCCCTTCGGTTGATTTAGCCGATTTAGAATCATTTGGCGCTAGCGTAAAGAAATGACCAAGGTTTTCCATGTCAAACACTATAATTCGCTGGCTTCAAAGTGGGTGAATAGTTCGAGGCGTTGTGCTGTTTTTCCTGGAAGCCTGAATTTAATGGCAAATAAATTATTGAAAAGTAGTATTTGACAATGAGACAAGTCGTTGTGAGTGGCGGGACTGTCCGTCTTGAGGATGTGCCGGCTCCCCTTGTGGAACCCGGTACCGTGCTGATCCGAATGGACCATACCTGCATTTCCGTTGGTACGGAAATGTCTGGCTTAAAGGCAACAGGACTGCCTCTGTGGAAGCGGGCGCTCCGACAGCCACAAAACGTCAAAAAAGTCGTAGACATGGTTCTTGCTGACGGCCTCTCCGCGACCAAGCGCTTAGTACAGGAGCGTCTGGCGGTCGAATTGCCGACTGGCTATTCGGGTGCGGGTGTTGTACTAGAAGTCGGTGAGGGCGTAGATGGGTTCTCCATAGGCGACCGGGTTGCCTGCGCTGGGGCGCAATGTGCTTTTCATGCTGAGGTTGTACGTGTACCGACGAATCTGGTCGTTCGTGTACCTGACAATGTTAATTTTGAAGCCGCTTCTTCTGTAGCGTTAGGGGCCATAGCGCTACAAGGTATTCGTCGGGCTGCTCCGACGTTGGGTGAAACATTCGTCGTAATTGGGCTCGGTATTCTTGGCCAACTCACCGCACAAATGCTGCGTGCCAACGGTTGCCGAGTGATAGGCGTGGATCTCGATCGTGCGAGGATCGAGCTTGCTGAACAACATGGTATGACTTGGGGTGTGCACCCTGACGACGCCAACGATGTCCAACAGGTCATGCGCATTACTGGAGGAGCGGGCGCAGACGGTGTGATCATTACAGCCGCAAGTCCATCAGATGTGATCGTTTCAGCTGCCTTCCGCATGTGCCGTAAGAAGGCGCGCGTGGTTCTGGTCGGAGATGTCGGGTTAGATCTCAAGCGCGAGGACTTCTACGTCAAAGAGCTTGATTTTCTTATCTCAACATCCTACGGCCCTGGACGCTATGACCCGCAGTATGAGGAAGGGGGGCTTGATTACCCGCTTGCTTACGTGCGCTGGACCGAGAGCCGAAACATGGCCGAATACCTGCGGCTAATTGCAGACGGCGTGCTTGACCTCAGGCACCTGATTACCACGGTGCACACGATCGACCAGGTCGATGTAGCGTATCGCTCGCTGCAGGGCGGCTTCGATAAGCCGCTCATGGCATTGCTGTCGTATCCACGTCTTTCCAGCGATTTGGTGCGTCGCCTCGAGCTTGCGCCGGCAGTAGCGCACATTGGCAGCGACGTGATCCGCATTGCCTTGATTGGCGCCGGAGGCTTCGCCAAGGGCATGCATTTGCCCAACCTCATGGATATGCAGTCCGAATTCCGCCTGCGTGCGGTGGCTAGCCGCACCGGCCACAACGCCACCGCTACTGGTAAACGTTTCGGCGCCGACTACTGCACCACCGATTACCGGGAGGTGCTTGCCGACCCCGACATCGACGCAGTGATCGTTGCTACCCGTCATGACTCGCACGGCAGGTTGGCCCTGGAGGCGCTCACCGCTGGCAAGCACGTGCTACTCGAAAAGCCGCTGGCGCTTACCGATTTCGATCTACGTGCGATCGAAGATTTCTACGCTAACGGCACTGGACCCAAGCCTGTGCTGCTGACTGGCTTTAACCGTCGCTTCTCGCCGTACGCGCAGCGCATCGCCGCCAGGGTCGCCGGGCGCAGTAACCCGATGATTCTTAACTACCGTATGAACGCCGGCTACATCCCGCTCGACCACTGGGTGCACGGCGTTGAGGGGGGCGGGCGCAACCGCGGCGAGGCCTGCCATATCTACGACCTGTTCACCTTCCTTACCGGTGAGCGCATCGAGCGCGTCGAGGCGACTGCGATCCGCCCGGCGACTGGCTACTACGCGGCGAGCGACAACTTCGTCGCGACGCTTTCCTTTGCCGACGGCTCGGTCGCGACGCTGACCTATTCGGCGCTGGGCGCCTCTGAATACCCGAAGGAGCGGCTTGAAATCTTCGTCGACGGTACAGTGATCTCGCTCGACGACTACCGCAGCTTGACGATCGTTGGCGGCAAGGAGAAGCCGTTCGCCACGCGCACTGCCGACAAGGGGCAGAAGGAAGAGTTGTTGGCTTTCGCCAAGGCGATCAAGGGGCAGGCGGAATGGCCGATTCCGCTGTGGCAGCAGGTACAGGCGACGCGTATCAGCTTTGATATTGAACGCTTTCTTTGAGCGTAGTAGCACTGGTTACTGCGCAAAACTATCTGGAATAATTGATCGATGTGTGGAATTGCCGGAGCCTTGGTGCTCCAAGACGGACCATTCAGGGTTACAGACGAGTTCGTCTCGACGATGCGTGACACGATGGTCCATCGTGGGCCCGACGGCTGCGGCGTCTGGGTGTCAGAGGATGGGCGCGTCGGTCTCGGCCACCGCCGGTTATCGATCATCGATCTGTCGAAAGCCGCGGCGCAGCCGATGGAGAATGAAGATGGCAGTCTGCGCGTCGTGTTTAACGGCGAGATATATAACCATGCGGAAATCCGTCACGAGCTGGAAGCACTCGGCGGCCACTCCTGGAAGACGGACCACTCTGATACTGAAGTCATCCTGCACGCTTTTGAGGAGTGGGGCATAGACTGTCTGCAGCGCTTCCGCGGTATGTTCGCGATCGCGTTGTGGAACACGCGCACGCGAGAACTGTGGTTGATCCGCGACCGCATGGGCGTCAAGCCGCTTTACTACAGCGTGCATCATGGGCGGCTGACCTTCGCCTCGGAGATCAAGGCACTGCTCACCGACCCTGAGCAGCCGCGAGCTGTCAACGAAGATGCACTGCTGCACTTCCTGTCTTTCCTCACAGCGCCAGCGCCCGACACGCTATTTGCCGGTATCCGCAAGCTACCCAGCGCCAGCTGGCTGCGCGTCGACGCCGACGGCACGCTGCACGAGGAGCGATACTGGGACTCGCTCGACCACCCGCAGCCGCTTGCCGACGCCAGCGACGATGAGATCGCCGCGCGTATCCTCGCCGAACTGAAGGTAGCAGTGCGCCTGCGCAAGGTGAGCGACGTTCCGGTCGGTGTCTTCCTCTCAGGTGGCATCGACTCGAGCACCAACGCAGCGCTGTTCTCAGAGGGGCCGGGCGAGCGCGTGCGCACCTTCTCGATCGGCTACGCCGGCGAGTACGCCAGCTACCAGAACGAGCTGCACTTCGCGAAACGCGTCGCCAGCGAAGTCGGCGCCGAGTATCACGAGAAGCTCCTGACCGTGGACGACCTGCTCGGCTTCCTGCCCGAGATGATCCGCCTGCAGGACGAGCCGATCGCCGACCCGGTGTGCTTCCCGGTCTATTTCGTCTCCAAGCTGGCGCGCGACAACGGCGTCGTCGTCTGCCAGGTCGGCGAGGGCGCCGACGAGCTGTTCTGGGGCTACCCGGGATGGAAGACCGCGCTGCGCCTGCAGCGCTACAACGAACTGCCGATCCCCGCCATCTTCAAGAAGATCGGCCTCGCTGCAATGCGCCTCTTCGGCAAGGAGCGTAACTTTTCCTACGAATGGCTGCGCCGCGGCGCAGCCGGACTGCCGGTGTTCTGGGGAGGTGCCGAGGCTTTTACAGAGACGCACAAGCAACGCCTGCTGTCGCCGCGCCTGCGTCGCAAACTCGTGGGCAAGTCCTCTTGGGACGCGATTGCGCCGATCCGCGAGCGCTTCGAGCGGAAGGCGCGTGATCCATCATGGCTCAACTGGATGAGTTACCTCGACCTCAACCTGCGGCTGCCTGAATTACTGCTGATGCGCGTCGATAAAATGAGCATGGGCGTCAGCCTTGAAGGCCGCGTGCCCTTCCTTGATCACAAGCTCGTCGAGCTGGCGATGAGCATCCCCGAGGCGACAAAGACCAAGGGCGGCGTGCTCAAGTACATCCTCAAGCGCGCCGTACGCGGAGTCATTCCCGACGAGATCATCGACCGCCCCAAGCAGGGCTTCGGCGTACCAATCCACGAGTGGTTCCTCGATAGGCTCGGCGGCGAGATCCGCGCCGAGCTTGACACGTTCTGCGCGCAGACCGACTTCTTCGACCGCGACGAGGTATTCCGCCTGATCGACGAGCGCAAGGCAGCACAGGTCTGGTATTTGTTCAATTTTGCGCTGTGGTGGAAGGTCTACATCCGTGTCTGAGCGCGGCACCGCAAAGGAGCTTGCGCGATGAGGGCATTCGCGCGGGTCTTCTCCTTCGACGTCGTGTCGAAGGGGGCGCTCGGGCTGGTCGGCATCGCACTGATCCGCCTGATGCCCGCCGTCGAGTATGCGAAGTACACGTTCGCGCTGGCGCTACTGGCTTTCGCGCTGCAGAGCGTCGCCGGCACCTTTAACCGCGTGTACATCCTGATGCCGCAACGCACGGCTAGGCCGGGTGGCGACGCGTCGGCGCTGCTCTCCGTGCAGTTCATCGTCCTGGGCACGCTCGCGTTGCTCGGCCTGCCGCTCATCGGGCGCCTCGGTTTCCTCTATGTTGCGGTGGTCGCGCTGGTCGGCGCGGCATGCCTCTATGAATTCGCGCGCACCACCTTCCAGAAGGCGCTCGACTTCAGGGCCTACTCGGCTATGGACCTGCAGCGCGCGGTGCTGCTCGGCACCTTAGTACTGTTGGGGGGAGTCGCGTTCGGCGAGGACACTTCGGCGACGGTGATCGTCTGCGCGCAGGCAGCCGCCTACGGCCTGGTCTGCTGGCGCGCAACCAGCAACCGGGTGAATGCGACGCTGCTACCGAGCCGTGCCGCGTTGAGCGAACTCGCGGGCAGCCTGCTTGCCGGCGGCCACCAACTGCTGTTCGCGTATTTCTTCCTTATCGGGATCTTCACGCAGATCGATGTGTTCATGCTCGCCGCGCTCGGCGACGACGCGATGGTTGCAAGCTACGGCTCGGCCTACCGGTACTACGCTATCCTCGGGCTGGCGCTCGGTTCGGTGCACTCGGTGCTGCTGCCGATGATCCAGCAGATCGGCAGCCGCAAGGAACTGGACGAACTGCTCGGCAAGCACCTCCGGCTGCTGATCGGCTTTGCTGCTGTGGCATTCGTTTCCGCGTGGGCATCCGGCTGGTTCATCCCGCTCGTCGATGCCGGGAAGTACCAGGAGGCGGTGCCCGTATTTCGCATCCTCAGCGTCTCTATCGTTATCTCATTCGCCTTCAGCCCGCACGTGAACCTGATCCTACGTCACGGACTGTACCGCTTCTTGGTGATCCTCGTCGCATGTGCACTGGGCGTCGCGCTGGCGGGGAATTACCTGCTGATTCCAACCCACGGGGCGGTCGGAGCGGCGCTCGCGACGCTCGCCTCGGCTGTACTGCTGAACGCGACTATCTACCTGCGCTCGAAGGCGCTGCTCAAACAGACCACAGGATGAAATGATCATGGCTCTCACGTCCGTCAGCGAAGAAAGTTTTCTCAAAACCTACCGACAGGCTGTCGGCGAGATCGTCGAGTTGATCCCGACTGACCTGTCAGCGATTGCCAAGCACAACCTAGGCTGGGCCAGCGGTCGATTCGACCAGTATCTGCGCGACTCCGAGGCACGTTACGGGCGTGCGCTGCGGGCGATCCGCGGTGCGGGTGGCAACCGCATCCTCGATGTCGGCGGCTTTCTCGCTGCCTTTCCGCTGGCTCTGCAGCGTTGCGGCTACCAGGTCGCGATCGCCGAGAAGTTCGGCTATTACGGCGGCGCACTCGATGGCATAGCAGACTGCCTGCGCCGTAACGGCATCGAGGTGATCGACATCGACTTTACCGAGGCCGGCGCTGACCTCGCTGCGGTGCACGAGCGTTTTGACTGTGCAACCTGCATGGCGGTTGCCGAACACCTTGCGCACACGCCGCGGCCATTGCTGGAAAATATCCGTTCAGCGCTTAGGCCCGGTGGCGGCCTGGTGTTCGAAGTGCCGAACATAGCGTTCTGGCCGCGCCGCTTCTCGTTCTTCTTCCGCGGCAACACCGTCCTGTCGCCGATCGAGCACGTCTACCACTCGGCGATTCCATTTACTGGCCACCACCGGGAATACACGCTCGCCGATGCGCGCTACGTCGTCGGTGAAGCCGGGTTCTCCATTGTCGCGGAACAGACCTTCAACTACTCGATCGACACGACAAAGCCGATGCAGGTGCTCAAGTACCTGCCGGCGTTGACGTTCAAGGAATGGGCTGAGCTGATCCTGCTCGACTGCAGGAAGAGCATCTGAATGGCGAAGGGGCTGCTCTCCGATGGCCAGGTGCTGGCACGGCGGGCCTTAGGCCGCGCCTGGCGCGAACTGCGTGCCCTGCCGGCGCGGGTCGGCAGCAGATGGCAGTCCACCTTCGTTGTCTCCGGCACGGCACTCGCCGCGCGCCGCCACTTCGCCTTTATCGATCGGAGCTTTGTCGCAGCGCTCGCTGCCGACTTCCCGTCATTCCCGGATCTTCTGCGCCGCCAGGCCAACGACACGCTTGAACACCGTTTCGACCTGCTCGGCTCTGGGCCGACGGTCGTGGCGCACGGCGTGCCTTGCAGTGGTGTCAACGGCATTGCCTACGCTATGTCGCTGCCGGTGCGCTCCGACAGCGCAGGAATCTGGCTCGTTGGGCGCATCAACGATGCTAACTTAGTCGAGGCGCAGCGCCTATGGAGACTGGTTGATGCCGGTTACGTACCGATCGACTGGCAGCTAGACTTCAAGTCCGGCTACCGCTGGCGTGAGAACTGCTGGCATCGCGACATCCCTATTACCGGGGGCGCCGGCGTCGACGTCAAGGTGCCGTGGGAGCTTGCGCGCTGCCAGCATCTGCCGGCGCTGGCGCTTGCTTGCCACTTTGCTGGCGGCGGTTATCCCGGCTTCCGAGCGGCCCAAGACTATGCCGGCGCGCTGCGCAACCAGATGCTTGACTTCTTTGCCACCAATCCGCCGGGCTTTGGCGTCAACTGGGCGTGCACGATGGACGTCGCGATCCGCGCTGTCAACCTGCTGCTGGCGCGCGATATCGCGCTGGCTGCTGGCGTGCGCTTCGATGCAGGATTCGAGGCCGCCTTTGCCGCCGCGCTGCGCGCGCACGGGCGGCACATAGCGGCCAACCTCGAATGGGCACCGCGCCAGCGCGGTAACCACTACCTCGCCAACGTTGCCGGGCTGGCGTTCATCGCTGCCTGGCTGCCTGGCGACGCTGAGGTTGATGCTTGGCTGGCCTTCGCATCGCAGGAGATGGTTGCCGAAATTGACTACCAGTTCCACGCGGATGGTAGCAATTTCGAGGCCTCGGTCTGCTACCACAGGCTGTCGGCCGAGATCGTGCTGTGGACCGCCGCGCTGTTCGCAGGCCTGTCGCCGGAGAAGCAGGTGGCGCTGCGCCGGCCGCAGCGCCACCGCACACTGCCGCGCCTGCGTGCCGAAGCTATGTCGCAGCACGCCCTGCCGTGGGGCGACGGCACGTCGCCGCTGCCCGCCCGATGCTGGCAGCGGCTGGCATGCATGGCGGAGTTTACGCGCGCGCTGACTCGCCCCGACGGTCTCGTCGTGCAGTTCGGCGACAACGACAGCGGACGCTTTGTGACGCTCGGCAGCGGCGAGCAGTTGCGTGCTGACAACGATCCAGCAGCCGCCGCGTGGTCGCTCGACCATGGGTCGCTGGTCGCCGGCATCGACGCGCTGCTAGGCAGCTCCGGCGGGCGCGCAGCCGACCCGGCGGCACGCCTGGTGTGCGGCCTCGCTGGGCTGTTCGCGGGCACGACGCCGAGAGCACCCACCGGGCGCGCCGCCGCGACCTCCTCGACCTCCATGGATTCCATGACTGCAACGGCTGCTGCCGAGCGTGCCGCCGCGCTCGCCGACGAAGGCGCTTGGGCTGCCGCCAGCGCGCGCCGTGCCGCCGCCGGCAGCCACTGGACTAGCGGCTTTCCCTCCTCCCGCGCCAGCTCGTCGCTGCACCTGTCGGCAGGCGTACAGTGTGCCGCCTTCCCCGGCATCGGTTGCTATGTGCTACGCAGCCCGCGTCTCTACCTAGCGATACGCTGCGGCGAGATCGGCCTCGTCGGCCTTGGCGCACATGCGCACTGCGACCAGCTCGCGATCGAGCTGGTGATCGACGGCGAGACGCGCGTTCATGATCCTGGTACCTACCTCTACACGGCTATTCCCGAGCGCCGCAATGCTTACCGCTCGGTCAGCGCCCACCACGCGCCAAGGGTCGACGGATTCGAGCCGGCCGACCTTAATCGCCACGCCTTCGACCTGAGCGACTTGGCGCCCGGTGAATGCCTGTACTTTGGGCCGCGCGGCTTCGTCGGACGCCATGCCGGTTACGGGCCCTACGTCTATCGCCAGATCGAGATTACGGATGACGCGGTGCTCGTACACGACTTCACCGACAGCAACCTTGTGCTGACCGACCCGACGCCTGAGCCGCTCTCGTTCTCACCGGCCTACGGCCGCCTCTCGGAAGCAGCGCCACGATGAAACTTCTGATCGTCACCTACTCGTACACGCCGGCGCTGACGCCACGCGCCTTCCGCTGGGCTGCTATCGCCGGCGAACTGGTGCGCCGCGGGCACGAGGTGCACGTTCTGTGCGCGGCGTCCGGCACTGCTGGCCCAGATGCCGATGGCGTCGTCGTGCATCGCGTGCGCGATTGGCTGCTCGACGGTGCCTCACGTGTCACTGCAGGTACGCCGGCCGCCGCCGCAAAGTCCACCGCCGGCTGGCGCATGAGGCTTCGTGGCGGCGTGCGCGCACTGTGGCGGGCGCTGTACTGGCCTGACTTTGCCTGCGGTTGGGTAATCCCGGCGACACGCGCATCGCGCTCACTCGCCTCCGAACATCGATTCGACTGGATTGTTTCGGTGTCGCACCCGTTTACGGGCCACCTCGTCGGCTTGTTGGCCAGAGCACATGCACACGGTGCACGCTGGTTTGCTGACATCGGCGACCCTTTCTACCTGATGCACGAACCGTCGCCGAATAACCGCCTGCTTTACGGCTACTTGAACCGTGCCGTCGAGGCACGCGTCGTCTCAGGAGCCGACGCAATTAGCGTCACCACCGCATCGACGCAGCAGCTCTACGCGGCGCATTTCGGTCTACCAGCTAAGCGCATCGAGGTGATCCCGCCTTTGCTGTCTCTGCCACCAGCGCCGCCACCGACACTGCGGACGGCCGACGAACCGCTGCGGTTGGTGTTCGTCGGCACTCTCTACCGCCGCTTGCGCAGCCCGCGTTTCCTGCTCGCCTGCCTCGCCGCGCTGCAAGACGCCCTCAGCGAAGAACCGGTGCGGCGACGCGTCGAACTGCACTTCTACGGAGCGCTCAACGACTGCGCCGACGAGTTGGCGAACTGCGCGCCGAACCTTAACTATGCGCTCGTGACCCACGGCATGGTTGGCCGATCAGAGGTACAGCAGGCAATGGTCGACGCCGACGTGCTGGTCAACATCGGCAACGATTCCGAAGCGCAGTTGGCGAGCAAGGTAATCGAGTACATGGCCATCGGCAGACCCATCCTCAACCTGGTCAGCCTGACGTGCGACACCTCAGTAGCGGCGCTCGCCGACTACCCGGCGGCACTGACGTTGGCGCGAGACGCTGGCCTGCCGCCGCCGACCGTCGCTGCTTTGCGCGACTTCGTGCTGGCGCCGCCGGTGGTGCCGGCTACAGTCGCTCAGGCGGTACGCGAGCGCAACTCAGCGGCGAACATCGCGGCGCGCTACGCGTTACTGCTTGAGGCGCCGCGATGACATCACCACTAGTTCTCACCGGTGCTAGTGGCTTCATCGGCCGCCACTTTCTGGACGCATGTAGAAACAGCGACAGGCGGATTCGAGCGCTGACGAGGTCGAACAAGCCGCAGGACGGATCAGAGGCCTCTATCGATTGGGTCACTGGTGACCTTGCCGACCCTAGCGTCTGGCGATTCCTGCTTGAACCAGGCTGCACGCTTGTTAACCTCGCCTATTCTCAGATAGCTGCAACTGCCGATGCTGTCGCAGCAACCAAGGCGATGGTCGAGGCTTGCGCCACTATCGGTGTCCGCCGGTTGGTCCACTGCAGCACGATTTCGGTCTTTGGACGTACTGCAGGTGGGGTTATTGACGAGGCTACCCCATGCAATCCGGTCGACGAATACGGGATTCAGAAGCTGGCAATCGAGAAGGTGCTGCTCGGCGCCGATTTGCGCTCTTGCGAACTAACCATCCTTCGTCCGGCCGCCGTATTCGGTTTCGGAGGCCAGGCGCTGCGATCACTGTGCGCGAGTCTTGTCAGCGGATCGCGCTTGACCAATTACGGCCGGTCATCGCTCTTTGGGTGCCGCTCAATGCATTTGGTCCCGGTCGAAACGGTCGTTGCTGCACTGCAATTTCTCGCCGACCCGGTTCGTTCGTTCGATCGGGAAACTTTTATCGTTGCCGAGGACGATGATCCGCTCAATAATTTCCGTGACGTCGAGCGCATATTGATGAGCGCTCTCGAGGTCAACGACCATCCGTTGCCGCCGCTGCCGTTGCCGAGCGCCGTTCTAAAGGTGCTGCTGAAGGCACGGGGCCGCAGCGAGATAGATCCTTTTTCCCGCTATAGCGCAGCCAAGCTTCATGCGGCCGGATTTGTGTCTCCGGTCAGCTTCGCGGCGGCGCTTCGGACCTTCGCCGAGAACTCTCACGCAGCAAGTTCAGCTGCCTCAATTGCATGAAGATTCTGCTTGTCAATCATTTGCTTGATCCCGTCAGCGGCGGGGGTACCGCTGAGCGCACTTTCCAGCTTGCCCGCTTTTTGGCCGAGGAAGGTGTCGACTGCACCGTGTTGGCCCTCGATATCGGGATTGGTCCCGAACGCCGTATCAAACTTGGCCAAGCAAGGCTGATCACTGTCCCCTGTGTCAATGACCGATTTTTCATTCCGCAGATATCATTTGCGAAGCTCTCTGAACTAGTCGCCAACGCCGATATTGTTCATCTCTCAGGACACTGGACTCTGTTCAATGCGCTGATCTTCAGGGCTTGTCGCCAACTCGGTAAGCCTTACCTATTTTGTCCGGCCGGGGCGCTCAAGCCTTTTGGACGTTCGTTGTGGCTGAAACGGCTTTACGATTTTTTGGTCGGTCGTAAATTGACGCGATCGGCTACCGCCTGCATTGCGATTACCGAAGCAGAGCGTGCTGATTTTCTTGCTTGCGGCGTTCCGGACGAGCGAGTTGTCGTTATTCCCAACGGCATTGATCCAGATGCCTACCGTCTCGACGACCCTCTCACAGCAATCGCCGAGTTTCGCCAAAGTGTGGGAGTTGGGAATGCGCGCTTCATCCTGTTTCTCGGGCGGCTCAATCTGATCAAAGGGCCCGATCTTCTGCTTGACGCTTTTTGTCAGCTAGATCAATCGTTCGCCGACGTTCATCTCGTCATGGCGGGGCCTGACGGCGGAATGCTGCGCGAACTCAAGGAGGCGGTGTCCGCGCGTGGCTTGGCTGGACGAGTACATTTCCCGGGTTACGTCGGCGGACTGCAAAAAGTTGTCGCGTTGCATGCTGCAACCCTGCTTGCAATCCCCTCCCGGCGCGAAGCAATGTCGATAGTAGTCCTCGAAGGGGGAGTCTGTGCGTGTCCGGTTCTATTCACCGATGCTTGTGGCCTTGATGATTTGGCGCGCGAAGGTGCGGGGACTATGGTGCAGGTTTCAGCCGTGGCTTTGGCGGAAAGCTTGACAACTATGCTGCGCAATCCTGAGCGTTCGCGAGCGTCGGCCTGTCATTTAAACGCTATAATCCGGCGGCATTTTTTCTGGGGGGTTCAGGCACAGCGCTACCTGAGCTTGTCGCAGCAGGTGGTGGGAAGAGTGTGATCTCGGTCGGTGCTACTCTGTAAATGTGTAATCGAGTAACGTTCGACGCAGAAAGCAAAAATTGATTAGGGTGCTTGTTTTTCTCTTAGTTGCTGTTGTCGGTGGGCTATCGATTGCCGCCGCTGTCAGTTACGCAGGCCACTGGGTAGTCTTCATGCTGTTCACGCTTACGGCAAATGCCCTGTTGTTCAACGGCTTTCGCCGCAGCGCCTTGTTCTTCGATACCTTCATTGGCGTTTTTTTCTGGCTGGGGTTCTGGCTTAAGACCTCGGTTAGAGTTGCCTTTGCAAACGGTATGTTTGCTGAACCGGTTGGCGCCTTTAATGGCTCCGCAGGGGCTTTCGATCAAGCTCTACTGGTTTCGTCCTCCGGTTTTGTTGCCCTCTTGGTCGCCAGTTTGGTCCGTGAGCGACTGTTTGTTTATCCCGACCGGCCGGCGACATGTAGCGAGTCGGGGATTTTTCGCCTTTACCGAGCTTATCGGAAGTCGCTAGTACTAGGATTTTTGCTGATAGTCGTGCTGGCTGCTTCAAGTAACGTTTGGCTCGGGATTTATCAGCGCGGGATGGTTGCGCAAACGGTGCTGCCCTTCGGGCTGAACGGTGTTTATAAATGGTTGCTCCAATTTGGGTTCGCGTCAATTTCTGCTTTGATCATTCGTTTCGAGATCGAGATCAATCGTAATCTGTCACTGATGGCCGTGGTTCCACCTATTCTAGAGAGCCTGTTCTCCAACGTTTCTTTGCTCAGTCGCGGCATGGTACTCAATTCCAGCGCTTTGGCAGTGGGTGGTTTGCGTTTGCTTGGTGCCATGAAATGTCGCGTCCCGCTGGTAAGGTTCATAATCGCCGGAACTGTCTTTGTCGTGCTTTTTGTGGCCTCGGTCTTTGCGGTCAATTACCTTCGTGCCTCGTGGGTGATAGAAGTCGATACCTCGACTTCCATCTCAATGGTTCCTGAGATGACCTCCCCGTTGTTTATGGACCGCTGGGTCGGCATCGAGGGGGTGATGGCGGTTTCGTCGTCGGACAAACTGGGATGGAGTTTGTGGCGTGAGGCTTGGCAAGAAAAGTTTCGGGCCGGCGAATTGAGTCTTTATGACCGATATTTTATTGATTCTCCTTATACCCATCCGGCTATCGATAAAACAAAAAATCACTTTGTATCCCTGCCAGGGATAATTGCCTTTCTTTATTACCTTGGGTCACTGCCATTTCTGTTTTTTGCTTTGCTTGGTTTCGGGTTGGTTGCGGCTGCCTTTGAAATTGCAACCTACCGCTACTGTGGAGAGAATTGGATTCTTTGTTCCCTGTTTGCGCAAGTCGTTGCTTTTCGTTATGCAAGCTTCGGGTATGTTCCGAGCCAGTCTTATCTGTTGTTCGGAACTTTGCTGCTCAATGTGCTGATAATCTTTACCGTTGATCGAGCACTGAATCGGTTTTTCAGCTGGCAGTCCCGCACTGCCTGATTTGCAGCAAATTTCATCAATGGCTGGGTATAAAGATTTGAAGACCTCTGCGCGAAGCGCGATGATCATTTTTCCGCTGGCGGCGCTGTTCAATTCTTTTTCTATGACGGCCTTGCTGCTGGTGTTTGGCATCTTCGGTTGGTTCGATATCGCCGCAGATATCGGTCTGGTACAAGGAGCGATGCTGGGGCTGTTTTATGCTTTTTCGGCGAACGCGCGCAATCTGATTCTCGCCGATGCCAGTGGCTCGGCGGCGATACGGTTATTGCAGATCCGTCTGTTGCTGATGCTGCCGCTGGCCGGAGCAGCCTACTTCCTTAGTGTTGGGATCGGAGCGGCTGCTGCGCCCTTGGCGATTTTATTGATCGTCCGTCGCATGGTGGAGTGGATCGGTGAAATCGGTCTTGCCCGGCACGAACGCATGAATCAGCCATCATTCGCTTTTCAGACCCTGGTTGGCGAAAATTTTGGCTTCCTGTTTTCCTTGTTCCTGTCACTGGGAGCCGGTGTTGATTTGGCGTTCAGTGCCATTCCGTGGGCTTTGGCGCCGCTGCTGGCGATCCGGCGGGCGCGTCTTTCATGGCGCGGTGGCAGGGAGCATCTATCCTTCAGCGACCTGCTGCCGCATTTCGGCTCGACAGCGATCATAGGCACCAGCACCTACGTCTTCCGGATCTCGATCGCATTGATTGTCGGAAAAACGTTGGCCGGCGAGTTGTTCACCGCCTTTGCTATCGGCGGGATGATTCCGACGGTCTTCGGGCAGGCCCTCGCGCCGACGCTCGTGCATCGCTTCGGCACGTCGGGCTGGCCGCGCTGGCTACTGGTGATTCCGGGCGCCATGCTGCTCGCGGCCGCAGCACTCTCGGCCGTTGTCGTCGCTGGGCCGGACTGGCTGCTGGCGATCGGACGTTCTTCGAATTTCTGGCTCGCAATCGGCCTGTCGATCGGTGGCGGAGCGATCATGACGATCGCAGCGGCGCTGCGAACGCGGTTGATTCATCGCGACGACGGTCACGAAGTTTTCGGCCCCGATCTGCTCGCCAACGTGTTGATCGCCACCTGTGTGCCCTTCGTCTATTACCTGTTCGGCGCCAAGGCGCTGGTGGCTCTTTATCTGCTGAGCGCCTGTCTCAGCTTCAGCTTTCTCTGGGGGGCCGGCCGCGGCCGCGGTATTAGTGTGACGCATCGCGATAAGGCGCTGTTGGCGATCGGGGCACTCTTGGTGCTGCCGGTGTTTTTCCAGATCGGCGGAGGTCTTTTTAGCGACCCGGCGATCGTCTATGACACCGGTGGTGCTATTTCTCGGCTGCCACTACCGCTGTCAGTCTTGGCGATGTTCGCCGGCATCGCACTGCTCGGCAACTACTCAGCGGCGGTCATGACTATGACGGCACTATTCTTCACCGCACTCCTGTTTGTGACCACAGCATTGGCCACTTCACAGAACGACGCGCAGTCCGAGGGGGCAAAGCTGATCCTGCTTGCACAGTTCCTGCTGCCGATGTTCGGCCTGATTCTAGGCGAGATGTTCGGATCGGCTTCGGCAAAACCGCTTTTCGAGAAGGCGGCGTTGACCGTCCTGATCATTGTTCTCCCGTTGCAGCTTGCGGCGACCTGGCTTGAGGGGGCTACCTTCGCATACCCCAAAGTGTTCGTGTTTAGCATCTACCAGCATCTGCAGTATTTTCCGATGGTCGTTGCAGCGCTGCTGACGATGGTTGCCATGTCACTTTGGCCTCTCGCTGGTGGACTGCGTAGATGCCTCGTTGTGTTGTTGCCGGTATCCATGGTTCATTTAGCGGCGTCAATGTCGATCAGCGCTGTTGCCGGCGCGTTGGGCGGGTTGCTGGTGGTCATGGGCCGGCATTGGCGGCTTGGCGCTGCCCGCCGTTTGTCGCTCGTTGTGTTCGCGTCCGCTTTATGCGCCGGAGCCGGATACGCGGCCCTGACGGCTTCTGGCGCGCTATCCACGCTGTTGAACCCGCAAGCAGCCCCACTGGAGGAAATGTCCTGGCGAACAAAGGTCGAGGTTGCGGATGAAGGATCGGCTTCACCACTGCGCGTTAGCGGTTGGCTCGATTACTGGCGCTTCTATGCTGCAGGCGTTATAGAGTCACCGCGCGCGTTCCTGCTCGGCCATGTGATGCCTACCGATCGCAAATTCTATCCAAGCGCGCGCAACTACTGGCTGGACGCCTGGTACAACTTCGGTGCAATCGCGCTCCTGCCGCTAATCATCCTGCTGGCGCTGACCACGAGGCTCATTTGGCAACGACGTTCGTCAGTTTTCGCGGAACCGGTCGTTCTTGGTACGGCGATTGCCGCTGTCTACCTGCTGCTGGGAGAAAACATGCTCAAGGTAGGCATGCGCCAGCCTTACCCAGGAATTATTACCTTTTTCATCTGGGGTCTGCTGCTGGCGCGCCTCAGTGCGCTGGCTCCGGATCACGCTGCTCTGTCAGGAGCTACCTTAACTCCCGGGAAGGGCGGCGCTTGAGACTGCTGCTGGTCAGCCAGTACTTCTGGCCGGAAACCTTTGGCATCAACGCCCTGGCGCGTGCCCTGCGCGAACGTGGTGTTGAAATCACCGTGCTCACCGGCAAGCCGAACTACCCGGACGGCAAGGTATTCGCCGGCCATTCGGCGTGGGGTTGCTACCGAGAGGACTGGCAGGGCGTCGAGGTCTTCCGTGTGCCGCTATTCCCGCGTGGCCGGCGTTCGGCGCTGCGGTTGGCGCTCAACTACCTGTCATTCGTCGCCGCCGGGATGGTCTTCGGTCCATGGCTTCTGCGCGGTAAACGCTTCGACGCAGTATTCGTGTACGCCCCGTCGCCGCTGCTGCAGGCGCTGCCGGCAGTCTTGCTGGCAGGGTTGAAGCGCGCGCCGCTGGCACTGTGGGTACAGGATCTGTGGCCCGAGAGTCTGGCGGCGACCGGCTTTGTCCGCAACCGTGCGGCGCTGGCGTTGGTCGGCGGTATCGTACGTTTCATCTACCGCCATACCGACCGTATCCTGGTGCCCTCGGAAGGATTTCGCGCGCCGATCGCGGCGCTCGCCGACGATCCGGCGAAGATCCGCTACTACCCGAATGCCTGGGTCGACGAAGGTTGCAGCGGCCCAGCGGAGGCGGCACCCGGTACGCAGCTCGGCATGCTCGCCGCGAAAATTGCCGACGGCTTCTCGGTGGTCTTTGCCGGCAACCTCGGTACCGCGCAGTCGCTTGATACAATCGTCGATGCCGCTGAGCGGCTGCAGCGCGAGGGCTTGGCGGTGCGCTTTTTCCTGATCGGTAGCGGCAGTCTATCGGGCTGGTTAGCCGCCGAGATTGAACGCCGCGGCCTTGACAACATCGAGTTGCCCGGACGCTTCCCGGCCTCGGCGATGCCGGCGCTCTACGCCGCAGCGGCGGCGCTGCTTGTCTCGCTGCGCGATGAGCCGATCTTCGCCTGGACGATCCCGAGCAAGGTGCAGGGCTATCTGGCGGCCGGCCGCCCGGTCATCGCGGCGCTGAACGGCGAGGGTGCGCGGGTGGTCGCTGCCGCTGGTGCCGGGCTCGCCTGCCCCGCCGGTGACGCGGCAGCGCTAGCCGATACAGTGCGCCGGCTCGCTGCCCTGAATGCGGGCGTGCGCAGCAAAATGGGTGATAATGCGCGCCGTTACGCGGCCGAACACTTCGCGCTAGAACGTTTGGCGACTAACCTGCACGTGCTACTTGACGAAATGGCGGCCGTCAGGCCGATGGATGGATAGGGGAGAAGGTTCCGTGAAAATTCTGGTACTCGGTGCGTCGGGAATGCTCGGTAATGCGATGCTGCGTATCCTGTCCGAGGATGCTGCGCACGAAGTTTTTGGCACTGCGCGGTCTGCCCTTGTTAGGCGCCATTTTGCCGCACCGCTTGCGGCGAAAATCATCTGTGGTATCGATGTCGAGAACATTGACTCGCTGGCACGCCTGTTTGGCGAATTGCGTCCGCAATTGGTCGTCAACTGTATAGGGCTGGTCAAGCAGCTCTCCAATGCCGATGATCCGCTGCAGGCCCTGCCAATAAATGCTTTGCTACCGCATCGCCTTGCCCGGCTTTGTGCGCTACTCGATGCACGCTTGGTTCACGTCAGTACTGACTGTGTGTTTGACGGCAGCCAAGGTAATTACCGCGAAACGGACCGCTCCAATGCAGATGATCTCTACGGCCGCTCGAAGTACCTTGGTGAGGTTGCCTACCAGCACACTATTACGCTGCGTACCTCTATTATTGGACACGAGCTGGATGGAGCGCATGGCCTGGTCAACTGGTTCCTCGCGCAGGAGAGACGGGTAAAGGGTTACCGGCGTGCGATTTTTTCCGGCCTGCCAACCGTCGAACTGGCTCGCGTTGTTCGCGATGTTGTGCTGCCTCGTACTGATCTCTTCGGTCTTTACCATGTAGCTGCGGCACCGATTGCCAAGTACGAATTGCTAAAACTGGTGGCAGAGGCATACCGCAAGGTGATTGATATTGAGCCCGACGATAATGTGCTTATCGACCGCTCGCTTGACGCTTCGCGTTTCCACGCTGCAACGGGCTATATCGCGCCCGCGTGGCCAGACCTCGTTGCGCAAATGCGTGACTTTCACTGATGGACAGACATATGTTCGCTGGCAAGACACTGATGATTACCGGAGGTACCGGCTCCTTCGGGAATACTGTGCTCAGACGTTTTCTCAACACCAACGTGCGTGAAATTCGCATCTTCTCCCGCGACGAAAAGAAGCAGGAAGACATGCGCATCGCCATGGCCAACGACAAGGTCAAGTTCTACATCGGCGATGTTCGAGACTACGACAGCGTGGCCCAGGCGATGACCGGCGTGGACTACGTGTTCCATGCGGCGGCCCTGAAGCAGGTGCCGTCCTGCGAGTTCTACCCGATGGAAGCGGTGCGCACCAACGTGCTCGGCACCGAGAACGTGCTCAACGCAGCGATCGCCCGCGGCGTCGCCCGGGTAGTGGTGCTCAGCACCGACAAGGCGGTCTATCCGATCAACGCCATGGGCATATCGAAGGCCATGGCCGAGAAGCTGATGGTCGCCAAGTCGCGGACCGTTCCGGCCGGCGGCACGGTACTCTGTGCCACCCGCTACGGCAACGTGATGGCCTCGCGCGGTTCGGTGATTCCGCTGTTCGTCGATCAGTTGCGCAGCGGCGAGCCGTTGACGGTGACCGACCCGGAGATGACCCGCTTCCTGATGTCGCTGGAAGATTCGGTCGACTTGGTGCTGCATGCCTTCGAACATGCCGAGCAAGGCGATCTGTTCATCCAGAAGGCGCCGGCGTCGACGGTCGGCGACCTGGCCGAGGCGTTGAAGCACGAATCGCTGGTGTCGCGCGAGGAAATGGCCAAGGCCGAGGACATGGGGCGCTACTACCGCATCCCGGCCGACAATCGCGACCTGAACTACAAGAAATATTTCGTCGAGGGCGAGCAGCGCATCAACGAACTGGACGACTACACCTCGCACAACACCTTCCGGCTCGACGTCGCCGGCATCAAGGAATTGCTGCTCAAGCTCGACTACATCCAGGAGGTGCTGCGTGCTTAAGGTGATGACGCTGGTCGGCACTCGGCCGGAACTGATCAAGATGAGCCGGGTGATCGCCGAACTCGACCGCCAGGTCGAGCACGTGCTGGTGCATTCGGGGCAGAACTACGATTACGAGTTGAACCAGGTGTTCTTCGACGATCTCGAGATCCGCAAGCCCGACCATTTCCTTGGTGCGGCCGGTGAGACGGCGGCGCAGACGATTGCCGAGATCATCGCCAAGGTCGACCTGGTGTTCGAAAGCGAAAAGCCCGATGCGCTGATGCTGTACGGTGACACCAACACCTGCCTGGCGGTCATTCCGGCCAAGCGGCGCAAGATCCCGGTGTTCCACATGGAGGCAGGCAATCGCTGCTTCGACCAGCGCGTGCCGGAGGAACTGAACCGCAAGGTGCTCGACCACCTCAGCGACATCAACATGGTGCTGACCGAACACGCCCGGCGTTACCTACTGGCCGAGGGCATCCGTCCGGAAACCATCATCAAGACCGGTTCGCACATGGAAGAGGTGCTCGATCACTACATGCCGCGCATCGTCGCTTCCGACGTTGTGGCCCGCGAAGGCCTGGAAGAGGGGCGCTTCTTCATCGTCAGCACGCACCGCGAAGAGAACGTCGATACGCCGGACAACCTGCGCGACCTGCTCGACACC
>PHCF01000186.1 GCA_002842145.1 Betaproteobacteria bacterium HGW-Betaproteobacteria-6 | reverse complement strand
ACGCTTCACGCACTTCGTCAAGCTTGAACGGCTTGATGATGGCGGTAACGAATTTCATGATGGCTAGTTCCCCATTTGGATTGAAATCTTTTCTCTCCCACCGGCACCGGCCGGTGCACCGGCGGGAGAGGTTTAAATTTGCTTAGAAAGACTTGGTGAAGGACAGAACGGCAGTTGCCTTGGCAACGTTCTTGAACGACGTTGAAGCCGAACCGGCTGAACCACCGAAGCAATAGGCGCCGCTGGAAGAACCGCAACCGTTTGCATCGGTATCGGTATAGGCCAGACCCACAACGCCGAAACCGACATCCTTGGTCACACCCAACTTCCAGTCGGTGTAAGACGCACTGCTGTAGTTCCTGACATCCTGATAGCCGACGTGACCCTGGACGCCCCAGCCATTGCCGAGATCGTAGTTCGCAGAAAGATCAATGTAGCTGCTGCCACGGTTGTCTTTGCCGCTAGCGCTTTCATCACCCCAGGCGAACAGGTACTTGGAAACCGAGTAGTTGTACTTCAGGGTGATGAACTTCCAGCCGATTGCAGCGTAAACCTCCGTGGTGTCCGGCGTAGCGCCCCCGCCATTGCTGTTACCCGGGTAGAAATACTTCAAGGCTCCGACATCGTAAGAAAAATCGTCGGCGAAGGTTCCCCTGTAGCCAGCATAGAAGTCCCACTCCATGCTGTTGTTCGCCTTGGTATTGACCCAAGCGACATTGGAAGCCCATGTACCAGCGTATAGACCGGACGCATGGCTATAGTCGACACCACCCTGAATGGTAGGCTGACGCTGCGATTGGCTGACACCACGGAAAACGTAATCGCTGGCCAAGGTAACGTTGGCCGTAACGCTGTGCGGGCTGGCCGGTGCTTCTTCGGCAAAAACCGGGGCGGCAAAGGCGCCGACGATGGCCAGGGCGACGAGTGACTTCTTCATGTTTTCTCTCCTGCTGATTGATTAAAGTGAAAAACGAAATTTGTGCAGTTCAACAATAGCAGAAGGTGTGCCAGGTGATTTTTTTGATATAAATCATAGGATTGGACCAACACCACGGGGTCATGCACCAACTTGTCGCACCAAAACCGTGCAGTTACAGATCGTCACGCACCAGTGGTGAGCAAGCTGCCAAATCCGTAAAAATTCCCCTGTGTTAAACTCAAAACCCCACGGAGGACATCATGCTCGACCCCAAGACACTCGAAGAATTCGGCGCCAAGATCAGCGCCCTGCTTGCCAATTCGCCGGCCAAGGACATTGAAAAGAACGCCAAGATGGTGATGAGCGGCTTTTTCGCCAAACTCGATCTGGTGACCCGCGAAGAATTCGACGTTCAAGCGCAGGTGCTGGCCCGTACCCGCGAAAAGCTCAAGGATCTCGAAGCCCGCGTCGACGCGCTGGAAAAAGCCCGCTCGGGCGAATAAGCCAAGCCCCTCATGGCACTGGCCATCGCACACAGTCGCGGACTGGATGGCCTGAACGCGCCACCGGTGACGGTCGAAGCGCATCTGGCCAGCGGTTTGCCCAGCTTCACCCTCGTCGGCTTGCCGGACACTGAAGTCAAGGAAGCGCGCGATCGCGTGCGCGCCGCCATCATCAATTCCGGCTTCGAATTTCCCGCCAAGCGGATCACCGTCAATCTGGCACCGGCCGACCTGCCCAAGGAATCCGGCCGTTTCGACCTGCCGATCGCGCTCGGCATCCTCGCCGCCAGCGACCAGATACCGGCCAAACACCTGGCCGATTATGAATTTGCCGGCGAGTTGTCGCTGTCCGGCGAACTGCGCCCGATTCGCGGCGCGCTGGCCATGGCCCTGCAAACGGCCGGCCACGGCAAGCATTTCATCCTGCCCGAAGCGAGCGCCCGCGAAGCGGCACTGATCGGCAGCAACGAAATCCTCGCTGCCCGCTCTTTGCTCGACGTCTGCGCCCACCTCGCCGAGCGCGAAACGCTGGCCCAGGCGATTGCTACGGTCAACCCGGAAAATCAGCCCATTTTCGCCGACCTTGCCGAGGTTCGCGGCCAGGCACAGGCCAAGCGGGCACTGGAAATCGCCGCCGCCGGCAACCACTCTTTATTGATGGTCGGCCCGCCCGGTTCCGGCAAATCGATGCTCGCCGCCCGCCTGCCCGGCCTCATGCCAGCGTTGCAGGGCGAAGCGGCCAAGGCGTCAGCCGCCGTGCTGTCGCTGGTCGGCCAGTTCCGGCCGGAAACCTTCGGCCATCGTCCGTACAGACAACCGCACCACACCGCCTCCGCCGTGGCGCTGGTCGGTGGCGGCAATCCCCCGCGCCCCGGCGAAATCAGCCTGGCGCATCAAGGCATTTTGTTTTTGGACGAACTGCCCGAATTTGACCGAAAGGTGCTGGAAACCCTGCGCGAACCGCTCGAATCCGGGCGCGTGCACATTGCCCGGGCCGCCCGGCAGGCTGAGTTCCCGGCCGAATTCCAGCTCATCGCGGCGATGAATCCGTGTCCGTGCGGCCATCATGGCTCGACCAAGGGCAAATGCCGCTGCTCGCCGGACCAGATCGCCCGCTATCGCGGCAAGCTCTCCGGGCCTTTCCTCGACCGCATCGATTTGATCATCGAAGTGCCCGCCCTGCTTGCCGAAAGCCTTTCCGGCAAGAGCGACGGCGAATCGTCGGCGACCGTTCGCGCCCGCGTCGAACAGGCCCAGAACCGCCAGCAGGCCCGGCAACAGAAGCCGAACGCCCGCCTGAGCACCAAGGAAGTCGACGCCGGCTGCCAGCCCGACGCCACCGGCAACAAGCTGCTGCAACAGGCCACCGCCCAACTCGACCTGTCGGCCCGCGCCTGGCACCGCATTCTCAAAGTCGCCCGGACCATCGCCGACCTGGCCGCCAGTGACGATATTCGCGCCGCCCACGTTGCCGAGGCCATTCAGTATCGGCGTTTCGCCCGTGAGTGAGCACCAGACCCGGCGCGAGACGCGCGGCATCGCCATTTTGCTGGCTTCGCTGGCCTCGCTCGGCCCGTTTTCGATCGACGCCTACCTGCCGTCTTTCCCTGAAATCGCCGAAAAGCTCAACGCCACGCAGTTGGAAGTTCAGCAGACGCTGTCCATTTACCTGCTCTCGTTCGCCATCATGACCCTGTGGCACGGCGCCATTGCCGACCGTTTCGGCCGGCGCAACGTCATTCTTGTCGCCGTTGGCCTGTTCGCCGTCGCCTCGGCCGGCTGCACGCTGGCCACGCGCATCGAGCACCTGTGGTTCTGGCGGGCTATGCAGGGCATCACGGCCGGCGCCGGCATTGTCATCGGTCGCGCCATCGTCCGCGACCTGTACGACGGCGCCCCCGCCCAGCGCCTGATGTCGCAGATCACCATGATGTTTGCGCTGGCCCCGGCCGTCGCCCCGGTGATCGGCGGCTGGCTGCAAAGCTGGTTCGGCTGGCGTTCGGTTTTTGCCTTTTTGGTCGTGTCGACCGCAGCATTGTGGCTGGCCTGCTGGAAACTGCTG
>PHCF01000185.1 GCA_002842145.1 Betaproteobacteria bacterium HGW-Betaproteobacteria-6 | reverse complement strand
AGTTTTTCCGGGGTCCCTTTGGTCATCTGTAGCTCTCCGTTCAAGCCGCGTCGCGGCGGGTCAATACCTTGTCGATCAAACCGTATTCAGCTGCTTCTGCGGCCGAAAGGAAATTGTCGCGGTCGGTGTCTTTTTCGATGCGCTCCAGCGGCTGGCCGCTGTGTTCGGCCATGATCCGGTTCAGGCGGTCGCGAATGGACAGGATTTCCTTGGCGTGGATGGCGATATCCGAGGCCTGGCCCTGGAAACCACCGAGCGGCTGGTGAATCATGACGCGGGAATTGGGCAGGGCGAAACGCTTGCCCTTGGCGCCGGCGTTGAGCAGGAAGGCGCCCATCGAGGCGGCCTGACCGATACACAGCGTCGACACGTCCGGCTTGATGAACTGCATGGTGTCGTAGATCGACATGCCCGCCGTCACCGAGCCGCCCGGCGAGTTGATGTAGAAGTAGATGTCCTTGTCCGGATTTTCTGCTTCAAGGAACAGCAACTGGGCGACGACCAGATTGGCAGTGACGTCGTTGACAGGGCCGACAAGAAAAATCACGCGCTCTTTGAGGAGGCGCGAATAGATGTCGTACGCGCGTTCGCCGCGGCCGCTCTGCTCTACCACCATGGGGACCATGCCAAGTGCCTGCGGATCCCAGTTGCTTGCGTTGTTGATATTCATGTCAGCCCTTGTCTGTTGCCGTTTCGTTACATTCAAGACGATTGTTGCTTTTACAACAAGGTCCGGATTACTGCTTTTGACCCATCAGTTCATCAAAAACTGCAGCCTTGTCGGTCACCTTGGCTTTGCCCAGGACCCACGCAACCACGTTGTTTTCGATGGCAACGCCTTCAACTTCCTGCAGGCGCTGCGGTTGAGCGTAGTACCAGCGGATGACTTCTTCCGGATGCTCGTAGCTTTGGGCGTTTTCTTCAACCATCGCACGAACTTGTTCCGGGGTTGCCTGAAGTTTCTCCGTTTTCACTACCTCAGCAAGGATCAGGCCAAGCGTTACGCGGCGCTTTGCCTGGTCGGCAAACCACTCGGGTTGAATCGGCATGTCCTTGACTTTCATGCCGCGCTGTTCGAGATCCTGGCGGGCTGCCTGCATCAGGCGCTGGATTTCCATGTCGACCAGCGAGGTCGGAATGGAGATCGGGTTGGCCTTGATCAGGGCTTCCATGACCTGATCCTTGAGCTTGCCTTCGATGCGGCGTTTCACTTCACGCTTCAGGTTGGCTTCGATTTCGGCGCGCATCTTGGTGACGTCGCCATCGGCAATGCCCATGCTGGAGGCGAATTCGCTGTTGAGTTCGGGCAATACCGGGGCCTGGACCTGTTTGACGGTGATGTCGAACTGGACTGTCTGGCCAGCCAGATCCTTGGCGTGGTAATCGCCCGGGAAGGTCAGGTCGAAAGTCTTGGTTTCGCCAGCCTTGGTGCCTTCAACAGCCGTTTCGAAGTCAGGCAGCATCTGGCCCTGACCGAGCACGAACGGGTAGTCCTTGGCTTCGCCGCCCTGGAAAGGCACGCCATCCTTCTTGCCGAGGAAGTCGATGACAACACGGTCTTCCTTGGCGGCGGCACGGTCGGCGTCTTCATAAGACACGCGTTGCTTGCGCAGGATGTCCAAGGTCTTGTCTACTTCAGCGGCGCTGACTTCGAGGGTCGGGCGTTCGATTTCTGCGGTCGACAGGTCGCCCGGGGTGAATTCCGGGTAGATCTCGAAAATGGCAGAGAACTCGATGTGCGTGGTGCTTTCGGTGGTCTTCGGCTCGATGCGCGGGTAACCGGCAACGCGCAGTTTCTGTTCGGTGACGGTTTCGCCGAACACGCGGTCAAGCTCCTCGGACAGTACTTCGTGGCGCGCCTGGTCGCCGTACTGCTGCTTGACGATGTTGAACGGTACCTTGCCCGGACGGAAGCCCGGTACCTTCATGTTCTTGCCCATGCGCTTTAGGCGCTGTTCCATGACCTTCTCGACATCGGCAATGGCGATGGAGAGATCGACGCGGCGTTCAAGTTCGTTAGCTTGTGCAGTAGTTGCTTCCATGAGAGTTCCTTGTGACTTCGGAGCCGAAAAATAAAGCGGACAATAATATCACGGCAGGTCGAATGCCGGATGCTTCTGCCCGGTGGTGGCTGTCTTCGCAGAATAGACGTCGTTCCCTGTAGACAGACAGATTGGAACTTCGTACAATGCGCGCCTTCTTCAGCGGCGGCTGTAGCTCAGTTGGGTGATTCCGGTTGTCGTGGGTTCGAGCCCCATCAGTCGCCCCAGAATTTAACCCCCGCACACCGCAAGGTCTGCGGGGGTTTTCACTTTTGGAGTTCTGTGACGTGACCAACTCGGTGTTTTTCGGTCTTCAGCCAGCAACCGTCTGGGCCCATTTTGCAACGCTGTGCGCGACGCCGCGTGCTTCGAAGGCGGAGGCCGGGCTGCGTGATTCCCTGCTGCAGTGGGCTTTGGCGCGCGGTCTGGCGGCCGTGGTCGATGCCTCAGGCAATCTGATTGTCCGCAAGCCGGCGAGTGCCGGTGGCGAGGGGCGGCCTGGGGTTGTGCTGCAGGCGCATCTCGATATGGTTTGTCAGAAGAACGCTGATAGTAGCCACGATTTTTCCCGCGACCCCATTGTTCCAGAACTGCGCGACGGCTGGTTGGCGGCCGAAAAAACGACGCTGGGGGCCGATAACGGGATAGGCGTGGCGCTGATTCTGGCGGCGCTCGAGGACGAAACTCTTGTGCACGGGCCGCTCGAGGCCTTGCTGACGGTCGATGAAGAGGCCGGCATGGGCGGCGCGCGTGGCCTGGAGCCGGGTGTTCTCGAGGGACGGTTCATGCTCAATCTGGATACCGAGGAATGGGGCGAGTTTTATCTGGGCTGTGCCGGTGGGCTGGATGTCAATGTCGAACGCGGCAGTGCGGCTGAGCCGCTTCCGGCCGGGTTCGAGGTGCTCCGGATTGCTTTGGGTGGTCTACGGGGCGGACATTCCGGCGTCGATATCCACGAGGAAAGGGGCAATGCGATCAAGCTGCTGGTTCGCGTCTTGCGCGAGCTGGAGGAGGTAACGCCGCTTCGGCTAGTCAGCCTGATCGGCGGGTCGGCGCGCAATGCCTTGCCGCGCGAGGCGGTGGCGACGGTGGCCGTGCCCGGCGGTCGGGGCGGGCGCCTGGCGGGATGGCTGGCCGGGATGGAAGCCAGCTTGCGAGCGGAATTGTGCGGGATCGACGAGGGTCTGAACCTCACTGTTACGGTGGCCGAGGCGACGCAGGTCATGGCGATGGCTGAGCAGGAAATCTGGCTTGGGTCGCTGCACGCAGCGCCGCATGGCGTGCGCCGGATGAGTCGGCAGGTGCCGGGTGTGGTCGAGACTTCGAACAATCTGGGCATGGTCGATGTGCACCCGAATGGGGGCTCGTGCAACTTTATGGTGCGTTCACTGATCGGTAGCGGCAGTCTGGCGCTGGCTGATGAAATTGTCAGTTTGTGGGCTTTGAGTGGAACGCAGGCCGAGAAAACCGGTTTTTATCCGGGCTGGGCGCCGAATCCTGCTTCTGATTTACTCAAGTTGTGTCAGGCGGTTTATCGGCGCGATTTTGCGGCGGAATCGAAGGTTCAGGTCATTCACGCCGGGCTGGAGTGCGGCATCATCGGAGACAAGTATCCGGGGATGGATATCGTATCCTTCGGCCCGACTATTCGTGGGGCGCATGCGCCGGGCGAGCGGGTTGAGATTGCCTCGGTCGAGCGGTGCTGGCGTTTGCTGCGGGCGATCTTGACGGAAATTCGCTAATAGAGCGTCCGGGATGCCATCCGGAAGCATTTCAATTTTGGCCTTTTTTTCCGGTTGACCGTAGGAAGTGGCAAACAGCCGGCTAGCGGCGCCGAATCGCCTCTCGGCGGGCCAGGCCGAGCTTGGTCGAGCGTTCCATCTTTTGCACGAAGGCCGGGAAGTCGAGGCCGAATTTGGCGCGCAACTCCTTGGCGTAGTTGTGCAGCCAGCGCCAGCGCGGCTCGAAATGGCGTTCCTTGAAGGCGTAGAGCACGTGGTTGCCGTCGTCCGGCACTGAAATCACGATGATCTGATCGTCAAAAACGTGCATGGCCTCGCCGATCAGTCCGGCATAGGTTTCCTTTTCCCCGGCCAGGTTGATGACCAGCACGCCGTTGCCCGATAGCTTGGCGTAGGCGTTCTCGAAGAACTCCCGGTTGGCCAGGCTGGGCGCGAAGCCGGTCTTGTCGAAGGCGTCGACGAGCAGGGCATCGATGCCTTTTTCGGTGTTGGCGAGGAATTCGGCGCCGTCGGCTTCAAGCACTTGCAGGCGGGCATCGTCGGGCGGCAGCAGGAAGGTGTCGCGGAAGGCGATGACGTTGGGGTCGAGTTCGAGAGCAGGAAGGCCATCATTTTCTGCGTGTAGCGGATGGCCAGGTCGTGCGGCGCCTTGAGCGACATTTCGCTCTGCATGAGGCGGACGTTGAAATAGAGGAAGCGCGATTTGCCATCGTCGATGACGAAGGGCTTGGGGTAGCTTTCGTCGAGCAACTGGGCGCGCAGTTCGCCTTCTCGCGCCCAGGACGGTTCGTGCATGAGGACGGTGCCCGTCTCGACTTCGAACGGGCTGGGCATTTCAAACAGCTGGCTCAATCGGGCAGATCGGATGCGTGGAGCAGGAAGACGAATTCGTCGCCGGCTGCGGTATCGAGCCAGGTGAAGGGCAGCGTCGGGTAGGCGGCTTCAAGATCGTCGCGGTTGTGGCCGATTTCGACGATGAGGATGCCGTTTTCGCTCAGGTGCTTCTTGGCTTCGCGCAGGATGATACGCGTGAAGTCGAGGCCGTCTTCGCCCGAGCCGAGGGCCAGTTCAGGCTCGTGCAGGTACTCCGGCGGCAACGCGGCGACCGATTCGGCATTGACGTAGGGCGGGTTGGAGATGATCAGGTCGAACTGGCGGCCGGCCAACCCGGCGAAGGCGTCGGAGTGGATCAGTTCGACGCGGTCGGTCAGATGGTAATCGGCAACGTTGCGCTCGGCGACGGCAAGGGCATCTTCGGAGAGGTCGACCGCAGCAACCTCGGCATTCGGGAAGGCGAGGGCGGTCAGGATGGCCAGGCAGCCGGAGCCGGTGCACAGGTCGAGGGCCGATTCGATGGCCCACGGATCGTCGATCCACGGCGTGAGTTGTTCGTCGAGCAATTCGGCGATGAAGGAGCGCGGCACGATGACGCGGTCGTCGACGTAGAAACGATGCTCGCCGAGCCAGGCTTCGTGGGTCAGGTAGGCGGCCGGCAGACGGTCCTGGCAACGGCGCGTGTAGATGTCGAGGAGCAATTCGCGCTCATGCGGCAGCAGACGGGCATCGATGAAGGGTTCGAGGCGGTCGAGCGGCAGGTTGAGCGTGTGCAGTGTCAGATAAACAGCTTCATCCCAGGCGTTGTCGCTACCGTGGCCAAAGAAGAGATGGGCGGCGTTAAAGCGGCTGACGGCGTAACGGAGGTAGTCGCGAACGGTGAACAGTTCGGTTTTGGCGGCAGTGGTCATGCGGTCAGGAGTTGTTCGAGAATACGGCGGTAAATGGCGGAGAGCTTGGGCAGGGCATCGACGGCGATGCATTCGTCGATCTTGTGGCTGGTCGCGTTGACCGGGCCGATTTCGAGCATCTGCTGGCAGATCTCGGCGATGAAGCGGCCGTCCGAGGTGCCACCGGTGGTTGAAAGCTCCGTGGCGATGCCGCAGATTTCGCTGATCGCCGTGCTTGCCGCATCGGCCAGCGGGCCGCGGCCGGTCAGGAAGGGGCGGGCCCCCAGTGTCCAGTGGATGTCGTAGTCCAGATTGTGCTTTTCGAGGATGGCGCGCAGGCGTTGCTGCAGGCTCTCCGGCGTGCTGGCCGTGGAGAAGCGGAAATTGAACTTTATTTCCAGTTGACCGGGGACTACGTTGGTCGCGCCCGTGCCGCCGTGGATGTTGGAAACCTGCCAGGTCGTCGGCGGGAAATATTCGTTGCCCTGATCCCAGGCGGTGGCGGCCAGTTCAGCCAGGGCAGGAGCGGCTTCGTGGATCGGGTTGCGGCCCTTTTCCGGGTAGGCAATGTGGCACTGGATACCCTTTACCGTCAGCGTCCCGGACAGAGAGCCACGCCGGCCGTTCTTGATCATGTCGCCGAGGGTGTTGACCGAGGTCGGTTCGCCGATGATGCAGAAATCGAGGGTTTCGCCGCGCGCCTTGAGGGCTTCGACGACGATGGTGGTGCCGTCGACGGCATCGCCTTCTTCGTCGGAAGTGAGCAGGAAGGCGAGCGAGCCGGGATGGTTCGGGTGGGCGGCGATGAAGGCTTCAACGGCGGTCACCGAAGCGGCGACCGATGATTTCATGTCGGCTGTGCCGCGCCCGTAGAGCATGCCGTCACGGATTTCCGGGGCGAACGGCGGCGAGGTCCATTTGTCGAGCGGGCCGGTTGGCACGACGTCGGTGTGGCCGGCGAAGACGAACAGCGGGGCGCTCTTGCCACGGCGCGCCCAGAGGTTGGTGACGCCATTGCGGTTGATGAATTCGAGGGTAAAGCCAAGGGGTTCGAGGCGTGCGGCGATGATTTCCATGCAGCCGCCGTCTTCCGGCGTGACCGAGTGGCAGGAAATGATCTGCCGGGCCAATTCAAGCGTGGGGTCGGACATTATGAGGCAGGTTCTTCTTCGTGGTCGGCCAGGCTCAGCGTGAATTCCTTGAACGAGGTGCCGCCTTCACTGGTGCTGTCGAACTCGAGGGCAACGTCGGTTTTGCGGTCTTCCTTGCCGTTGCCGTTGCCGAATTCGGAGTTGTTGATGAGCCACGACAGGTTGGTCGGCGAGTCGGCATTGGCCAGCGCTTCGTCGATGGTGATCGTGCCGCTGCTGTAGAGCCTGAACAGATCCTGCTCGAAGGTCTGCGATCCGGGGGCCAGCGTTTGTTCCATGGCTTCCTTGATCGCCTGAACCTCGCCGTGCTCGACCAGTTCGCTGATGTGGCGGGTGTTGAGCATGATTTCGCAGGTCGGGATGCGTTTGCCGTCCGGCTTCTTGACCAGGCGCTGCGAGACGATGGCGCGCAGGGCGACCGAGAGGTCGAGGAAGAGCGCCGGGCGGTTTTCGGCCGGGAAGAAGCTGATGATGCGGTTCAGCGCGTGGTACGAATTGTTGGCATGCAGTGTGGCCAGGCACAGGTGGCCGGTCTGTGAATAGGCGATGGCCGCCTGCATGGTCTCCTTGTCACGAATTTCGCCGATCAGGATGCAGTCCGGGGCCTGGCGCATGGCATTCTTGAGTGCCGATTGCCAGTCCATCGTGTCCATGCCGATCTCGCGCTGATTGACGATGGATTTCTTGTGCTTGAAGAGGAATTCGATCGGGTCTTCAACTGTCAGGATGTGGCCGGAACGGTTGGCGTTGCGGTGATCGAGCATCGAGGCGATGGTCGTCGACTTGCCTGAGCCGGTGGCGCCGACGATGAGGATCAGGCCGCGCTTTTCCATGATCAGTTCGCCGAGAATATTGGGCAGGCCAAGATCTTCCATGGCCGGGATGTTGCCCAGGATGAAGCGGATGACGATGCTGGTCGAGCCGCGCTGGCGGAAGATATTGACCCGGAAATTGCCGACATTCGGCACACCGAAGGAGAGGTTCATCTCCCAGTTCGCCTCGAAGGTCTTGATCTGGTCCGGCGACATCAGCTCGTAGGCGATCTTCTCGATCATGTCCGGCAGCATGACCTGCTGGTTGACCGGGAGCGTGTTGCCCTGGATCTTGATGTGGATCGGCGCGCCTGCGGAGATGAAGATATCCGAGGCCTGCTTTTCGGCCATCAACTGGAACAGTTTGTCGAGAATCATGACAAGACCTTCGTGGAGTGGTGGG
>PHCF01000184.1 GCA_002842145.1 Betaproteobacteria bacterium HGW-Betaproteobacteria-6 | reverse complement strand
CAGGTATTCCGGACCCATTGCCATCTTGTGCAGGCGACCAACCGGGACGGTCAGCGTACCGGTCACGGCGGCCGGGGTCAGCTCGCGCTCCGAGATCTCACGATCATTCGGCACAACCTTGGCCCATGGATTGGCCTTGGCCAACATGTCGCTGATCTCATCGAGCGGCACATCCTTCTTCAACTTGATGGTCAATGCCTGGCTGTGACAGCGCATGGCACCGATACGCACGCACAGACCGTCGATAGGAATCGAACCTGCCGAACGGAAAGCCGGCTTGCCGAGAATCTTGTTGCACTCGGCGCCGCCCTTCCATTCTTCCTTGGACTGGCCGTTCTCGTAGGGCACGTCGATCCATGGGATCAACGAACCGGCGAGCGGCGTGTTGCGGAAGTTCTTCTTCGGGAAGGCATCGGAGCGGATGGTCTCGGCAACCTTGCGGTCGATGTCGAGAATGGCGGAAGCCGGATCGGCCAGCAGGTCGGCCACGGACGAATGGATGGCGCCCATCTGGGAAATCAGTTCGCGCATGTTCTGAGCACCGGCACCGGAAGCTGCCTGATAGGTCATCGATGTTGCCCATTCGATCAGGTCGTTCTGAAACAGGCCGCCAAGCCCCATGAGCATCAGCGAAACCGTGCAGTTACCTCCGATCCAGTTTTTGCCGCCCTTGGCCAGCGCGTCCTTGATGACGTGCATGTTGACAGGGTCAAGAACGATCACCGCATCATCAGCCATGCGCAGCGACGACGCCGCATCGATCCAGTGACCGTTCCAGCCGGTAGCGCGCAACTTGGCGAAGACTTCCTTGGTGTAATCACCACCTTGGCAGGTGATGATGATTTCGCAGGCCTTCAGTGCTTCGATATTGGATGCATCCTGCAGCGGTAGCGAGGCTTCCTTGCCACCGAAAACAGGGGCCTTGCCACCGGCAGCCGATCTTCCACCATGCGCTGCATGAGGACCGAACCGACCATACCGCGCCATCCAACCAGACCAACCTTCTTCATCTCATCACTCTCCGTGAAAAATCTTTTTTACAGCGCCGCCAGCACGGCGTCGCCCATTTCCTTCGTGCCAACCTTGTTGGTTCCGCGTTCGTAGATATCGCCGGTCCGATAGCCTTGGGCCAAGACCCTTTTGACCGCATTTTCGACGCGCAGTGCCTGCTCTTCGAGGCCAAATGTATAGCGCAGCAACATCGCCACCGAGAGGATGGTAGCCAGAGGATTAGCCACGCCCTGGCCAGCTATATCGGGCGCCGAACCGTGCGACGGCTCGTACATCCCCTTGTTGTTGGCATCGAGCGAGGCCGACGGCAGCATGCCGATGGAGCCGGTCAGCATGGAAGCCTCATCGGACAGAATATCGCCAAACATGTTGCCAGTGACCATCACGTCAAACTGCTTAGGCGCCTTGACCAGTTGCATGGCTGCGTTGTCGACCAGCATGTGGCTGAGTTCGACGTCCGGATAATCATGGGCGATTTCGATCATGACATCGCGCCAGAGCTGAGTCGTTTCCAACACATTCATCTTGTCGACCGAGCACAGTTTCTTGTTGCGCTTCTGCGCCGCCTGGAAAGCGACATGGCCGATGCGGCGAATTTCCGACTCGCTGTAGACCATGGTATTGAAGCCGACACGTTCGCCATTTTCTTCGCGGATACCGCGCGGCTGGCCGAAATAGATGTCGCCGGTCAATTCGCGGACGATCAGGATATCGAGACCGGAAACAACTTCCGGCTTCAGCGTCGAGGCATTGGCCAGTTCAGGGTAAAGAATCGCCGGGCGCAGATTGGCGAACAGACCCAGATCCTTGCGAATACCGAGCAGACCGCGTTCCGGGCGCAGTTCGCGGGCCAGCACATCCCATTTCGGGCCGCCGACGGCGCCGAGCAGGATAGCATCGGCTTCGGCGGTCAGCTTCTTGGTCGCTTCAGGATACGGCGTTCCGGTCGCATCGACGGCACCGCCACCGATCAGGCCTTCTTCGAGCTCCAGCTTGAGATCGAGGGACTTGAGCACGCGAACGGCTTCAGCAACGATTTCGGGACCGATGCCGTCACCCGGCAGAACACAAATCTTCATGGTTTTTCCTTATTACGCAAACAGCCAAGGCTGATTGATACGACGTTTTTCTTCGAATTCGCGAATTTTCTCGGCGTGACGCAGGGTCAGGCCGATGTCGTCCCAGCCATTGATCAGGCATTCCTTGCGGAAAGCATCAATCTGGAACGGAATGCCATAGCCATCTGGGCGAATCACCGCTTGTGCCTGCAGGTCGACGACCAACTTGTAACCAGGCGTCGTTTCGACCTGCTTGAACAAGGCTTCAACTTCAGCCGCCGGCAAGACGATGGGCACGATGCCATTCTTGTAGCAGTTGTTGAAGAAGATGTCGGCGAACGATTCGGCGATGATGGCCTTGAAGCCAAAATCGAGCAGCGCCCACGGCGCGTGCTCGCGCGAACTGCCACAGCCAAAATTGGCACGCGTCAAGAGCACCTGCGCGCCTTGATAACGCGGCTGATTCAGCACGAAATTCGGATTCTTCGGGCGCCCCGAGGCGTCCTGCCCAGGCTGGCCGACATCCATGTAGCGCCACTCATCGAAGGCGTTCGGGCCAAAGCCGGAACGCTTGATGGATTTGAGAAATTGCTTGGGGATGATCGCATCGGTATCGACGTTGTTGCGATCGAGGGGTGCCACCAAACCTTCCAGACGAACAAATTTATCCATTACTCCACCACTTTCTGCACGGCTTCACCGCCTTTTTTGATGGCGCCGCCCACGGCTTCACCACTTTTCTGCAGGGCACTTCCGACGGCTTCGCCGCCCTTCTGCAAAGCTTCACCAGTCTTTTCCGCACCAATGGCGACATCCTTCTTGACGCCCTGCGCGGTATTGCAGGCGACCAGGAAAAGCACGGCAAACAAGACTAGCCAATTCTTCATGACCGTCGCCCCTTTTTTACAGAACGTCTCGCACGTCGGCAAAGCGACCGGCGATTGCAGCTGCCGCCGCCATGGCCGGGCTGACCAAATGGGTACGCCCCCCCGGACCCTGACGGCCTTCAAAATTGCGGTTGGACGTCGAGGCACATCGTTCGCCCGGCTCCAGACGGTCGGCATTCATCGCCAGACACATCGAACAACCCGGTTCACGCCATTCGAAACCCGCCGCAATGAAAACCTTGTCCAGCCCTTCCGCTTCGGCCTGATGCTTGACCAGTCCGGAACCAGGAACAGCCAAGGCCAATTTGACGGTTGCCGCGATATGGCGCCCTTTGAGCACGGAAGCCGCCTCACGCAAATCTTCGATGCGCGAATTGGTGCACGAGCCAATGAACACCTTGTCGATGGCGATCTGGTTGATCGGCGTATTGGGATTTAGACCCATGTATTGCAGGGCACGTTCCATCCCTTCGCGCTTGACCGGATCGGTCTGCTTGGCCGGATCGGGAACGATGGCATCAATGGCCACCACCATTTCCGGCGAGGTGCCCCAGGTCACTTGCGGACGGATATCTTCAGCCTTGAGCGTGACGACGCGATCAAACTGCGCACCGGCATCGGAATGCAGCGTCCGCCAATAGGCGACGGCCTTCTCCCAGATGTCGCCCTTCGGCGAAAACGGGCGGTCTTTCAAATAATCGATGGTTTTGTCGTCGACCGCGACAAAGCCCATGCGTGCGCCGCCTTCGATGGCCATGTTGCACAAGGTCATGCGACCTTCCATGCTCAGGCCACGGATGGCGCTGCCGCCGAATTCAATGGCGTAGCCGTTGCCGCCAGCCGTCCCGATGGTACCGATGATGGCCAGCGCCACGTCCTTGGCGGTAACGCCCTTGCCGAGCTTGCCATCGACGGCGATCAGCATGGTCTTCGATTTCTTTTGCAGCAAACACTGGGTGGCCAGCACATGCTCGACTTCCGAGGTACCGATACCGTGGGCCAGACAGGCGAATGCACCGTGCGTCGAGGTATGCGAGTCGCCGCAAACAACAGTCATGCCGGGCAGCGTGGCGCCGTTTTCCGGGCCGACGACGTGCACGATGCCCTGCCGCGCATCCTTGAACGGGAAATAGGCCAGCGCACCGACCTCGCGGATATTGGCGTCCAGGGTTTCGACTTGCTGCCGTGAAACCGGGTCCTTGATGCCTTCGTCCCAGTGATCGGTCGGCGTGTTGTGGTCGGCCGTCGCAACGATGGACGAGATGCGCCACGGCTTGCGGCCAGCCAGTTTGAGGCCCTCGAAAGCCTGCGGGCTGGTCACTTCGTGCACAAGGTGACGATCGATATAGAGAAGTGCCGTGCCATCAGCTTCCGGTCTTCGACATGGTGCGTAATGTGGGCTGTAAAGCCTTGAATTATTGCACAGGATCTTTCGTTTTTGCCCTGTTTTCCCGGTTGACCGTAGCATTCGCACCGACCCAGCCCCAGACCAGCACGAAGCCGACCAGCGCGAATAGCGCGCCGAGCGTAAAGGTCCAGCCGGCGCCCAGCGATTCCCAGGTCCGGCCGCTGATCAGTGCACCGAGCAAGCCGCCGGCGCCAAACGACAAGCTGGAATAAAGCGCCTGCCCGCGCCCCTGCGCCCGGCCCGGAAACCACTGATTCACCGCCGCGATGGAAGCCGCATGGTAGGCGCCGAACGTCAGTCCGTGCAGCAACTGGACAAGAACCATGATCGCCGCCGACTCGACACCCCAACCCATAAGCAGGAAGCGAACAACCGCTGCGCCAAAACTGGCGAGCAGGATGGCACGCAGCGAGAACCGTCGCGACAGCCGGGCCATGAACATGAAGACGACAATTTCCGCCACTACGCCTAGAGACCACAGCAAGCCAACCTCGGTCTTCGAGTAGCCGTGGGCATCGAGATGAATGGAATAGAAAACGTAAAATGCGCCATGCGCCGCCGACATCGCAAAGCAGGCCGTCATCAGCGCAATCACTTTCGGCTGGCGCAGAATTGTGCCAATCCGCTGAGCGTCGCTCTCATGGGGTACCGGCGGGGCTTCCGGCAAAGTCAGCGCATAGAGAAGAATGCCCGCCAGAATCGCCCAGCACACCCAGAGCACGCCGACCGGCGGCGCCATGTCGAGCAGAGCACCGGTCCCCATCACGGCGACGATGAAGCCGATCGACCCCCACAGGCGGATGCGGCTGTAACGACCACGCTCCTCGCGCAGATGGTCGAAGGTTAATGTTTCGACCAGCGGCAGAGCAGCGCTCCAGAAGAAGGCCAGCACGGCCATCGCCAGCAGCATGCCGGGCAACTTGTCGAGCCAGAAGAACGCAGTGAATCCGGCCAGACCGATCGCTGCAGCCAATCGAATGATCGCCATGCGCCGACCGAAACGGTCAGCCAGCCAGCCCCACAAATTGGGGCCAAAAAGGCGCATCAACTGCATTTGCGACATCAGCAAACCGATGTCCCAGGCAGAAAAATTCAGGGATTGGAGATAGAGCCCGAAATAGGGCGAGAAGGCGCCAATGAAGGCGAAATAGAAAAAGTAGTAGCCCGAGAGGCGCCAGTAAGGCAATGCATGCATCCGGCGATTTTACCGGATGCATCTTCGGGCACGGGCCTTTATCAGGCCTTGACGGACTCCTGCCCGGCGCGGAAGGCGAGCAGCAGATGGTAGATTTCATCCTTCAATTTGACACGCTGCTTCTTCATGTCCTCAATGGTGAAGTCGCCGACCGGCATGTCATGCTCCTCCAGATCCTCGACCTTGCCGGTCAGGCGATTGTAGGACGCGAACTGCCGGGAAAAGTAGGCGTTGCCGGCCTTGAGCACATCGATGGCATCCTTGAACTCCGGAAACTCCTGGTACAGATCGTGGTGATCAACTTGCATGGTGTCTCTCCCTGTTGCGATGATCAGCCGCCTGGGCGGCAAACGTAGAAATATTACGCGGTTTTCCCCGGGATGCGCGGCGTCGTACACACCACATCTCCGCACTGGGCGCGGTGGCGCAGAGCATGATCAATCAACACCAGCGCCAGCATGGCCTCGGCAATCGGCGTAGCGCGAATGCCGACACAGGGATCGTGCCGCCCCTCGGTCGCCACCTCGATGGCATTACCCTGACGATCGATCGAGTGACGCGACTGGGCAATGGATGAGGTCGGCTTGATCGCCATGTTAACGACGATCTCCTGCCCGGTCGAAATCCCACCCAGCACGCCGCCGGCATGGTTGGTGACGAAGCCTTGCGGGGTCATTTCATCGCCGTGTTCGCTGCCCTTCTGGGCCACCGAAGCGAAGCCGGCACCTATTTCGACCCCCTTGACGGCGTTGATGCCCATCATGGCGTAGGCGATTTCAGCATCAAGACGGTCATAAACCGGCTCCCCCCAGCCCGGTGGCACACCGGTTGCCGTGACAGTAATTTTGGCGCCAACCGAATCCAAGGACTTGCGCAGGCTGTCCATGTAGCTTTCGAGCTCCGGGACCAGCGCCGCATTCGGCGCGAAAAATGCATTTTCGCGAATATCGTCGGCCGACACGAAGGGAATCTCGATCGGCCCCAATGCACTCATCCAGCCACAAATAGTGACTCCGTAACGATCACTAAGCCACTTGCGAGCATTTCTGGGTGTAGGTGTAATCGGCGTGGCCAGGCCGGAAGGTATCGGCGATATTGCCGTAGTCCTTGCTGCGCTGATCCTGGTTGCGAATGAGCAGACCGATCGGGGTGCCCGTTGTTTTGCCCTCGAAGACACCGGAAAGAATCTCGACGGTATCAGGTTCGCGGCGCTGCGTCACATGACGCGACGTTCCCGGCTTGCGGCGATCGAGCTCGGCCTGGATATCGGCCTCGCACAGGGCCAGCCCAGGCGGGCAACCGTCAACGACGCAGCCGATCGCCGGGCCGTGCGACTCGCCAAAGGAAGTAACGGTAAACAAGGAGCCGAAAGTATTGCCTGACATGGAAGCTGGGTTCTAGATGTGGAATAACGCAGTTTACCACGGCATGCAGGATGCCTCCGCCGCACTGCATCGATACCATGGACACGATCGACTTCTAGCCGATCGCCGACCGTAAACGACAAAAAGGCAGCCAAAGCTGCCTTTCGAACAATTTGACGACTCAGGCTTCCTGGTCTGTTGGCCAGTTCTTGATATAGCTTTTCAGCATCTTGTTTTCGAAGCTTTGCTCCTCAAGAACCGCCTTGGCCACATCAAGAAACGAAATGACGCCCATCAGCGTACCCTCTTCGACTACCGGCAGATAACGCGAGCGTTTTTCGATCATGAGCCGGCGCAGGTCGTTCGCCTCCATATCCGGGTAAGCGGTCACCGGATCGGTCACCATGACGTCGCCGACGGTCAGGCTTTCTGCCGTCGCCGCCTTGCCCTTGAGCGCCATGAGAACCTCGCGGAAGGTCAGCATGCCGACCATCTTGCCGCCATCCATCACCACCAGCGAGCCGACATCAAGGTCGGCCATGCTATCCACGGCGAAAGCCAGAGATTGTTGTGGTGCAACCGTAAACAACGTTCCACCCTTGACCCGTAGTATTTCCCGCACCTGCATTGCGCTCTCCCGCACTCGGTTTTAATTGGTCGAATGATCTTAGAGCATCCTCCGCAATTCGGAAAGGATAACGGCACTTCCCGTCTCGCATAAGGTCGAAGGACTATGGCAAGTGCACCAGGTGTTACAAAATGTCACGCGTATTTGACAAATTTATTGGCATTGACACTTGCGAAATGTCATAACCATCTATACACTTGGTTCTATCACCTAAGGCATATATCGCTAGGATGCTTGGGTAACCCTATTACACTAGCGTATGGAGATTGAATGATGTCTAACGTTAAAACCATCGAGAAAATC
>PHCF01000030.1 GCA_002842145.1 Betaproteobacteria bacterium HGW-Betaproteobacteria-6 | reverse complement strand
CTTCGTTGAGGCGATGCGCCTTGTTCTGAGCTATGGTGAAACCCCCGAAAACAACAAAAATTAAGCCGTGCCACTCCGCGCCGCAACTTCATTCTGAAGCTGCTTGATCAGGTCATCCACAGACATCTGTCCGAGATCCTGACCACCGCGAGTCCGCACGGCCACCAGTCCGTCCGCTTTTTCCTTATCGCCCACAACGAGCTGATAGGGCAGCCGGTTCAAGCTATGTTCGCGGATTTTATAGGTAATTTTCTCGTTACGCAAATCCGACTCGGCCCGGAAGCCTGCCTGATGCAGCTTTTGCGCAACATCCGCGGCGTAATCAGCCTGCTTTTCCGAAATATTCAGGACAACTGCCTGAACGGGGGCCAGCCACAACGGCAAGGCTCCCGAGAAATTTTCAATCAGGATACCGATGAAGCGCTCAAGCGAACCGAGGATCGCCCGATGCAGCATGACCGGAACCTTGCGCGTGTCGTCGGCACCGACATATTCCGCCCCGAGACGACCCGGCATCGAGAAGTCGACCTGCATGGTGCCGCACTGCCAGGAACGACCAATGGCATCCCGGATATGAAATTCGATCTTCGGACCATAGAAAGCGCCCTCACCGGGCAGTTCAGTCCATTCCAGACCGGAAGCCCGCAAGCCCTGACGCAGCGCATCCTCGGCCTTGTCCCAGACCTCATCTGAACCAACACGGCTCTCCGGACGCAAGGCCAGTTTGACAGCCACGTCATTGAAGCCGAAATCGGCATAGACCTTCTTGACTAGCGCATTGAAGGCGGTCACTTCGGATTCGATCTGATCTTCCGTACAGAAGATGTGCCCATCATCCTGTACGAAGCCCCGCACACGCATCAGGCCGTGCAGAGCACCAGCCGGTTCGTTGCGGTGACATGAGCCGAACTCGCCGTAGCGCAGCGGCAGTTCGCGGTAAGAGCGCAAGCCGGCATTGAAAACCTGGACATGGCCCGGACAGTTCATCGGCTTGACTGCGTAATCGCGGTTTTCCGACGAAGTCGTGAACATGTTGTCCTTGTAGTGTTCCCAGTGCCCCGATTTTTCCCACAGAGCCTTGTCGAGAATCTGCGGGCAGCGCACTTCCTGATAGCCGTTGTTGCGATAAACAGCGCGCATGTAGCTTTCGATTTCCTGCCAGATCGCCCAGCCCTTGGGGTGCCAGAAAACCAGACCCGGCGCTTCGTCCTGCATATGAAAGAGGTCGAACTGCTTGCCGAGACGACGGTGATCGCGCTTTTCGGCCTCTTCCAGCATGTGCAGATAGGCGTCGAGATCTTCCTTCTTGGCCCATGCCGTACCGTAGATGCGCTGCAACTGCTCGTTGCGATGATCGCCACGCCAGTAGGCACCGGCCACCTTCATGAGCTTGAAGACCTTGAGCTTGGCCGTCGTTGGCACGTGCGGGCCACGGCAAAGGTCGATGAAATCGCCTTCGCGGTAGAGCGAAACTTGTTGATCGGCGGGAATGGCGCCAATCAACTCGGCCTTGTATTTTTCACCGAGATCGAGGAAGAACTTGACCGCATCGTCGCGCGCCCATACTTCCCGTGTTACCGGAATATCCTTCTTGGCCAGCTCAGCCATGCGCTTTTCGATCGCCACCAAGTCTTCCGGGGTAAACGGACGCTTGTAGGCGAAGTCGTAATAGAAGCCGTTTTCGATGACCGGTCCAATGGTGACTTGTGCGTCGGGGAACAACTCCTTGACCGCATAAGCAAGCAGATGGGCGGTCGAGTGACGGATCAGCTCGAGGCCGTCAGGGTCGCGCTCGGTCACGATAGCCAGATCGACATTTTTTTCGATCAGATACGAGGTATCGACCAGATTGCCATCGACCTTGCCGCCCAGTGCAGCGCGAGCCAGGCCAGCACCGATGCTGGCCGCCACTTCGGCGATTGTTACCGGCTGTTCAAAAGAGCGGATGGAACCATCAGGCAGTTTGATATCAGGCATGGCAAATATCCAGGCGAAAAAAAAGTGCGGGGGTGAGCCGCACTTTTTTGGTCAAACGAAGGCTGACTCGATTAGTGTTTCTGAACGTATTGGAATCGAACCAACGACCTCCACGATGTCAACGTGGCGCTCTAACCAACTGAGCTAACCGCCTAAAGAAGCGCGCATTTTACAGACGTAAACGCTGATGTCAACAGCCCTTCGCGATTTTTTGCGAAGCCAAGTACACTTATCCCTTCTGCAACGGAGAAAGCCATGAACGAAGGCTGGATTATTCTGGGGATCTGTCTGATCGTCGTGTTGGGGGGCGCACTGCCGCTGCTCCGGCCGCCGCGCAACGACACCCCACCGCCGCCCCCCAAAGAAACCCTGCGCGACTGGCGCGGTGAAAAATAAGGATCATTTGTGGAATCGCGCATTACCGAACTAGAAATCAAGATCAGCTACACCGAAGACCTGGTCGAGGAATTGAATCACCTGGTTTTCCGCCAGCAGGAGCAGATCGATTTGCTCTTCCGTGAAATTCGCGTTTTGCGCGAGCAGGCGCAAAACGCCCAGCCGCAAGAACAGCGCAGCCTGCGCGACGATCTTCCGCCGCATTACTGAGCATGCCCGCTCACCCCCCGGTTTTTGTTCTCTACCATGCCGACTGCCTCGATGGCTTTGGCGCCGCGTATGCCGCCTGGCGCCAATTCGGCGATGCGGCGACCTACCGGCCCATGCATCATGGCGAAGCATGGGCGCTGACCGATGTCGCCGGCCACGCGGTTTTCATCCTCGACTTTTCATTTCCGCCCGAGTATCTGGAAACGATGGCGGGCGTTGCTGCCTCGGTCACCCAGATCGACCATCATGCGTCGGCACTGAAGGCCTGGGGCGACAAGTTGCAGATTGGCGAAAACGGCCTGCGCAGTTACCAGCACTCAAAACTGCCGCTGCGTGTTGTCTTCGATCTGGAAAAATCGGGCGCCCGGCTGGCGTGGGAGCATTTTCATCCTCACGCACCAACACCGCTGGCCCTCCGGCACGTCGAAGAGCAGGACATGTGGCGTTTCACCCCGGCCACGCGTCCGTTCTGCCGTGCCCTGCGCCTGCTGCCTTTCGACTTCTCCGTCTGGCATCAACTGGTCGTCGACACGCCCAACGATAGCGCCCCGTATTATCTCGACATGCTCACCCAAGGCGGAGCCATCGAGCAGTTTTATCAGCAGGAAATTGCGCGTCTGGCGCTCAGCCCGCTGCGCATGCCGGCCCAACTGCGCGGCGAACCGGTCGATGCATTGCAGGCGCAGCGCCACGGCCAAGCGATTGTTACCGATGATGACCAGGCCTGGTTGAGCGTTCACGGCATTGCCATCAACGCCAATGCGCTGTTCGCCTCGGAACTCGGCAACTCGCTGGCCGAGCAAAGCGGCAGCTTCGGGCTGATCTGGCAATTATCGGGTGATGGCGAAGTGAAGGCTTCGCTGCGCTCGAAGGGCAAAGCCCTCGATGTTTCGGAGATCGCCACGCGTTACGGTGGCGGCGGTCATCCGAATGCGGCCGGCTTCCGGATGCCGGCCGACCGGTTTTTCAGCGAAGTGCTGAAAATGGTGCCCAGGAAGGGACTCGAACCCCCACACCTTTCGGCGCCAGAACCTAAATCTGGTGCGTCTACCAATTTCGCCACCTGGGCAGGCGGGGCGAATTCTAGCACCGACTGAGCCGCAATCTCCAGAGCAGACCACTGATGTCCGTTGATCATTACGAAAATTTTCCTGTCGCCTCCTTGCTTTTGCCGGCCGAATTGCGCCGGCCGATCGAGGTCATTTACCGCTTTGCGCGCAGCGCCGACGATATTGCGGACGAGGGCGACGCGTCGCCCGACGAGCGCTTGGCTGGGCTGAACGCCTATCGGGCCGAGCTGGATCGGATCGAAGCCGGCAACGTGCCGCAAACGTCGCTCTTCGTCGCCTTGGCCGAAGTGATTGCCGCGTACAAACTGCCCATCCAGCTCTTCCGCGATCTGCTCGATGCCTTTGCGCAGGATGTGGTCAAGACGCGCTACGCCGATTATCCGGAACTGCTCGACTACTGCCGCCGTTCGGCCAATCCGGTCGGCCGGCTGGTGCTGCATCTGTTCGGCCGGAGCGAACCGGAACACCTTGAACAGTCCGATTGCATCTGCACGGCCTTGCAGTTGATCAACTTCTGGCAGGATGTTGCGGTCGACTGGAAAAAAGACCGGATTTACATACCGCAGACCGACTTCCCGCACTTCCGCCTCAGCGAAGACGACATCGCGCAGAGCCGCTGGTCGGCCAACTGGGCGGCGCTCATGGATTTCGAAATCGACCGGGCGACGGCGCTGATGAAACGCGGCGCCCCGCTCGTCCACGCCCTGCCCGGCCGCCTCGGCTGGGAAATCCGCCTGACCATGCAGGGCGGATTGCGCATTCTTGAGCGCATCCGCCGTGTGCGCGGCGATGTTTTCACGCGCAGACCAAAGCTCGGCAAATGGGATTGGCTCGTTCTGGCTGGTCGATCCATTAGAATGTGAAGTTATGAATCCCGACCAATACTGCCAGGAGAAGTGCGCCAAAAGCGGCTCCTCCTTCTACTACAGCTTCCTGTTTCTGCCCTTGCCACGCCGGCGCGCCATCATGGCGCTCTATGCTTTCTGCCGCGAAGTCGATGACGTCGTCGATGAATGCAACGACGTTTCCATCGCCTCGACCAAGCTCGCCTGGTGGCGCCAGGAGATCGAACGCGTTGCCGAAGGTCAGCCGCAACACCCGGTCGGTCAGGCGCTGGCCGGGCTCGACAAGAGCATCAACCTGCCGAAGGAGCAGTTGCTGGAAATCATTGACGGCATGGAGATGGACCTCACGCAGTCGCGCTATCTCGACTTCAAGGGCCTGTCGCTCTACTGCTACCGCGTCGCCAGCGTGGTCGGCCTGCTTGCCGCGGAAATATTCGGCTACACCGACCGCCAGACGCAGAAATACGCCCACGATCTGGGCATGGCTTTCCAGCTCACCAACATCATTCGCGACATCGGCGAAGATGCGCGGCGCGGCCGGATTTACATCCCGATGGACGAACTCAAGCAGTTCAACGTGCCAGCCGCCGACATCCTCAACGGCAAGTATTCGGACAATTTCACGGCCCTCATGCAGTTCCAGTACGAACGGGCCGAAAAGTACTACGAGCAGGCCTTCGCCCAATTGCCGGCGGTCGACCGCAAGAGCCAGCGCCCCGGCCTGATCATGGCGGCGATCTATCGCACCGTGCTCGACGAAATCAAGCGCGAGAATTTCCAGGTGTTGCACCAGCGCATCTCGCTGCCGCCGACGCGCAAGCTGTGGTTGGCCGCCAAGACCTGGATCAAGGGCTGAGCGGATGCGCGTTGCCGTCATCGGTGGCGGCTGGGCGGGCCTTGCTGCTGCGGTCGAACTGACCGCCGCCGGTGCTCAAACAACCCTGTTTGAAGCCGGCCGCGCGCTCGGTGGCCGGGCCCGTGGCGTCGAGATGGACGGCCGCCGGCTCGACAACGGCCAGCACATCCTGCTCGGCGCCTACCGCGACACGCTGGCGTTGATGCGCCGGGTCGGCGCCAATCCCGATGAACTCCTTGACCGCCGTCCGCTGCAGGTCGTCGACAACACCGGCTTTCACCTCGCCCTGCCCCGCCTGCCCGCGCCGCTCAACGTCGCCTGGGGCTTGCTCACGGCGAGCCGGGTCAGCCTCGGCGAAAAGCTGCGAACGGCGCTCTGGATGGACGGCATCAAGCGCCGGGGTTTCAAGCTGGCCGGCGACACGACCGTTGCCGAATGGCTCGACGCCGCCGGCCAAAACGGCGCCTTGCGCCGCCATCTCTGGGAACCGCTCTGCCTCGCCGCGCTGAACACGCCAGCCGAACGCGCCTCGGCGCAATTGTTCGCCAACGTCCTGCGTGACAGCCTGGGCAGTTCGCGCCGCGCAGACACGGATCTGCTGCTGCCACGCGTCGATCTCGGCCAGCTACTGCCGGAACCGGCCGGGCGCTGGCTGCACGCCCATGGCGCCGAAATTCGCCTGAGTACGCGGGTCGGCCAGATCACGGGAGCTGAAAGCGGCATCGCCATCGACGGTGAAACCTTCGCCGCGGCCATTATCGCCACCGCACCGCAGCATGTCGGCGCCCTGTGGCCGGCGGCGGCCACGGATTACGCCTACGAGCCGATTGCCACGGTCTACCGGAATTTTGAGCCAAAAATGAAATTGCCTTTCCCCTTGAGCAACCGCCTCGGCGGCCATTGCCAATGGATGGTCGACCGCGGTCAGGGCATGCTGGCCTGCGTTTTGAGCGGGCATGGCGACTGGGAAAAACTCGACGACGCCGCGCTGTGCGCAGCGCTCGACGCAGAACTCGGCTACCCGAACCCGACCGGCTGGCACAAGGTCATCCGCGAAAAACGCGCCACTTTCTCGGCCATTCCCGGCCTGTATCGTCCGGATGTCCGAACCTCGAATCCGCGCCTCTGCCTGGCCGGCGACTACACCTGGGCAGACTACCCGGCGACGCTGGAAGGTGCCGTGCGCAGTGGATTGCGAGCGGCGCGCCAGGTCGCCAGGGGCTGATATCGGGGCGAACCCGATTGCTACGGTCAACCGGAAAAAACGCCCAAAATTGAACATGCTTCGGCCAGAGGCCGGGACCGTTTTGTCAGGGCGCGAACCGCCCATGCACGGCAAACGATTCGACCAGACCAAGCGTCGCCGCCAGCATGGCCGGGGCATAGGGATCATGGCCGACGCCCTCGACCCGGCAGTAACCGGCACGCGGCAGTCTTTCCTGCAATGCGGCCGTTGCACTGGCCGGACAAACGTCGTCGGCGAGGCCCTGCACGATGTGAATTGGCGCCGCCAGCGCGGCGATTCGTTCAGCAGCGGCCAGCACGCCGCCTTCCGGCATGAAGCAGGCGTGGCGGAAATAATGGAGTTGCAGGCGGTAGCGCAACTGCAGCAACGCAATGTCTGACGGACTCAAGTCGCGGCTCGGCGTTCCGGCCAGGGCGCACTCCCAGACATGCCAGGCCGTAACGAGAGAGGCAGATGGTGACTGGAAGCGACCCTCCAGCCAGGGCAACATGGCACCCGGCGTCTCCGGCGCGCCGAGCGCCGCCCAGTGCTGCCACGCCGCGGGATGGTGCTGGCGGGCGCCACCAAAGAACCAGTCGAGATCGGCCGCCCGCGCCAGGAAAGGGTTGCGCAGCAGCAGGCCGCTGACCTGCCCGGGATGCGCCGCCGCGTACAGGATGCCGAGCGTGCCGCCCCACGAGCCGCCCATGACCAGCCAGCGGTCAATGCCGAGATGCCGGCGCAAAACCTCGATGTCGTCGATCAGCGCTGGCGTCGTGTTTTCCTCGCAGCATCCGGCCGGCCGGCTTTTGCCTGAACCGCGCTGGTCAAGCAGGATGACGCGAAAGCGCTGCGCATCGAAGAAGCCGGCCATCAGCGGCGAGCAACCGGAACCGGGGCCACCATGCAGGATCAGCACGGGAATCCCTGCCGTCTCGCCACGCTGTTCATAGTAAAGACGATGACCACCGGAAACCGGCAGCCAGCCGCTATCAAACGGCGGCGACGGACAATGCAGGGTGGCGGAAGCGGCAGACATGCCGGCCATTCTAACCATCGACAACGCCTTGCCGGTAGGCGCTCCGCGCATCTCATGAAAATCATGAGGGCGAATTCATGAATCCCGCGGGGCACCCGGTCGGCCCCTGCGCGATAGTTCATTCCAGTCTGTCGTTTCAGTGAATACGGCAGACAACCGGCAGCAGACGCCGCCGGATGTTCAATCCATAACGGAGACTATCGATATGAAATGGGAAACCCCAACCGCTTGTGACTTCCGCTTCGGCTTCGAAATCACGATGTACATCGCTGCCCGCTAAGGGACGCGCCGTCATCGCGGCTTTGGCCGGGATGACGGTTCCAAAAACAATCATGAAACTGATCATTCTCGGCGCCTCGGCCGGCGGCGGCTTCCCGCAGTGGAACTGCAACTGCCGCAATTGCGCCGGCCTGCGCGACGGCAGCGTCCGCGCCAAGCCACGCACCCAGTCATCGATCTGCGTCACCGCCGACGACAGCGCAGACTGGGCCTTACTCAACGCCTCGCCGGATATCCTGCAACAGATCAAGGCGACGCCCGAACTGCAGCCCAACCGCGCCCTGCGCGACACCGGCATCGGCGGCATCCTTCTGGTCGACGGCCAGATCGACCACGCCACCGGCCTCTTCATGCTGCGCGAGCAGAAAGCGAAAATGCCGCTGTGGTGCGCCCAGCCGGTCTACGAAGACCTGACCACCGGCAACCCGGTGCTGCGCGTGCTCGAGCATTTCTGCGGCGTGGACCACCACGAACTGCCGCTCGACGGCACCGCCTTCACCATGCCCAGGGTACCCGGCCTCGACTTCTCGGTCATCCCGCTGTCCAGCAAGGCGGCGCCTTATTCGCCGCACCGCGAAGCCTCGGTGGATGGCGACAACGTCGGCGTCACCATCACCGAGCCGAGCACCGGCCGCAAGCTGTTCTACGCCCCCGGCCTCGGCGCCCGGACACCGGAAGTCTTCGCCCGCATGGCCGAAGCCGATTGCGTGATGGTCGATGGCACCTTCTGGACCGACGATGAGATGATCGTCGCCGGCCTGTCCACCAAGACTGCCCGCGACATCGGCCACCTGCCGCAATCCGGCCCCGGCGGCATGATGGACTGGCTGGATGAATTGCCAAAACACGTGCGCAAGATCCTCATCCACATCAACAACACCAATCCCATCCTCGACGAAAACTCGCCGCAACGTGCCGAACTGACCCGGCGCGGCATCGAGGTTGCCGAAGACGGCGCCCGCATCACCATCTAATAAAGGGAGACAACCATGATCAGAGCCGACATCCTTGCCGAATCCCACGACGCCGACGACGGCCGCCCGGCCTGGAGCCGCGAGGAGTTCGAGGCCCAGCTGCGCGAAAACGGCAAGGCCTACCACATCCACCATCCGTTCAACGTCATGCTCAACACCGGCCATGCCACGCCCGAGCAGATCCGCGGCTGGGTGGCCAACCGCTACTACTACCAGATCGCCATTCCGGTGAAGGATGCCGCGATCATGGCCAATTGCCCGGACCGCGAAGTGCGCCGCGGCTGGGTGCAGCGCATCCTCGACCATGACGGCTTCGAATACGGCCTGCCGAATGGCGAAAAGGAATTCGACGCCGGCGGCATCGAAGCCTGGATTCGCCTCGGCGAAGCCGTCGGCCTGACCCGCGAGGAAATCGTCGATCTCCGCCACGTCCTGCCCGGCGTCCGCTTCGCCGTCGATGCCTACATCAACTTCGCCCGCCGCGCCCCGTGGCAGGAGGCTGTCTGCTCATCGCTGACCGAACTGTTCGCCCCGGTCATTCACCTCCAGCGCCTGGCCACCTGGCCCGGCCACTATCCGTGGATCGAGTCGTCCGGCCTGCAATATTTCCGCAACCGCACCAGCCAGGCGCCGCGCGACGTCATCCAGGGCCTCAATGTCACGCTCGACTACTTCCGCACCCGCGCCATGCAGGAACGCGCCGTGCAGATCCTCAAGTTCAAGCTCGACATCCTGTGGGCGATGAACGACGTCATGGGCCAGCACTACGGCACGAATGGCGTCACCGCAGAACGGAAAGTCGCCTGATGGACGGCACGCCGCGCCTCGGCCACGGCTTCCGCTTCCAGTGGGAGCCGGTGCAGCAATGTCACGTGCTGCTCTACCCGGAAGGGATGATCAAGCTCAACCAGAGCGGCGGCGAGATCCTCGCCCGCTGCGACGGCCAGCGCGACATCGCGGCCATCGTCGCCGACCTTGAAGCGGCCTTTTCGGCCAGCGGCTTGCGCGGCGACGTCGAAGCCTTTCTCGCCATGGCCATCGAAAAACGCTGGCTGAAACTAGAAACGGAAGCCAGGCCATGAATGCCCCGGCCAAAATCGGCCCGCCGATGTGGCTGCTCGCCGAAGTCACCTACCGTTGCCCGCTGCACTGCGTGTTCTGCTACAACCCGGTCGATTTCGCCAAGCACGAGACCGAGCTGAGCACCGATGACTGGCTGCGCGTGCTGCGCGAAGGGCGCGAACTGGGCGCCGTGCAGTGCGGCTTCTCCGGCGGCGAACCGCTGCTCCGCGACGATCTGGAAATCCTCATCGGCGAAGCCCGCCGGCTCGGCTACTACACCAACCTGATCACCTCCGGCGTCGGCCTCACCGAAGCCCGCCTCGACGCCTTCAAGGCGGCCGGCCTCGACCACATCCAGCTTTCCTTCCAGGATTCGACCAAGGAGATCAACGATTTCCTGACCCACACGCGCACCTTCGACCTCAAGCAGAAGGTCGGCGAAATGATCAAGGCACGCGGCTGGCCGATGGTCATGAACGTCGTCATCCATCGCCTCAACATCGACCACATCGGCCGCATCATCGAAATGGCCGATGCTCTCGGCGCCGAATACATCGAACTGGCCAATGCCCAGTACTACTCCTGGGCGTTGCTCAACCGCGACCAGCTCATGCCGTCGCGCGAACAACTGCGCCGCGCCGAAGCCGTCACCAACGAATGGAAGGCAAAGCTGGCCGAACGCATGCGCATCCTCTTCGTGGTGCCCGACTACCACGAAGGCAAGCCCAAGAAATGCATGAACGGCTGGGGCAACGTCTTCCTCACCGTCACCCCGGATGGCACCGCCCTGCCCTGCCACACCGCCCGCATGCTGCCCGGCCTGAGCTTCCCCAACGTCCGCGACAGCAGCCTGCGCGAGATCTGGTACGACTCGGAAGGCTTCAACCACTACCGCGGTACCGGCTGGATGAAAAAGCCCTGCCGCGACTGTGACCACAAGGAAGAAGACCTCGGCGGCTGCCGCTGCCAGGCCTACCTGCTGGCCGGCGATGCCGATGCAGCCGACCCCGTCTGCCCGAAAAGCCCACACCACGAAATCGTCAGCAACGCACTCGAAAACGCCGAAAAACCGGACCGCCAAGCGCAACCACTGATATTTCGCGACCCCAAGGAAAGCCGGCGGCTGACCGAAGAAGCAAAAACGCCAGAACCGGCCGCCTGACCGACTATTCGCCCATTCCTACGGTCAACCGGAAAAAAGGGCGAAATTTGAAATCGGGATTTTTCGGTTTGCTACGTTGAGGGACTGTTTGTTGCCCCACACCGATGCTCGGGCCGACACTCAACAGCGATAACTAAACGCTGCTTCTGTTTTTGCGAATAAGTGCTTTGTGCCCTCAGCGGTCCTTCGTCGCTCGGGCCTAGCGAAGGCAGTTTTCTGAGCGGAGTAGACGTTCAGGGCGTTTGCTGAACGCGAACTCGTCGGCCTTTGGTGCCATTGGGTTGGGTTCCAAGAATAAGCCGCAATTTGGCAGCTTGCCGCCATTCAGCCGTGGTCCTCGTTGAACGACAGCTTTCCTAACTCTGGAACACGTGCTCGACCCTCTAACGAGTGCATACAAGAGACGATAGTCGTTCAATATTCCATTCGCAAAACTCGGCGCTTACTTGAAACGAAATTGACATTGCTATGGGTTCCGGCAACTCTCGTGCAAATAAGGTCAATTCGAGTTCGACCTGTCCGGACTCCACCGGCAAAACAAGCACCATACCTTTGGCCCTGCCTATCCCACCCGGGAGAATACGGTGAAACGGTATCTCGGCCGCCACACTTCCCTCGATTACCTTGTATTCCGGCCAGCCGTCTTCTTTGTGTAAGCGCAAAGGCGTTTGATGAATGCTCGGAACTAGGTCGAGGTACGGACTGGGCTGATTTCGACCTTTAATATCAGCCAACTTGATTGGATTGCCGCTTTGCTTGGCAATGACATGGAGTTCGCAATCAGAAAGGGCAAACCCTGACTTATTGGATATGGCAATCCGAACTGCCACCCCTTGAGTCTTTGCTATTGCATAAGTCCGAAGCTCTTTCCAGAACGAGCGATTTGGGCGGTTAATCGAAATCTCAAACGGATTTGTTGAGCGTGCCTCTTCGAAATCCGGAAGTGGCTCATTGGGACGTTCAGCAACTTTGATTTCGCGCGCAGTTCCCGCTAACGCCACTCCCTTGTCATCGGTAATTTCAAAAGAAACATCGGCAACTTGAGCTGACTGAGCTTCTTCGGCTCCCATTTGGGCGATTTCATCCGGTCGCGCGGTATCCGTTGAGCTACCTCGGCGAACATACACAACGTCCTTCTGAACTACGCCGTAGGTCTCCTTTGAAAACACCGGGCGTGACTGTTTCGGTATGGTGAATATCCCAACCGCAATACCGCGAAATTCAACAACTTCATATGAAAAATCCAGTGTCCCATGAATTTTTGAAGCGATGAACTGCTGAAATCTCGCGTCATCATAGAATTTTTCTGCGGCAATACCGACAACGTTTGGAAGGCTCGGCTTGTTTTCCTCGAATCCGATTAGGATATGCGCGGGACCATCTCGCCAAGAATTTGCCATAGCAAGCAAATCTTTAAGCAGTTCAGACTTTTTATTTTCCAGTTTTTTGCTGAACTCGTTCCCTGATAACCCATCTGCCGCCAAGTCGTTTTTTGAGAAAACATATTGGTCAGCTTTGAAGTCAAGCTCAGAGCCTTCCGCACGGAAAAGCAATTTTTCTAATTGTGAAGGTGTCATCCGAGAATCCGTTGTTGTTTTTTTGAGGCGAAAACTTAGCAAACCATCCGTGCCAATGCTATTTGGTCGGGCATGCTGTACTTGAACTTGAAGTCGCGCGAGCCACAACTCAGCTTAGGGCTTGGATATGAGCTGCTTTGTAGAGCCAATTTTCATGCCGAACCAGTTGCTGCCTAGCGGCCTTGACGAGCTGACTGGTTAAAATAGGACCAATTTATCGTTTGTCATAGCAACTGTAAATCTTGGTTGCCTCGAAGTTTTGTAAATCGCCCCTCCGCCGAGAAAGGGAGCAATACGCCTTATGGAATCTGTGCCGCTCCAAACGCCGAAGGAACACTTAAGGCAACGCTTACGCTGCTCCTACTATGAGGGGCAAAACAGAGCATTGGGCTTGTGGTTTCGAGGATGGCCAGCACTTCTTTTCATGTTTGGCATCGGCTTGGCCGCTGTCAGCTATTGGGTGGTCGGGCCAGCGTTGCAGACGGAAATTGGCGAGCTCGACAAAGACCGGCTGACGGCACTACAGACACTTCTGGTTACGGTTGGCGGTTCTCTTATAGGTGCCACCGCCGTCGTCTCTGCGATGGTCGTCTACGCATTGCAGGTCAATGTCGAGCGTATGCCACATGCGCTGTTCAGGCGGCTTAGCAGCGACCTACGTTTGATGCTGGCGTTTGTAGGAACGGTTCTACTGGCCTGTCTCATCGCTTCGCTGGCGATGGTTGTGACTCAAATCGAAGTGGTTTCGTCGCTGTTTATAGCGCTTTGGTCTCTGATTCTGGTGCTTATCCTTTTCGGCTACGCGTACCGCCGGACCTTAGATTTGGTAAATCCGAGTTTTCAGCTGAACTACATCGTCAAGCAGGCACAGCAAGATTTAGCGCGGTGGGGAAATTTTGCCGACAAAGCCTTTCGAGCCGCGGCTCAACCTACAGTTGCCCAAGACAGCCCCGAGAGCACCTTTGATGCCCCTCGACTGAAGCTGTTTCTCCAGTTCCCTCAATGGACCAACAGTGCCAATGAATCGCTGTTTTATGCGGCCAGCCTGGCTAGGCATTACGCAAGCAAGGGCGACTTCGGTGTCGTAAATGCCGCCTACTCAGCCATCCTCGCAATCCATACCAGCTATCTACGCGCAAAAGGCAATACGTTTGTGGCAGCGAACGGCTTTATGGATAGCCCGCTAATTGGCGATTCGTTTATCAGCGACACGCTTGAGTCCTTGAGGCAAACACATCGCGAAGCCATTACGCAGGGCAATGAAAGATACATGGTCGCTAATCTGCAAGTGCTGGCCAAACTGGCTGAGTTGTACTTGCGCATCGACTATGGGCCATACGGGACAAATAAGACGCATGCCAACCTGGCTGCCCATTACTTGGCGGTGGCTATCAAAGAGGTCCTTCCCCAGAATCGGCCAGATGTTCTCATGCAGGGTGTGCGATTGCTCAGTCACCATGCTCAATGTTGTATCGAATACGGGGGGGCTGACCATATTCCGGAAGTGACGGAGCGAATTGCTGAAATTGCGCTCGTGGGCATTGTCCGAGAAGACCACTTTCCAGTTACCGTTTGCACCATGGAAGAACTCGGAAAACTGTCGCTGGCCCTGCTGACTTCGAGGCAAAAATACGACTTGAGATTTCCATTGCATGAGTTGCGCGGCGATATCCAGAACGTAGCGCTATTGCTGCTTAAGAACACCAAAGATAGCGCTCTCGGTAATAGGCATAGCCAGGCGTTGGCGGGCTATTACTCGGCAACTTCGCAATCCGGATTTCTCGCCATGCTGAGTGAGCTAGCAAACCAGTTGCTGCAGGCAGAGGCTGACAACAAGGATGCGGAACAAATAATTCGAAACATTCGGAAATGGAGCGACCAGCTGTACCAGACCCAGAAGGAGCTTCTACTTGCTGTAGTTGAAGCCCAGTCGCCATTCGTATTCGACATGATTTACTGGATTACACACGTCACACAGATTTTGGCGGCGCTATCCGCTGCACCTGCTTGTATTGACCATAATCGGGAGAATTTGGAAAAGGACGCGACGTGGCTGGTATGCGTGCTTTCATGGCTCCCTGATGACAAGGATAGTGTTGCCCGCTTGGCTCACTATCAGGTTCACGAACGGCTATTTGAATGCGCAATGCAACTCTACGGACATGGATGCTTCAATGTTGCCAAACGAGCAGCATCCTTGTTGTTGTCCTGGGCGTTTCGTGCGGGGCGTTATCAAAATGGATGGGGCACACTTGAGCATGCGATGTACTGCGTCGCAGTGCTTAGCCTACGGCCAGAGCTTCAAGCCGCAGTTTCGCACGACAAAATTCAAGAGATGATGGGGAAATATCCTGTGCCACAGGAAATTTTGGACAGAACGGCTCAAGACATCCGTAGCAAGGTCGAATCTCCCTTCCAATCCCGCATGTTTCCTGGGATTGAGCATGAAATGTCGCAGGAGGACCCTGAGACTCTCATAAGCGCGCTTACGAAGATTGCCAATCTGCTATCTCCGCATACGGCAAATGACCCAGTCCCTTCACGGTTTGGCCATTGAAAGGCGATTGCCCTTTCAATCACCCCTACATTTGTAGACAATTTTGAGCGTCTGCTATAAGACCGAAATCAACCGAAGAGTGCAAAATTTCTGTACGGCTGCTTTGGCCGAATCGTTTGAATCCGCCCGACGGCAGGTTACGGAGTGCTGCGGTCGCCTAGGTGGCCGGTTTGGGGGCACGACGAGTGGCAGCAGTTGGCCGAAAGCACGCCCCCCAAGCGAACACCCATAGAATCCCGCCTCATTCAAAGCATTCACCGGCCAGCACGGATATCCGCACCCATCCTTTCAGGCTCACCCAGCACTCAGCAGCGCCTTCGCCGCCTCGATCCTCAAGCCCAGCGGGACGCTGGCATCGTTCATCACCGCCATCAGAAAATCCCGCGGTTCGCTGTAGCCGCCGCCGATGCTGGCGTGGGCTGCGCTGGTTTCCTGGCCTTGGTCTGCCGGTGGATTGGCGGTCAGTAGCGCGAGGGCATGCGCGAAGTCGGCTGGTTCGATGGGGGTGATGGCTGCCAGTTGGTCGGCCTGGCGGTCGGGGTTGGGTTCGAAATCGAGGCCGCCTTCGTCGGCGAACATGGCGCCCATGGTCGGGTCGATGAAGGTTGACCAGCGGCCGCTGTCGGTCGAGAGCGCTGGGATGCGGCGTACGCGTTCGGGGCCGCTTGCTGTGGGCAACAGGGCCAGATCATGGTCGGCAATGTCGCCGAGGAATTGACGGCGCAGGGCGGCGAGAAAACGGGTAGCGGTTTCGGGCGCTATCGGTTCGGCGAGCGGCAGCCACAGTTGGAAACCGGCCTTGCCGTCCACTGCGACGGCGGGCAGCGGCAGGCCGAGGGTTTCCTGCAGGCTGCCGAGCAGCGCGGCCACTGTCGGCCAGTCGCGCGAACGGGCGAAACCGACGACGAGCGTCGCCACCCGGCCATTGCCATCAAGCAGCGCGAGCTCTTCCGCCGCTGCATCCGGCACGCGGAACAATCTTTCCAGTTCGCTTTGCAAACGCGTCATTTCAGCCCCATTCGAATCGATTCCTACGGTCAACCGGAAAAAACGCCTGAATTTTAAATGGCAACTTCCCGGGTTTCATCTTGCCGGCACAAGCGTCGCGATGGAGTGTCGCATGCCTTCACGTCTGAACGGGCACCATCTCGCGCCTGCTTGAGCAGCATCATTGCGGACGGCGATGGTGCAGCGCAGAATCTGCTGGCATACATCCAGTGAAATCTCCGATGAAACCGGCGCTCATTCGAAAACTGTTTGCTGATGCACCTGCCGCTGCCGTCTTGGGTGATCCGGCCGACGATGCCGCGTTTTCTTGGGCGGCGGTTGGGCGCGAATTGGGCGTTGCAGCAGATGGCGAGATCAACATCGCCCAGTTGGCGGTGGACCGCCATGCCCATTCAGCCCATGCCGCGAAAGCCGCCTTCCGCTTTCTGGCCGCCGATGGCCGCGCCCGCGACGTCAGCTATCGCGAGCTGGCCGGGCTGACTGACCGCTTCGGCAATGCGCTCAAGTCGCTGGGTGTGACGAAAGGGGATTGCGTTTTCGTGCTCTGTGGCCGCGTTTGCGAGCTTTACGTTGCCGTGCTCGGCGCGCTCAAGATTGGCGCTGTGGTATCGCCGCTTTTCCAGTCCTTCGGCCCGGAGCCGATTCGCAACCGCATCGCCCAGGCGGCCGGCAAGGTGCTGGTCACCACGGCCAGCGCCTATCAGCGCAAGGTCGTGGCACTTCGCCCGGAACTCCCTTCGCTCCAGCATGTTCTGCTGGTCGATGACCTCGGCGCCGGCGCCATTGCCGATACCCTGGACCTTCACGCCCTGCTCGGCGCCGCCCCCGACACCCCGGCTATGGTGCCGACCGGCCCCGAAGACCCGGCCCTGCTGCATTTCACGAGCGGCACGACCGGCCTGCCGAAGGGCGCCGTCCACACCCACGGCGCCGTGCTGACCCACTACGCCACGGCGCGCACCGCGCTCGATCTGCAGCCGGACGACGTGTTCTGGTGCACGGCCGATCCGGGTTGGGTAACTGGCACTTCCTACGGCATCATCGCCCCGTTGGTGCTGGGCGTGACGAGCATCGTCGATGAGGCCGATTTCGACCCTCTGCGCTGGATTCACATTCTCGAAAACGAGCGGGTCAATGTCTGGTACACGGCACCGACGGCGATCCGGCTGCTCATGAAGGCCGGGCCGGAACTGTTTGCCGGCCACCGTTTTCCCGACTTGCGCTTCATCGCCAGTGTCGGCGAGGCGCTCAACCCGGAAGCGGTGTGCTGGGGCCTCGAAGCTTTCGGCCGGCCGATCCACGACAACTGGTGGCAGAGCGAAACCGGCGGCATCATGATCGCCAATACCGCCGCGCTGGACATCAAGCCCGGCTCGATGGGGCGCCCGCTGCCGGGCATTGCCGCCCATGTCGTTCGCCACCAGGCTGGCGAGCCGGTGACGGTGATCGAAACGCCGGATACGGTCGGCGAACTGGCGCTGGAAACCGGCTGGCCGTCGATGTTTCGCGGCTATCTGAACCAACCCGAGCGTTACCGCGAGTGCTTTGCCGGCAATCTCTACCTGACCGGCGATCTGGCGCGGCGCGATGCCGATGGCTACTTCTGGTTCGTCGGCCGCAGCGACGATGTGATCAAATCTTCCGGCCATCTGATCGGCTCGTTCGAGGTGGAAAGCGTGTTGATGGAACACCCGGCGGTCGCCGAAGCAGGCGTCATCGGCAAGCCGGATGCGTTGGCCGGCGAGGTGATCAAGGCCTTCGTCGTCCTCAAGCAGCACATCGCGCCCAGCGAAGACCTGCGGCTCGAATTGATGGGCCACGCCCGTCGGCGGCTCGGGGCGGCTGTGGCACCGAAGGAAATTGCATTCGCACCGGCGCTGCCACATACTCGCAGCGGAAAAATCATGCGCCGGCTCCTCAAGGCATGGGAACTCGGACTGCCCGAAGGCGACAGTTCGACGCTGGAACAGGCCGAGGCGCAGCGGGAGAAAAAATGAGTCAGCAGCAAGAACAAATCCGCACGGCCGTGCTCGCCATCGTCAAGCGCCTGGCCCCGGAAGTCGATCCGGCCAGGATCATCGCCGACAAGCCCCTGCGCTCCCAGATCGACCTCGATTCGATGGACTGGCTCAATGTGCTGGCCACCATCCACGAGAAGCTCGGCGTCGAGATTCCGGAATCCGACTACGGCAAGGTCCAGACGCTGGATAGCATCGTCGCCTACCTGGCCGGGAAGATCCCCGCCGATTCGCTGGAGTAAGCCGTGGCCGACTATCCCGCCGAACTCGTCCGCAACCGCTTCCTGTTCGACGGCAGCCCGGTCACCATCCGCCCGATCCGCGCCGAAGACAAGCCGCTGGAGCAGGATTTCGTCCAGCATCTTTCCGCCGACTCGCGCTACAAGCGCTTCATGTCCACCTTGAACGAACTGCCGCCCGGCAAGCTCAAGTACCTGACCGAGATCGACTACGTGCGCCACCTGGCGCTGGTCGCCATCATCCAGCGCGACGGGCAGGCCGTCGAGATTGGCGTGGCGCGCTACGTCGCCAACCCGAACGGCGACGATTGCGAGTTCGCCATCGCCATCGACGATGCCTGGCAAGGCAGCGGTGTCGCCGGCATCCTGATGCTGACCTTGATCGACGCCGCCCGGGCACGCGGCATGAAAAAGATGGAAGCCTTCATCCTTGCCTCCAACGACAAGATGATCAAATTCGCCCGCCAGCTCGGCTTCGACGTCCGCCGCGACGCCGACGATCCTGGCATGATGCACGCGGTGCGTTCTCTGTAATAAGGCGGTTAACCGACCTGATGTCGGTCAGGTTAGTGGCCGCAAAGAACTATTCTTCAGAGTAATCGTCAATCCATCCGGGGAACTGTTTGATAGCCAAGGCACCCGTCCGTATGGACTCCGGATGGCAATTCAAATGTCACGACGAAACGCCAACATCCGACCGATTGGCAAGCGTTGTCGACCAAGTCCTCGTTTGGCATTTCGCAGGATCTATTGGCCGGGAAAGCGGTCCATCACACAGGGTTCCCAGCGACGAAGGGGCGCGGCCACGGCAAACGGAGGTTCGACACGATGAACAAACACTGGCACTGGCTGATCTGGGCCAACATATTGCTGACCGGAGTTGCCCACGCCGAGGCGCCCCCGCAGCCCGGTTCGGTGGCGCCCGCCTTTGTCCTGCCGGACGGCGACGGCAAGGCGCGTTCGCTCGCCGAGTGGCGCGGAAAGTGGGTCGTGCTTTACTTTTATCCCAAGGACAAGACCCCGGGTTGCACGACGGAAGCGATCAACTTTCGCGACAACCAGCCCCAATTCACGACGCTGAACGCCCAGGTGGTCGGTGTGAGCGTCGATTCAGCCGATTCACATCGGGATTTCGCTGAAGAGCAGCGCCTGCCCTTCCCGCTGCTTTCCGACGAGAGCGGCAAGGTATCGCAGAGCTTTGGCGCCTATTCGAACTGGGGCGTGATCAAGTTCGCCAAACGCTACACATTCCTGATCGATCCGGACGGCCGGGTAGCCAAGTCCTACCTGCAGGTCGATGCCGGAAAACACGTCGGCGAGGTAATCGCCGACTTGAAATCGCTGACGGCGAAATAGCCTTGATGGAAGGTCAAGGGGCAGCTCTTCTGTCGCCTGCCGACAAACGCTTCGCGGCTGGCCAATAGCCGTTTGGCCGCCCCCGCCCCTCTCCGACGCCGCAATTCTTGCCGGCCCGGCGGTTCGACCGGCTTGCCACGGTCAACCGGAAAAAGCGGCTAAAACTGAAACGCACCGCTCAGCCAGTCACCGGGCTGAGGGCTCGCGTTCTGCCCCCCTCTAAACCAAAGTCTAATAGGCAGTCGGGGTGGGCTTCTCTAACCTCCCGGCATGCATTTGAGCCGCTGACGAGTGGCTCGTTGGCAATTGTTCGACGGCCCTGGCGCAACGTGCTGCAAGCACAGTTCGGCAAGTCCATCGATGGGCTGGTCACAGGCTGGCGTTTTCACAGCAGATAACGAGATCAAAGATAAAGTCGGCGCGCCGGTTGCGGGGCGAACGGCGCGCGCTTGGCCGACTGGCAGGCTTGCCTGCTCCTGTCTCAAGCTGCAGAGCGAACTTCACCCAGTTCGGTAAATTAATCAAAGGGGGCGATGTTGGTTGGCAACAACAGAGGTATTTTTGGCGAGGGTCGGTGGTCGCTGAAACAGCGGTTTTCATTGGCGATCGGCACGGCGGTCCTGGTCGCATTGGTGACAATGTATGGCGTCCGGCTAATGGGGAAAGCGGCGACATTTCACTTTCTTGAACGTAACCACATGGAGCTGGCGCTGCGCATCGACGCTGCCTTGAATCGCGTCGAGCAGGCGGCACAAAATGCTGGCGACACGCGCATCGAAACGATTTCCGGGCAACTGACTGAAGCGCGCAATCTGGCCGTTCGGGCCGACAACGAGGTCTTCGGCTTCGAGCAGCAACTGCTGCGCTGGCTCGGCTTTGGGCCGCTGATCGATCTGCCGCAAAAGGACATAACCGACGCCGATGGCATGCTGGCCATTGTCGCTGCGTCCCCGATCCGGAGCGGCGCCATGCCCCTGGAACTGGCGCAGCAACTGCGCCCGGGAATGGATGCAATCATGGCCAACTCGATGGCCTTCGCTCCGCTGACGGCGGATGCGGCGAGCTTCATCAAGGTTTCCGTTTTTGCGGTGTCGGCCCTCTGCTCGCTGCTTCTGGTGGCGACCGCCTTTGCCCTGCGCCGCCGTACCCTGGGCCCGCTGGCCATCGCCATCGAAGCAGCCCAACGGGTCGCCTCGGGCAATCTGACCGGGCAGATGGAAGTCGTCGGGCGCGACGAGGTGGCGGCGCTGATGAACGCACTGCGCAACATGAACGAGAGCCTGTCGCGGCTGGTGAACGACGCCCGCCAGGATTCCGATCTGATCGCCGAGAGCGCGAGTACGGTCCGCCAGCAATCGGAAGCCGGTGCCGACAAGGTTCGCTTCCAGAGCGATGCGGTCGCTGCCATTTCGAGCACCATCGAAGAGCTGGCGACGAGCATTGCTTCGGTCGCCGATCGGGCTGACGAGGTCCGCAACCTGTCCGACGAGAGTCTGGCAGTCAGTCGCGACGGCTGGCGGAACATGGAGTTGCTCAGTGCCAACATCGAGGAGATTCAGGGTGCCGTTGAGGACATCCCGAAGACGACAGAAGCGTTCATGCGCAACACCGGCTCGATTTCCGCGCTGACCCAGCAAGTCAAGGCAATTGCCGAACAGACCAACCTGCTGGCCCTCAACGCCGCCATCGAAGCGGCACGGGCTGGTGAGTCCGGCCGAGGCTTCGCCGTAGTTGCCGACGAGGTGCGCAAACTGGCCGAACAATCCGGCCGCTCCGGTACCGACATTGAAAACCTGACACAACTCCTCTCCGAGAACTCGCAGTCGGTGGCCAAATCGGTCGATCGCGGGGTCAACACCTTGCGGCACAGCCAGGGAAATATGGCCAATACCCTTTTCGCCTTGCAAACGACCATCGCCCGCGTTGAAGCGGCCAGTCTTGGCGTCGACGAGATCAGCCTGTCGGTCAAGGAACAGGCCTCAGCCAGCAACGACATTGCACGCAACATGGAAGAGATCACCACCGGCCTCGAAGCAACCTCGGCCAGCCTAGCAGTCAGCCTGGACGCCTCGCGCGGTCTGAATCAGTTGGCCGAGCGGCTCAAGCTGTCGGTCGGTTCGTTCAAGGTCTAGCGGTTTGCCGGTGCCGGCAACCTTCTACGGTCAACCGGAAATAAGGACCGCTTCTTTTTTGGTCAAAATTTCAGAATATTGGTCGCTGCGGACATTGGCTGCTTGTCGACCATTGCGATCAACTGGCTGAATACCATATTAACCAAATCGGTATGCACAGCTATCGGCAGCCCCCTCACCGGTATATAAACAGAGGAATGTGATATTCCGGTAAACCAAACAAACAAGGCCGGTTTTCCCCGACCCTGTTTGTACACTGCATCAATACATAGATACCGAGCAGCCCGGCATCATTCTGACTATACGGCCAATGTGTCCGCCATGTCAGCTGTCGATGCCTCAATAAATTGCTTTTCTGCGCAAACCGGTGAGACCGGCCAAAGCCAACCCAAGCAGAGCCAACGAACCAGGTTCCGGAACGCTGGAGCCCTGGCATTCAGGAGCAGTTGGGTTTGCCGTACAAAAATCAATGGTTTCTTTCAATTTCGCAGTTGCAAAAGCCTGAACGAACGCACCGACGACCGTTTGATCGGTTGTATTCAAGCCGTTCAAATCGAAAGTTTGCCCACCATGGTTGGTAGCAAGATCAGCGTATGAAGCAACAGCGCCAGAACGAGTGATGGCGTTGAAAAGCGCATTGTTGGCAGTAAGCTGGGCATCTACCAAAGCTTCAGTCCAGGCAGTACCGCCACCACGAGTAATCGTATCGCCATTGGAAGCCTCGTCAGTAAAAATCATCAGATTTTTAACAGCGTTGGTCCGATAGTTCAGATTGGTGCCGCCAAAGGCATTCAAAGAAAACGCCGTTGTAGTATAGCCAGGTTCAGTTCCGCCGGAGGCCACCAAACCCAAGGCAGCAGTGGCAAAATTCGTGGCATTCGTAAAATCGGTAAGAACGTGTGGCACCACGGCGCTGTTGCCATAACCGACCAGCGCAAAACGTACATCAAGTCCACCAGCAAGAAGAATGCTGGCAAATGTCCCAATGTTGTTGCGCAAATTGGTTTGAACATTCGACATGGACCCAGACTCATCAACCATGAATACGATATCTGATTGAATAAGTGCGTGGCTTGCGGACGAAGCGCCCAAAGCGGCGGTGAATACCATGCTTGCTACAAAACGATTCAATTTCATGACAATCCCCTGTTGATTGATAACCAAACATAAAGCTTGATTCAAAATTAGCAAAATTTGGACCAACAGAATTTTGTTTTTATTTTCAATAAACTAGAATTCACAACCAACACCATTTCATGACATGTGTAAATAAATCCGACACATGGACTCAGCAGTCAGGTTTTGATTTTTACATCGAAAAATCGGGCGCATAAACAAGAAGGCCGGGTTTCCCCGGCCTTCTTCATTTTTGCTTGCTTTTGGCGGTTGACCGTAGCAATCAGCCCTTCTTGTGGCTGGCCAGTTGGGTCCAGGTGTCGACCACAGTGTCCGGGTTCAGCGAGATGCTGCTGATGCCCTGATCCATGAGCCATTCGGCCAGATCGGGGTGGTCGGACGGACCCTGGCCGCAGATGCCGATGTATTTGCCCATCTTGTTGGCAGCGGAGATGGCCATGGCGAGCAGCATCTTGACGGCCGGATCGCGTTCGTCGAAGAGGTTGGCGACGAGACCGGAGTCGCGGTCGAGGCCGAGGGTGAGCTGGGTCAGGTCGTTGGAGCCGATCGAGAAGCCGTCGAAGATCTTGAGGAAGTCTTCGGCCAACAGGGCGTTGGACGGGATTTCGCACATCATGATGAGCTTCAGATCGTTCTCGCCCTGCTTCAGGCCGTGTTCAGCCAGCAGATCGACGACGCCCTGACCTTCGCCGACGGTACGGACGAAGGGCACCATCAGTTGCACGTTGGTCAGGCCCATTTCTTCACGGACACGCTTCATGGCGCGGCATTCCATCTCGAAACAGTCGCGGAAAGACTGGGCGATATAACGTGAGGCACCACGGAAACCGAGCATCGGGTTTTCTTCTTCCGGCTCGTAGAGCTCGCCGCCGAGCAGCTTGCGGTACTCGTTGGACTTGAAGTCGGAGAGACGGACGATGACCGGGTTCGGCCAGAAGGCAGCGGCAATGGTGGACACGCCTTCAACCAGCTTCTCAACGAAGAATTCCTTCGGCGAAGCGTAGCCGCGGGCGCGGCGCTTGATTTCATCGCGCTTCGAAGCCGGCAGGCGCTCGACGTCGAGAATGGCTTTCGGGTGGATGCCGATGACGTTATTGATGATGAATTCGACACGGGCCAGACCGACGCCGGCATTCGGCAGCTGGGCGAATTCGAAGGCCAGTTCGGGGTTGCCGACGTTCATCATGACCTTGACCGGGACGTCCGGCATGGCCGAAATGTCGCGGGTGGTGACTTCGAAGTCGAGGCTGCCGCGATAGACGTGGCCGGTGTCGCCTTCGGTACAGGAGGCCGTGACGATTTCGCCTTCGGTCAGTGTTTCGGTCGCGTCGCCGCAGCCGACGATGGCCGGGATGCCCAGTTCGCGGGCGATGATGGCGGCGTGGCAGGTCCGGCCGCCACGGTTGGTGACGATGGCCGACGCACGCTTCATGACCGGTTCCCAGTTCGGGTCGGTCATATCGGCGACGAGCACGTCACCCGGCTTGACCTGGTCCATTTCCTTCGGGTCCTTGACGATGCGGACCGGACCGACACCAATCTTCTGGCCGATGGCGCGGCCGGAGGCGAGCACCTTGGAGAAGGACTTGAGCTTGAACTTTTCAACCTTGCCGGCACCAGCCTGGGACTGCACGGTTTCCGGACGGGCTTGCAGGATGTAGAGCTTGCCGTCGATACCATCCTTGCCCCATTCGATGTCCATCGGACGACCGTAGTGCTTTTCGATGATCATGGCGTAGCGGGCCAGCTCCATGACTTCTTCGTCATTGAGCGAGAACTGGTGGCGCAGGGATTCTTCGACTTCCTCGGTAACGACGGACTTGCCGGCAACCTTCTCGGCCGAGAAGGTCATCTTGATCATCTTGGAGCCGAGGTTGCGGCGCACAACAGCCTTCTTGCCGGCGGCCAGCATCGGCTTGTGCACGTAGAACTCGTCCGGATTGACAGCGCCCTGGACGACGGTTTCACCGAGGCCGTAGCTGGAGGTGACGAAGACCGCATCACGGAAGCCGGATTCGGTGTCGAGCGTGAACATCACGCCGGCCGCGCCCTTGTCGGAGCGGACCATGCGCTGGATACCGGCCGACAGGGCGACGTCGGCATGGACGAAGCCCTTGTGCACACGGTAGGAAATGGCGCGGTCGTTGTACAGGGAAGCGAAGACTTCCTTGATCGCGTGCAGGATGTTTTCCAGGCCGACGATGTTCAGGAAGGTTTCCTGCTGACCGGCGAAAGAGGCATCCGGCAAATCTTCGGCGGTAGCCGAGGAGCGCACGGCGAAGGACATGTCGGTAGTCGAATCGGCAACCAGACGCTGGTACTGCTCGGTGATGGCGATGGTCAGATCCATCGGGAACGGGGTGTCCATGATCCACTGGCGAATCTCGGCGCCAGCCTTGACCAGGGCGTTGACGTCATCGACATCGAGCGCATCGAGGACGGCGTTGATCTTGGCATCGAGGCCGGACTGGGCGAGGAAGTCACGGTAAGCCTGCGCCGTCGTGGCAAAGCCGCCCGGGACGCGAACGCCGGTGTCGGCAAGCTGGCTGATCATTTCGCCGAGGGAGGAATTCTTGCCGCCGACCTGGTCGACGTCGGTCATTCGGAGTTTTTCGAAGGGGATTACCAAGGCTTCCATTGCTGTGTCCTTTCGGGTTCGAATTTAAAAAAGTTAAAAATCAGGAATTGGAGAAATCGGTCGAGAGTCGGCGTTCCGCTGTTTCCCGGCGCGCCACGGAACGCAGCGTCTGGGCCAGCGTTTCGCGGACAAAATCGATATGCGTTTCAGCGGCGGAGCGGGCCGCCTGCGGCTTGCGCTCGCGAACGGCCGAGTGAATCGCCGCGTGCTGGCTCATGAGCAGACGGCTGGCCGCCGGCACGGTTTTCAGCTCGCCGAGGTTGAGGCGGATGTTGTCGTGCATGAGGCGCAGCAAGGCTGCCGAGAGATGGCCGAGCAGGACATTGTGCGAGGCATCGCCGACCGCTTGATGAAAGGCGATATCGGCATCCGAACGCTTTTGCGTATTGTCGCTCTCGAATGCTGCCTGCAAGGTTTCAAAAGTCTGGTCAAGGCGTTGCAGATCGGCGTCAGTTGCGCGCTCGGCTGCCCATTCGGCGGCCTGACCTTCGAGCATGCGACGAAATTCGAGCATGTCTTCGCGCAGATTCGGGTAGTTGCCCATCATGTCCTGCCAGGGGTCGAAGAACGACGATTCCAGCGCATCGGTAACATAGGTCCCGCCACCCTGCTTGCTCTGCACCAAGCCCTTGGAGGCCAGTTTCTGAATGGCCTCACGCAGCGACGGGCGCGACACGCCGAGCTCGGCAGCCAGCTCGCGCTCGGGCGGCAGGCGGTCACCGGCTTTCAGCGAACCTTCGAGGATGCGCCGCTCCAGCGTCGAAGCGACGGCATCGGAAATACGCGGA
>PHCF01000183.1 GCA_002842145.1 Betaproteobacteria bacterium HGW-Betaproteobacteria-6 | reverse complement strand
GGCGTACTGAGCCACAAGCTTGCGGCGCTTTTCTTCACGGTTGATCAGAGCAAGTTTTGCCATGATTGCCTCAATTCTTGAACGGGAACTTGAACGCCGTCAGCAGAGCCTTGGCTTCTGCATCCGACTTCGCGGTCGTGGTGATGCTGATGTTCATACCCCGGAGTGCGTCGATCTTGTCGTACTCAATTTCCGGGAAAATGATCTGCTCTTTGACACCCATGTTGTAGTTGCCTTGGCCATCGAAGCCCTTGCCCGACACACCCCGGAAGTCGCGAACACGCGGCAGGGCGACGGTAACCAGACGATCGAGGAACTCGAACATGCGCGGACCACGCAGGGTAACCATGCAGCCAATTGGGTAGCCGTCACGAATCTTGAAGCCAGCAATTGACTTGCGGGCCTTGGTCGTTACCGGCTTTTGACCCGCGATCTTCTGCATGTCGCCCACAGCATTCTCGAGAACCTTCTTGTCAGCCACAGCCTCACCAACACCCATGTTGAGGGTAATCTTGGTGATGCGGGGAACTTCCATCACGGACTTGTAACCGAATTGCTTGCTCAAATCAGCAACAACGGTCTCTTTGTAAAAATCTTGCAAACGCGCCATGACCACCCCTTATGCGTTCACCAGTTCGCCGTTCGACTTGAACACGCGAACCTTGCGGCCATCCTCGAGGACCTTGACACCGACGCGATCGGCCTTCTTGGTCGCCTGATTAAACAGCGCAACATTGGAGATATGAATCGGCATGTCTTTATCAACGATGCCACCCGCCACACCCTTCACAGGATTCGGCTTTACGTGCTTCTTGGCACGATTGACACCCTCAACGAGCACATGTTCTTCATCAACACGACGCAGCACGGTACCGCGCTTGCCTTTGTCTTTACCGGTAATAACGACGATTTCATCGCCCTTACGAATTTTTTCCATGGTCCCGCCCCTTACAGCACTTCAGGAGCCAGGGACACGATCTTCATGAAGCGCTCGGTACGCAATTCGCGAGTCACCGGGCCAAAGATGCGCGTGCCGATCGGCTCGAGCTTGTTGTTGAGAAGAACTGCGGCATTGCCATCAAAGCGCACCAGCGAGCCATCCGGACGACGCACACCCTTGGCGGTACGAACCACCACGGCGTTATAGACATCACCCTTCTTGACGCGACCACGCGGCGCAGCATCCTTGATGCTGACCTTGATGATGTCACCAATGCCAGCATAACGGCGCCTGGATCCACCGAGTACCTTGATACACATTACTGAACGTGCGCCGGTGTTATCGGCGACATCCAGAGTCGTCTGCATCTGAATCATTTAAATTAACTCCAACTTAATCCACTTGCGCGGTCAGTCTTGGAACCCGTACGGGTTGAACAACTTCGCAGCCCCACAGAATGGGGAGCCGCAAAAAAGAAGCCGGATTATACCGGCTTCTTTCCAAACTGCGCAAGCTTTTTAAGAAACTTTCGTTATACAACGATAGCCTTCTCAAGAACGCTCGTCACCGCCCAGGTCTTGGTGCGCGAAACCGGACGGGTTTCGACGATCTCGACGAGATCACCAGCCTTAGCCGAGTTGCCCTCGTTATGGGCGTGATACTTCTTGGAACGAACCATCACCTTGCCGTACATGGGGTGCTTGACCTTGCGTTCGACGAGGACGGTAACCGTCTTTTCCATCTTGTCGCTAACCACGCGACCGATGAGAGTACGTTTGATGCTGGTGGTTTCGCTCATTGCTGTACCGCCTTTTCACGGATAAGCGTACGAACGCGAGCGATGTCGCGACGCACCTTGGACATTTGGCTGGTATTGGACAACTGCTGGGTAGCGAGCTGCATACGCATACCGAACTGGGCCCTAAGCAGGTCCAGCAATTCCTTGTTGAGCTCGTCCACGCTCTTGGTTCTCAATTCACTAGCTTTCATGATTACCCCAGATGACGAGTCACGAAGGTGGTGGCAATCGGCAACTTGGCAGCAGCGAGAGCAAATGCTTCGCGAGCCAGGGCTTCATTCACACCATCCATCTCATAGAGCACTTTGCCCGGCTGGATTTCGGCGACCCAGTACTCCGGGTTACCCTTACCGTTACCCATACGAACTTCGGCCGGCTTCTTGGAAATCGGCTTGTCCGGGAAGATACGGATCCAGATGCGACCGCCACGCTTGATGTGACGGGTCATGGCACGACGAGCAGCTTCAATCTGGCGAGCCGTCAGACGACCCCGACCGGTTGCCTTGAGACCCCACTCACCGAACGACACCTTGGTGCCGCGGGTAGCCAGACCTTCGTTGCGCCCCTTGTGTTCCTTGCGGAACTTGCGGCGATTTGGTTGCAGCATGTTAAGCACCTGCCTTTCTTGCGCCCGGCGCGCCAGCACCATCAGCCTTCTTGACGGTACGGGTCCGCGGCTTGTCGCCTTCCGGCTTGCCCGGCGCACGACGCGGACGACGATCATCCGCTACCGGCTCGACGACTTCCGGCTGCTCGTTGCGATCCAGCATGTCGCCCTTGTAAACCCAGACCTTGATACCGATGATGCCGTAGGTAGTCAGCGCTTCGGAGGTTGCGTAGTCAATGTCGGCACGCAGGGTGTGCAGCGGCACACGACCTTCACGATACCACTCGCTACGGGCAATTTCAGCACCGTTCAGACGACCGGCGCTCATTACCTTGATACCCTGGGCACCGAGGCGCATGGCATTCTGCATGGCGCGCTTCATGGCACGACGGAACATGATCCGCTTTTCGAGTTGCTGGGCAATTGAATCGGCGATCAGTTGCGCATCAATTTCCGGCTTGCGGATTTCTTCAATCGAGACATGGACGGGAACGCCCATGATGCGCTGAAGGTCCGTACGAAGCTGCTCGATGTCTTCGCCCTTCTTGCCGATCACCACACCCGGACGAGCCGAATAGATGGTGACGCGCGCGTTCTTGGCCGGGCGCTCGATCAACACACGACCGACAGAGGCGTGCGCCAGCTTGCGCTTGAGATACTCACGAACCTTGATGTCTTCGTTGAGCATACCGGGGAAATCCTTGCTGTTGGCGTACCAGCGCGAACCCCAGTTCTTGGTGACTGCCAGGCGGAAGCCAGTCGGATGAATTTTCTGTCCCATGGCTCTTCCTTAGTTACCAACGGTCAGATAGATATGGCAGGTCGGCTTGATGATCCGATTGCCACGACCCTTGGCGCGCGCGGTAAAACGCTTGAGCACCATGCCTTTTTCAACGTAGATGGTTTTCACCGTCAGCTCGTCGATATCAGCACCATCATTGTGCTCGGCATTGGCAATTGCCGACTCCAGCACTTTCTTGACGATACCGGCACCCTTTTTGGGGCAAAAAGCCAGGATGTTCAGAGCCTGACCAACCGGCTTGCCACGCACGAGGTCCGCAACCAAGCGGCCCTTTTGCGCAGAGAGGCGTACGCCTCGCAAATTTGCACGAGTTTCCATGTCAGCTCCTTACTTCTTGGCCTTCTTGCCGGCGGTGTGACCCTT
>PHCF01000182.1 GCA_002842145.1 Betaproteobacteria bacterium HGW-Betaproteobacteria-6 | reverse complement strand
GGGGCCGGCGCCGCGGGCGATCTGTTCCTTGGCGTTGTGGAAGAAGACGACGGCGAAGTCGAAGATGCCGCCGCCGACGCGCTGGCCGTCAACCAGCACGTGCTTTTCGTCGAGGTGCCAGCCGCGCGGACGGATCTGCAGGGTGGCGATCTTGTCGTTGAGCTTGTATTCCTTGCCGTTCTCGCCCTTGAACGAGAGTTCGCGGCGGATCGCCTTGTAGAGGTTGATCTGGCCCTGAATCTGGTTGTCCCAGTTCGGCGAGTTGGAATCCTCGAAGTCGGTCATGTACGAGTCAGCGCCGGAGTTGAAGGCGTTGATGATCATCTTGGCTTCGACCGGACCGGTGATTTCGACGCGGCGGCAGTGCAGGGCCGGCGGCACCGGGGCAACCTTCCAGTCGCCGGCGCGGATGTGGGCGGTTTCCGGCAGGAAGTCCGGCATTTCGCCGGCGTCGATGCGGGCCTGACGGGCAACGCGGGCCTTGAGCAGTTCCTGGCGACGGGCTTCGAAGGCGCGGTGCAGCTTGGCGACCAGTTCGAGGGCTTCGAAGGTGAGGACGGATTCGTAACCCGGCTTGATCGGACCGGTGATTTGCACGCCTTGCGGCAGGTTGAGGGCCATGAGGAACTCCTGTGTGAAGGATGAATGAATGCTGCGATGCAACGGATTCTATGACTCTTCTATAAGACTTGAAAGACGGCTAGAATCAATTCATCTTTTACTTAAAGTATGAAATGGACCGCCTAAAACAGATCGAAGCCTTCGTTTCGGCCGCTACTCGGGGCAGTCTCTCGGCTGCAGCGCGGGTCGAGGGCGTGACGCCGGCGATTATCGGCCGGCGGCTCGATGCGCTCGAAGCGCGTCTCGGCGTCAAATTATTGCTGCGTACCACGCGCAAACTGACCATCACCTTTGAGGGCCAGGCCTTTCTCGAAGATTGCCAGAAAACGCTCAACGATCTGGCCAACGCCGAGGCGGCGGTATCGCTCGGCAGCGTGCGGGCCAGCGGCCAGTTGCGGGTCTCGGCACCATCGGGTTTTGGACGCTTGCATGTGGCTCCGTTGGTGAGCGAGTTCATGCTCGGCAACCCGGAGGTTCGGGTCAATTTGAACCTCAGCGACCGCCTGGTCGATCTGGTCAATGAAAACATCGATTGCGCCGTCCGTATCGGGGAGCTGACCGACTCCAGCCTGATCAGCGTCCGCCTCGGCGAAATGCGCCGGATGGTCGTCGCCAGCCCGGCTTATCTGGTTGCTCACGGCGTGCCGCGTGAACCGGCCGATCTGGCGACGCACGAATGCCTGTCGCTCGGCCAGCAGCGTGGCTGGGTCTTTCGCCATCCGGACAGTGGCCAGGTCGATACGATCAAGGTGAGCGGCGCTTTCGAATGCAACGATGGAGCCGTGCTCCACGATTGGGCACTGGCCGGCCGCGGCCTGGCCTGGCGTTCCCTGTGGGAAGTCGGCCAGGATCTGAAAGAGGGCAGGCTGACCTCGGTGCTCGACGCCTGGCAAGCGCCGCCGATGGGCATCTATGCCGTTTTTCCGCAACGCCGGCATTTGCCCTTGCGGGTCAGGCTGTTCATCGATCTGCTCAAGGAAACCTACAGCCGGCCGAGTTACTGGGAACTGCGCTGAGCGTCATGAAAACCCCTGTCTATCGCGGTCTCGGTGTGCTTTGCGTGGTGCTCGGCGTGATCGGTGCCGTGCTGCCGCTGCTGCCGACAACACCTTTCTTGATCCTCGCCGCCTATTTCTTCGCCCGCTCGCATCCGGAATGGGAGGCCAAGCTGCTGGCTCACCCGAGTGCCGGGCCAGCCATTCGTGCCTGGCGCGACCATGGCGCCATTCCGCTCGTTGCCAAGCGGCTGGCGACGCTGCTCATGGCGATCAGCGCCGTCGGCGGCTGGTTTGGCCTGCCGGAGCCGTGGTGTTATGTGCCGCTGGCGGTCGCTGTCATCGTCCTGGGCTGGATGTGGACGCGGCCGTCGATTTGAGCATTTCGATTTTGGCAATTTTTCCCGGTTGACCGTAGCAATGCGCTGGCGGGCGAGAAAAAGGCCGACCTCCGCGGAGTGTCGGCCCTGATTCTCCAGCCGGGCGCTTATACCTTGAAGCGTTCGGTGGTTGCCCGCATGCGGGCCGATTCGCTGGTGCTCGTAGATGCCTTGGCGGCTTGCTCGGACGAGGTGGCCAGGGTCATCAGGGCGTTATCGACGCTGACCATGTTCTGCTTGAGGTCAGTCAGGCTGGTGCGCAAGGTCGTCATCATGGTGTTGAAAGCGTGAGCCGTGTCGGCAATTTCGTTTTGTCCGGCCACCTTGATGCTGCCCGTAAAGTCATTTTGATTTGCGGCACGGTCGATCGCCGCGCGCATCTCGGTGAGCGGCCCGACGATGGAACGAATGGTCAGGATCGCCGCCAGTAGAGCCAATGCGCTACCGATGACCATGATCGTGATCGACAGGTTACGCAGCCGGGCGCTGCTGGCCAGCGATGTTTCATAGTGTTCCTTGACCGCGTGTTGCTGATCTTCGGCCAGTTCGTCGAAGGGCTTGTGCATTTTGCTGCCGTTGCTGGCATCGCCCTTGAGGAAGGTGGAGGCGCTTTCCGTCGTGAAATCGCCAGCAGCCAGGGGACTCATCGCGGGGCGCAAGACTTCGCTGACGAAATTTTGGTAAATCGGTTGAATCTCCGCGACCACTTTGGCTTCCTGGCTGTTGGGGCCAACGTGTGCTATCAGGTCCTTCCAGGTTTCGTCAGCCACCTGGATATTTTTTTCGATGGCGTCGGTATGTTCGGTTACCGGCAACCGGTAACCGGGTGGTTATGCAATTGCGCATAGTCAAAAGCCGGATTGTGCTGGAAAGCGCGAAAGACATGATTCTTGTTTTCGACAACCAGGCGTCGCAGGCGGGCCACTTCGCGCATCGGAATGGTCTGCTGCTCGTACGTCAGGTGAAGGTCTTCGACTGCCGAGCTGGCAGCATGGAATCCGAGTCCTCCGACGATCGCGAGCAAAGCGGCCATGCCGAGGACGAGAATGATCAAACGGACCTTGACTGACAGATTGTTCATGATTGATCCATTTTTTATGGCTTTTGATGTTTGCACTTCATATCGTTGGCATAGATAGCAAACCATTGTCTGATGTGAACATTCGGATTTTGTGTGTTTTCCCCGGTTGACCGTGGAAGCCACCCCGCAAAATGAAAAAGGCCGACACCTCGTGAGTGTCGGCCTTCACTTGCAGCCCGGTCGGGCTGCAATTCAAAGTGCTGTGCTTCTTAGTGGAACTGTTCTTCTTCGGTCGAGCCGGTCAGTGCGGTGACGGAGGACTTGCCGCCCTGGATCACGGTGGTGACGTCGTCGAAGTAACCGGTACCGACTTCCTGCTGGTGCGAGACGAAGGTGTAGCCGCGGTCGCGGGCAGCGAATTCCGGCTCCTGAACCTTCTCGACGTAGGCCGACATGCCGCGCTTGGCGTAGTCCTGGGCCAGATCGAACATGTTGTACCAC
>PHCF01000029.1 GCA_002842145.1 Betaproteobacteria bacterium HGW-Betaproteobacteria-6 | reverse complement strand
CCGCAAGCCGCGCATCAACGTGCCGATGGCCGGCAGTTTCATGTACAACTCCTCGGCCGCATCCCAGTAGTCGCGGTGGTAGCAAACCTTGCCGTCGGCATCGAATTTGAGGTGCGAAATGCCGCGCATGAGTTGGGCCTCGCCCCTGCCCCACAGCTTGACCCGGTAATAAAACGTCCAGACCAGCATGGCGCCGTTCTCGTCAGCCACCTTTTCGATGACGACGAAGCGCGGCTCGGCGACCTGCCCGAACATGTGGGTGAAGATGCGCTGAATGGCCGGCAGGCCGCGCACCTCGTTGAACGGGTCCTTGAAATAGGCGTTCTCCGCATAGTACTCGGGAAAGCGGGCGACGCTGGCCGGCCCGAATTCATTGTAGAAAACGATCAGTTCGTCGAGCGTCATCTCAGCCTCCGGTAAAGCGGCGAATAAGCGGGAAATACCAACCGTATGGCAATAGAGACAGCGCCTTCAGGACGTTGGTAAAACGCTTGGGGAAATGGATTTCGAAATTGGCCGATTTAAAGCCGTCGACCGTAGCAATCGCTGCCTGTTCCGGCGTCAGCAAGGCCGGCATGGTGAAATCGTTTTTCGCCGTCAATGCGGTTGAAACGAAGCCGGGATTGATGACCCAGACGCCGATGCCTTTCGGTGCCAGATCGAGGTGCAACACTTCGCCAAAATGAATGAGCGCCGCCTTGCCCGGCCCGTAGGCCAAGGCCTTGGGCAGGCCACGATAACCGGCGACGCTGGCCACGAAGGCGATACCGCCGCCGGGTTTGAGGTCGGCCAGCACGGTGGAGGCGAGGCGCATGGCGGCGTTGAAATTGACCGTGACGACCTGCTCGGCGACAGCCAGATCGAAGTTGTCGGCGCGCATCGGGACGTAGTCGCCGGCCAGGTAAACGACGAGATCGACGCCGCCCAAGGTGGCCAGCAATTTTTCGCGGGCGGCGGCCAGGCTGGCGACGTCGGTTGCATCACAGGGCAGCAGCAGGGCATCGGCGATGGCCAGCTTTGCCAGCTTGTCGGCGCTGCGGGCCGACAGCGCCAACCTCGCACCGCGCCCGGCCAGTTCGCGGGCGACGGCGGCACCGATGCCGCTCGAGGCGCCGACCAGCCATACGCGTTTGCCTTGCCAGTCGGTTATTTTCGGGTTGGAGAACATCGGCGCTGCCCTAGCGCTTGACGAAGGTCAGCGTCACTTCGCCCAGATTGAAGCCCCATTTCGACATGTACGAGCGGTTCATCATGACCTTGTCGTCCATCAGGAACATCCAGTCGTCGAAGTCCACGTTGAACACCTTGCCGTCGACCGGCAGTGCCAGCACGTAGCGCCAGCGCAGGGCGTTTCCGGCCACTTCGCCTATCGCCTCGCCGACAACATCGTCAGCCCGGCCGCGGAAAGTGCCGTCTGCCTGTTTGGTCAGCGTCCACACCCGACGCGAGGTAGTGCCGTCCGACCATTTGAAGTTCTCGTCGAGAACGCCGGTATCGCCCGTCCACTTGGCGTCGATGACGACATGGAAGCGCTTTTTCACCTCGCCGGAACGCCCCTCGAATATGCCCCAGGCGTCGAGCGTACCGTTCAGGTAAGTCTTGAGGTCGAGGGCCGGTTGTTCGGCCCGGTATTGCTCGACGCCGGTCGAGGCGCAGCCGGCCAGACCAAGGGTAAAGGCAGCAGCAAGCAAGAGTTTCATGGTTCAGATCTCCAGAGAATGGCGCCAGCGCCAGAGCAACGCGCCGGCCAGCGCCTTGAAGGCGAGCGGCAACAACGCGTAGGCAAAGGTGAGCGCGGGCAGCCCGGCGCTACTGCCCGGCACATAGCCGAGCGCGCCGAGCAAGGGGAGTGAAAGCCCGGCGGCGAGCGCCAGGTTGAGTTTGGCGACGAAATTCCAGACACCGAAACAGGCCCCGGCCTGCCCCTGACGTTCGCCGAGATCGGCCGCGATAGCGGCCGGCAGCGCGAGATCGGCACCAAGGGCCAGCCCGGAGGCAATGCAGATGATGGCGAAGGCCCCGATGTCACCGGCGCCAAGCAGGCTGGCGCCGGCGAAGGCGACAATCGAAACGCCCATCGCCAGCAGCCAGGCGAAGACCCGGCCGCATTGCGCCGAGAGCGCGACCCAGAGCGGCAGCGAGGCGGCGCCGGCAATGAAGTACAGTGTGAGCAGCGGGCCGCTGGCCGACTCGGCCTGCAGGACATCGGCGACAAAGAACAGAAAGAGCGTGGCCGGCAACGCTGCGGCGATGCCGTTGGCGACGAACACCGTCAGCAAGCGGCGAAAAGCGGGATCGGCAAAGACCCGACGCAGGCTCGGAAACAAGGGCTGGCATGCGGCAAGCACCGGCCTGCCGACGCCGATGCGGCTGAAGGTGGTGGCGGCCGCGATCAGCAGCAACGGCGGCAGTAGCCAGCTCAAGCGGGCGATGCCGTCGCTCAAACTGGCCGCCAGCACAGCCGGCAATGCCGCGGCGAGAACCACCCCGAGCAGGCCGAAGCCTTCCCGGGCTGCGGTCAACCGGGTTCGCAGAACGGAATCCTCACCGATATCCGCCCCCCACGCCTGATAGGCGACGCTGGCCGCCGAGAAGCCGAGGTAGGTCAGGGCCAGCGAGCCGAGCAGCCAGAGCGCGGCGTTGTCAGTGGGCGGGTTGAGCAGCGCGACGAAACCGATGGCAAACGGCAACAGGGCGAGCGCCACCATGCGCGGCCGGGAAACACGGTCGGCCAGCCAGCCGAGCCAGGGGTCGATGCCGGCGTCGAGCAGGCGCGCGCCGAGCAGGATGAAGCCGAGCAGCGCCAGCTCCATGCCGGCCGTTTCGGCGTAGAAACGCGGGACGTGGACGTAGATCGGCAAAGCGGCGAAGGCCAGGGGGAGACCGAGCAGGCCGTAGGAGAGGATGCGACCGTTGGTCATGGTTTGCAGCCTGAAGCTTGCGGCTTCGGTTGGCATGGGGTTCCGCCTTGCTGGCGGGCGGAACCCCATGCCTCAAACAAGGACTCTGCCAGCAGCAAGGGACAAGTAGAGCGCATCACACCCGCCTCAACAACGCCGCCCGCAACCCCGGCGCGCTCGTCTTCGCATCCAGCCAGATGCCAAAAAACGCCCGCGCAAAATCGCCATCGGCAACTTCCCCAGCCAAACGACCATTGAAGTAAAACCGCGCAACCCCGGTTTCGTACTGCCCAACGATGAAATCCCCTTCCTTCACGTCCGGGAAAATCCGCGTCATCAGCTCGCCCCAGCGCTTGAGGGAAGCCTCATCCGCCCCCAGCCCCCGCATTTCCTTGACGCTCGCCTCGGCAATGGCCGCCCCGGCCAGCGTCCGCTTGTAATCAAGGCGCAGCGCCAGCGGCGGGCGTTGCGGATCATCGCCGGCCCACAGCGTCGCTTCATAAACGAGAAAGCCGAAGCGCCGGAACTCGCCATTGCCCCAGCGCTTGAGGCCGGCCGTCGGATCGGTGTTGGCGAAAGCGGCGAACGGCGCCGCGGCCAGCGCCAGCAAAAGCCGGCGGCGCCCACCCGAGGCCATTTCGCTTTTGGCCGTTTTTCCGGGTTGACCGTGGGATTCGCTCAATCGCGCTCCCGGGGCCACCAGATCAACGATGTGTGAGTTCAAACTGGACGACATCGATATTCCCGGCCAGGAAGCCGGCCTCGCAATAGCAAAGGTACATGCGCCAGAGGCGGCGGAAGGGCTCGTCGAAACCGAGCTTCTGGATTTCGGGCCAGTTGGCTTCGAAGGCGTGGCGCCATTCGGCCAGCGTCCGCGCGTAGTCGTGGCCGAAGGCGTATTCGTTGCGGACGATCAGGCCCTGTTTGGCGGCAGCCGCGCGGAAGGCGGCGCGCGATGGGAGCATGCCGCCGGGGAAGATGTATTGCTGGATGAAATCGGTGCTGCGGCGGTATTCCGGGAAGATGTCATCGCGGATAGTGATGCTCTGGACGACCGCCCTGCCCTCGGTCTTTAGTGCCTTGGCCAGCGTTCTGAAATAGGTCGGCCACCAGCGTTCGCCAACGGCTTCGAACATTTCGATGGACACGATGTGGTCGAACTGCTCGTCGAGATCGCGGTAGTCCTGCAGACGCAGGTCGGCGCTCGGCACGCGTTTCTGTGCCCATTCCAGCTGGGCTGGCGACAGGGTCAGGCCGGTGGTGCGTAGGCCGTCCTGCACTGCCAGTTCGGCAAAGCCGCCCCAGCCGCAGCCGATTTCCAGCACGTTCTGGCCGGGCGCGGCTTTCAGGCAGTTGAGGATGCGGCGGTACTTGGCGTGCTGCGCCGTCTTCAGCGAGCCGTCGTCGGCTTCGCGGTAAATGGCGGCTGAATAGCTCATGCTCGGGTCGAGCCAAAGTTTGTAGAAATCGTTGCCCAGATCGTAGTGGGCCATGATGTTGCGTTTGCTGCCGCTGCGGCTGTTGCTGTTGAGCCAGTGGCGGATGCGGGCGGCGAGCAGGCTGCCCCATGAGCCATAGACGGCTTTTTTGAGCTGCTCGCGATTGGCTGCCAGCAGCTTCAATAGCCCCGTGATGTCGGGCGAATCCCACTGACCGTCGAGATAGGCTTCGGCTAGGCCGATGTCGCCGCGGGCCAGCACCTGGCCGAACATCGCTTCGTCGTGGACGTGCATGGCAACGCCATGTTCGCCATCGCCAAACAGCGCACGGGCGCCACCCGGCAAACGGATCTCGAGCATTCCGCCCTGCAGTTTTTCGAGCAGGTCGAAAACCAGACGGGTGTCGCGGGCCAGGCTTTCGCTGCTGCGTAGCGTCATCGTATTCATTTAGGTAATTCCCGGAGGGGTTGAGGAACGTGGGCGCCACGGAAGGGCACCCCTTTCAGCCACAGCTTCAAGGCTTGCCAGTGGATGCGGAACATCACGCCGGCGGTGAGGAAAGGCATTTTCAGGAAGGCGCCGAGCAAGGCGGCCATGGACCAGGTGCGCGGCTTGCCGGAAATGGAGGTGAGCAACAGTTCGCCATCGGCGTCGTCGTAGTCGATGCGTGCCAGGGGCACCGGGCGGTCAAGGTGAAAACGAAAACGGTAGCCGCCTTCGATTTCGTTGAAGGGCGAAACGTGGAAATCCTTGGCGGCACGCAGTTCCTGACCATCGCGCAAAGGCGAGCCGTCGGCGTTGTGCAGCAGGTAGCTGTGATGGCCGCCGAAGGTGTTATTGACTTCAGCCAGGATGGCGATGAGGGCACCTTCGCTGTTGCGGCAAAACCAGAAGCTGACCGGATTGAAGACGAAGCCGAAAACGCGCGGGAAACATTGCAGCGTGATCTCGCCGTCGCCGGGCAGGCCATGCTCGCGCAGTTTGGCCTGTATCCATGGCAACAACGGGCTGCCGTCGCGTAGCCCGTGGTCTTTCTGGCGGAAACTCAGCAGATTGCTACGGTCAACCGAAAAAATCGGGCAATTTGCCAACGCCAGATCGCGCACCGGCAACTGGACATAAAACACCGGATAGACGAAGGCATTGACCGCCGGCCGCAGGCGCCGGTGCATGACATGGCCGAGGAAGAGGCGTGGGCGGTTCATGGTCGGCTCAGGCCGTTTCCAGCTCGGGCTTGACGACGGCCGCATCAACTTGCCACGGCGCCGTCACCCCCAGGCCATTGACGACGCGCAAGGCCGATTTCAGGCCATCTTCGTGAAAACCATAGCTGCCCCAGGCGCCGGCCAGCCAGATGCCGTTTTCACCCTGGACATCGGCCAGGCGCTGCTGGGCGGCGATGGCCGGAGCGTCGAAAATCGGGTGGGCGTAATCGAATTCGGCGAGCACTGTGGCCGGGTCAGGCTCACGCGCCGGGTTCAGTGTCACGACGACCGGCGTCTGGAACGGCAGCGGTTGCAACTTGTTGATCAGGTAGGAAACACCGACCGGCTGATCACCTGGCTCACCATTTCCGGCAAAGTAGTTCCACGCCGACCACAGCTTCTCGTCGCGCGGCAGCAGCGCGCGGTCGGTGTGCAGGATCGCCCGGTTGGGCTGGTAGCGGATCGCCGACAGCACCTCGCGCTGTCCGTCGGTCGCCGTAAAGCCGAGGATGGCCCGGGCCTGGTCGCTGTGGCAGGCCATGACAACCTGATCGAAATGGTCGCTGCCGGCAGCGTGCGTCACCTTGAGCCTTTCACCTTCGCGAGTAACGGCGCTGACCGGGCAGGCTAGGCGAATTTCTGCCCCGTTGGCGATCAGTCGATTGGCGATTTTGCGCACATAAGCGCGTCCGCCGCCGAGTACCGTCCGCCACATCGGCCGGTCGAAAACCTGCAGCAGGCCGTGGTTCTGGCAGAAGCGAATGAAAGTGGCGAGCGGCATATCGCGCATCTGCCCGGTCGGGCAGGACCAGATGGCAGCGGCCATGGGCAGCAGATACCAGTCGGCAAAAGCGCTCGAATAACGGCCATCGTCCAGGAATTCCTGCAGGCTGATGTCGCTCTCCGGATACTCCGCCAGCCACGCCGTGCTTTCCCGATTGAAGCGCAGGATGTCGCTCAGCATCGACCAGAACTGAGGGCGGAACAGATTGCGCTTTTGACCGAAAACCGTCGCCAGATTGCTGCCGGCCCATTCCAGATCCGGTTTTTCCAGACTGACCGCGAAAGACATTTCGGTTTCTACGCTGTCCACCCCGAGCAACGCGAACATCGCGATCAGGTTGGGATAGGTCTTGTCGTTGAAAACCAGAAAGCCCGTATCAACCGGATGCGTCTTGCCTTCCAAAGTCACGTCCACCGTATTGGTATGGCCACCCAGATAGGCGCCGGCTTCAAACAGTGTCACGTCAAAATCGCGGCTCAACAGCCAGGCGCTGGCCAACCCGGAAATGCCGGCGCCGACAACCGCAATCCGTTTTCTTGATGCCCTGTTTGATGTTGAAAACACGCTCAGCTCCTTACTTGTTTTGTCCTAGACAAATAGGACGTTTATTCGTAAGATAGCCAGCAAAGAACGACTTGTCAACGGTTTGTCTAACATTTGTTCAGGACAAATATGAATACCGCTACTTTTAGTATTGCTGCCGTCGAGCGCGACACCGGGCTCTCCAAGGATGTCCTGCGCATGTGGGAACGCCGCTACGGCTTCCCCGTACCAAGCCGCGACAACAACGGGGAACGCTGCTATCCGGCCGAGCAGGTGGATCGTCTGCGCCAGATAAAACGCTTGATGGATCTCGGGCATCGGCCCGGCAAGCTGATCGCGACGCCCGAGGCGGAACTGGGCGCGCTGACCTCGCGCCGGTCAAAACCGGTGACGCCGGATATATCTGCCGACGAAGACGAATTGGGCGAACTGCTCACCCTGATCAAGCAGCACGATGCAGCGGCCTATCAGCAGGCCATGCAACAGCGTCTGGCCCGGCAGGGTTTGCAGCGTTTTGTCCAGGACACCGTCGCGCCACTGACGCGCCTGGTTGGCGACAACTGGGAAAATGGCAGCTTCGAGGTTTTTGAGGAACATCTTTACACCGAGCTGACCAAGCGCCTGTTGCGCCAGGCCATCGCCACCCTGCCCGGCGGCCCGCGCGGCCCCCGCGTACTGCTGACCAGCGTGCCGGAGGAGCAGCATATCCTCGGCCTGCTGATGGTCGAAGCGCTGTTCGCGCTTGAAGGGGCCGAATGCATTCCGCTCGGCACGCAAATGCCGTTGCTCGAAATCGGCCGTGCCGCCCAGGCCCATCAGGCCGACATCGTCGCCCTTTCCTTCTCGCAGGCCTTCCCGCCGCGACAGATTCCCGGCCTGCTCCAACAGCTACGGCAGGTCCTGCCGGCCAATACGGCGCTGTGGGCTGGTGGCAGCGGCGTCACACGCATCGGCAAAACAAGCGATGCCGAACTGATTACGACCCTTGACGACGCGCTTCGGGCGCTCGCTGCCTGGCGCGGACAACACACCTGATCAAGGCCGCGCCCCAAAAGGACTTCGGCGCCAGTTTGAACGGGCGCCGAAGTATATGCAGGCAATGACCGGGAGCGCCCCGGCAACCAGGGTCGCTATGCCGCCAATTCCATCGGCACCAGGAAATCCTTGCTGATGCCGTCGCCGAGCAAATAAATGCGATCCATGAAATCGCTGAGCCAGGCGTGCAGGCCATGTTCGAGGATATCCTCGATGCGCCCGTAGCGCAGTTGCGAGTTCAGCATCCCGGCCTGGCGTTGGGTTTCGCCGGAATTGCTGTTGGCAATCAGGTCGAGATTCTTGGATACGCTGTTCAGACAGAACTGCAGCGAGCGCGGCATGTCCTTGTTGAAGATGAGCAGTTCGGCCACCCGCTCCGGCGTGATGACGTCGCGGTAAACCTTGCGATAGACCTCGAAAGCCGACACCGAACGGAGCAGTGCCCCCCATTCGTAGAAGTCGGTCGCCCCTTCGTCATCTTGCGGGCGCAACACATGGTATTTGACGTCGAGGATGCGTGCCGTATTGTCGGCGCGTTCGAGCAGGGTGCCGAGGCGGATGAAATGGTAGGCCTCGTCCTGCAGTAAAGTGCCCAGCGTCGTGCCGCGGGAAAGCGACGAACGCATCTTGACCCACTCGAAGTAATCACCGATGCCGGCATTGAGTAGCTGGTCGAAAGTCTTTTCGCGGGCCTCCAGCCAGGTCGCGTTGAGTGTTTCCCACATTTCCGTGGTCAACGTACCGCGCACGGCATGGGCATTTTCCCGGGCCATGCGCAGGCAGCTATGAATTGAGGCAAAGGTCCGGGTCGCTGACCATGAATTTCAGGACATTTTCCCCGTTGACCGTGGAATACTTCTTGGCATAAGCCTCTTCCAGGCTGTTCAAGGCAATGATGGCAGCCCAGCTTTGATTGATGGTATCCAGCGCCTGCGGCACCATCGACATTTGCCAGGTGACGTCGAGCAAGCGGGCAAGATTCTCGGCACGCTCGATGTAGCGCGACATCCAGAACAGGTGATCGGCAGTACGACTCAGCATGGCTTAATCCTCCAGAACCCAGGTATCTTTGGTACCGCCGCCCTGCGACGAATTGACGACGAGTGAGCCCTTGGTCAGCGCAACGCGGGTCAGACCGCCCGGCACCATGTCCACACATTCGCCCGAGGACAGCACAAAGGGACGCAGATCAAGGTGACGCGGCGCGATGCCCTCCTCGACAAAGGTCGGGCAGTTGGACAGGGCCAGCGTCGGCTGGGCGATGTAACCGTCCGGCTTGGCGATCAGCAACTGGCGAAAATGTTCGATCTGCTCCCTAGTCGACGCCGGGCCGACCAGCATGCCGTAGCCGCCTGCACCGTGGACTTCCTTGACGACCAATTCGGCCAGATTGTCGAGCACGTACTGGAGGTCGTCCGGCCTGCGACACATGTACGTCGGCACATTGTTCAGCGTCGGCTCTTCGCCAAGGTAGAAACGGATCATGTCCGGCACATACGGGTAAATCGACTTGTCATCGGCGACGCCTGTGCCGATGGCATTGGACAAGGTGACGTTGCCGGCCTGATAAGCCTTCAGGATGCCCGGCACGCCGAGCGACGAATCGGCGCGGAAGGCCAGCGGATCCATGTAATCGTCGTCGAGACGGCGGTAAATCACATCGACGCGGCGCGGCCCCTGCGTCGTGCGCATGTAGACCACCTCGTCCTTGACGAAGAGATCGCGGCCCTCGACCAGTTCGACGCCCATCTGCTGAGCCAGGAAGGTATGTTCGAAATAGGCGCTGTTGTAGGCCCCCGGCGTCAGCACGACGACGGTCGGGTTCGACACGCCCTTCGGTGCCACGGCGCGCAGCTTTTCAAGCAGCATGTCGGGATAGTGCTGGACCGGCGCCACCTTGTGCTTGGCAAACAGTTCGGGGAAGAGACGCATCATCATCTTGCGGTCTTCGAGCATGTACGAAACACCCGATGGCACGCGCAGGTTGTCTTCGAGGACATAAAACTCGCCCTCGCCGGCACGGACAATATCGACGCCGGCGATGTGCGCATAGATGTTGCCCGGCAAATCGACACCCATCATTTCCGGGCGGAACTGGGCGTTATTCAGCACCTGCTCGGCCGGAATCTTGCCTGCCTTGAGAATTTCCTGATCGTGATAGACGTCATGCAGGAACATGTTGAGCGCCTTGACGCGCTGACGCAGCCCGGAGCGCAGGGATTTCCATTCGGCGGATGGAATGACGCGCGGAATGATGTCGAACGGAATCAGCCGTTCCTTGCCCGCTTCCTCGCCATATACGGCAAAGGTGATGCCGACCCGGTGAAAGGCCAGATCGGCCTCGGCCCGCTTGCGCTCGATGCGCTCCGGCGGGGTCGCCTTGAGCCAGTCTTCGTATCCCTTGTAATGCGCACGGACGCCACCGTTGGCATCATACATCTCGTTATAGAAGTTCATTTGTCCACTCGTCGCTGAGGAAGCTCTCGAAGACGTTTCAGCAGGTTCCATGCCACCCGGAAACCAAGCCTAAATCATGCGCCGAATGCTCATAAATAACCATTGGCGCACCGCGAAGGTGCAGCGATTTTTCAAGATGGTGCAAATAAAAAACCCGCCGGATTTCTCCGGCGGGTTTTGGCTGATTCACGACAACGATCAGGCGCGTTCGAAGATAACCGCAATACCCTGGCCGCCACCGATACACATGGTGACGAGTGCGTACTTGCCACCGATACGTTCCAGTTCATACAGCGCCTTGGTGGCGATGAACGCACCGGAGCAGCCGACCGGGTGGCCGAGAGCGATGGCACCGCCATTCGGGTTGGTCTTGGCCGGGTCAAGGCCGAGCACCTTGGCGACGGTCAGCGCCTGGGCGGCGAAAGCTTCGTTGGATTCGATAACGTCCATCTGGTCCAGGGTCAGGCCGGCCTTCTTGAGGGCAAGCTTGGTAGCCGGGATCGGGCCTTCACCCATGACGTCGTTCGGCACACCGGCAACAGCGTAACCGGCGATACGGGCACGGGCCTTCTGACCGTTCTTGGCGGCAACATCAGCCGCTGCCAGCACGAAGAATGCGGCGCCGTCATTGATGCCGGAAGCGTTACCGGCAGTGACCGTACCGTCCTTCTTGAAGGCCGGCTTCATTTTGGCCAGGGATTCCATGGTCGTACCACGCTTCAGGTGCTCGTCGGTATCGAACACGACTTCACCCTTGCGGGTCTGCTTGACGATGGGCACGATCTGCGATTTGAAGTGACCGGCATCAATGGCCGCCGCGGCACGACGCTGGGATTCGACAGCGAAGGCATCCTGATCTTCACGGGTAAAGCCGTGCTTGGTGGCGAGGTTTTCAGCAGTAATACCCATGTGGCCGACGCCGAACGGGTCGGTCAGCACGGCAACCATCGAGTCGATGGCCTTGGTGTCACCCATGCGTGCGCCTGAACGCAGTGACGGCATCAGGTAAGCAGCCTTGGACATGACCTCAACGCCGCCACCGATACCGTAGTCGGCATCACCCAGCATCAGGTTCTGGGCGGTAGTGACGATGCCTTGCAGACCGGAGGCGCACAGGCGGCTCACCTGCATGGCGACGGAATCCATCGACAGGCCGGCCTGAATGGAGGCAACGCGGGAAACGTAAGCGTAACGGGAATCGGTCGGCATCGTGGTGCCGACGGTAACGTAGTTGATGGCTTGCGGATCAACACCGGAGCGGGCAATCGCTTCCTTCATGACAATGCCGGCGAGTTCCGTGCTTTCAAAATCAGCAAGGGAACCACCAAAAGCGCCGATGGGGGAACGAACTGCGCTTAGAACGACGACATCTCTGCTCATGTAAATCTCCTGTAAGAATAATTCAGCCCACCAAGGTGGCAAGCCCCAACAAAAACAGCAACAACATCCACAACACAGTAGCTCGCCAGACGAGGCCGACGGCACTCTGCATGAAGTCAACATCAGCCGGATCGCCCAGCCCCAATTCGGCCCGGTCCGACACCTCGACGCCATCAACCACCGGCCTGCCTAGCTGGACCCCCAGTGCTCCGGCACCGGCGGCCAGGACGATACCCAGATCGCGGTCAGGCCATTGTGCCGGCTGTGTGCGCCAGCAATATATTGCATCCTCGAAATCACCGACGATGGCAAAGGCCGCAGCCGTTGTCCGTGAGGGCAACCAGTCGATCATACCGAAAACCACGCGCGAAAATGCAGAAAACTCGGTTTGCCGAACAGGGGTTTCAGCGCTCCAACGGTCACGCACGATGGCTGACAGGCGATAGAGCAAAGCGCCGCAAGGGCCTGGCAGCAAGACAAACCAAAGCACAACGGCAAAGACATGCCGATGCGATGCGGCAAGAGCCCCCTCGATGGAGAGCCGGGCGATGTCTTCGGAACCGAGGCCATAAGTCGAAATACCTTGCCACTCCGCCAGCAAATGGCGAGCCCGCTCGACATCGCCAAGCCGCAACGCGAGCTGGATTTCGGTGTAATGGTGGCTGAACTGGCGAAAGCCCATGGTCAGGTAAAGCACGCCCACGTTGAGCGCCCAGCCGAAGAGCGGATTCAAAGAGTAAAGCAGGCCATAGACGATGGCGAGAAGCACCACCGGCAGCAGGACTGCAAAGCACCAGGCGAGCACGCCATGCCGGTAAGCCCCGGCATTGAAGCGCGATTCAATGTAATCCGCCCAAAGAAGACTCATGGGGGGCCGATGATTGCCGTATTCGGCTTATTTTCATGTCGTAAAGCGCCACGATACCACAAGCTCAGGCACCTTGGAGAAGGCCAAGGCGCTCGCTCAGAGAACGAATCATGCCGGCAGTGGCGCCCCAGATGAAATAGTCGCCATAGGGCATGGCGAAGTAATTGCGCAGTGCCCCGCGATAATGCAGCGAATGCTGTTGATGATTGGCCGGATCGAGCAGGAAGGCGAGCGGTACTTCGAAGACCTCGGCCACCTCGAACGGATCTGGCCGCAAGTCGAACGGAGGCTGGACAAGGGCAACAACCGGAGTCACGCGAAACCCTGTTCCGGTCCGGTATTCGGGGAGAAAGCCGAGTATTTCGATACATTCGCGAGGCAGGCCGATTTCTTCCTCGGTTTCGCGCAAGGCAGTGTGCGACGGTGAAAGATCCTCCGCCTCAACCCGCCCGCCGGGGAAGCTGATTTGCCCGGCGTGATCACGCAGATGCGCCGTGCGCTGCGTAAGCAACACCGTCTGCCCGCCATCGCGCGTGACGATCGGAAATAGCACAGCTGCCGGGGTCAGCGGCAGGTCAGCCCCCCCTTCTTCCTGGATGAAATGCCCGGTCAGCGGTTCGGGCAACAGGCTGGCTCGCAGGCGCTCCAAATCCAGCGTCATGCCGCCTTGGAATCTTCCTCGATTTCAGCGTTGACCGCGGCCAGCGCGTCCTGAAGTGTTTCTTCGGAAAGGTCGTTGATGGTCGTCGCCACCAGATCGGCCGACTCAATCGCCCCCACCGGCAACCGTTTGCTGTCCATGCTGGCGATCATCACGGCGGAAGCCCCCGCCACGCGCAACAGAGCCTGCCGCTCGCCCATCAGCATTTCGACTTCTTCGCGCAATAGCGCTATTTCCTGATCACGTTGCGGCATCTCTCTCTCCTAGAATCTTTTTTTCAGTGTCATGGTACTGCCATCCCGCTGCATTTCCATGCGGTTAAGAAAACTCATGCCGAGCAGGGCTATCGGAAGGTCGTTCTGGTGAATCAACGCATCGACATTGTGCATCGTCACCCCGCCGATACGTACCGTATCGACTTGCATCTTGCTGACCACCACCTGACCATTGGCTGTATTGGTCAAGGCTTTCTGCCCACGATTGAAATCAAGGCCGATGCGCCGGGCATCCGTCGCTCCCAGCGAAATCATGCTCGCGCCAGTATCGACAATAAAGCGTACAGAGGTTCCATTGATGGTCCCTGTCGTGTAGAAGTGTCCTCGGGAATCGGCCGTCATGACAATCTTGTCCGAACCGTCACCGGTAGAAACGCCGATAGCATGTTGCCCCACGCGCAGCGGGCGCTTGCGACCACCGACTTCAATGATTACCTGATCGCCCTGAACGGAAAGCAACTTGATGCCGTCGATCGTCTTGCCCACCGGCACGGCCTGTGGCTCGCCACCGTTGATCATGAGCAGCGCCTTGCTGCCCATGATACCGGCCAGCCCGACGTCCTGCGCGATACTGAGCGTCGGCAACATGGCCACCAGGAAAACTAGCAGCGTAAAATAAGACTTCGTTTTTCCGGACACCATTGCCGCCATGCAACCAGTCGCCATCTTTCGCCACTCCCCTACTGAAGGTCCGGGCTATTTTGCCATACTCCTTGAGCAGCAAGGCATTCCATGGCGGCTAATCGCCCTTGATGAGGGAGCCGAAGTACCGGCGAACGTCAATGACTTTTCCGGACTTTGTTTCATGGGAGGCCCGATGAGTGTCAACGATCCGCTACCGTGGATAGAACGCGTCTGCGGGTTGATTCGCGAAGCGGTGGCGAAGGATGTGCCGGTCATCGGCCACTGCCTGGGCGGCCAACTGATGAGCAAGGCGCTCGGCGGTCGGATCACGCGCAATCCGGTCAAGGAGATCGGCTGGAGTAGCGCTCACGGCGAGGACAACGGCATTGCCCGCCAGTGGTTGGGTGATTTCGCCGGCAAAAGCGGCACGGTTTTCCAGTGGCACGGCGAGACATTCAGCCTTCCGAGCGGCGCCACCCGCTTGCTGGCCAATGGCTACTGTGCCAACCAGATGTTCGTCATGGGTCCTCACCTTGCCATGCAATGCCACGTTGAGATGACTCCGGAAATGATCACCACCTGGTGCGAGCAATGGGCCGATGAAGCAATTTCCGTCGCCGACCTGCCTAGCGCCCAGAAACCGGAAACAATGCTGGCTGAAATTCCGGCAAAGCTCCCCGTCATGCGCCAACTCTCGGAACAGCTCTACTCGGCGTGGATCAAAGGCCTGGCCCGCTGAGGGCACAATAAAAAACGGGCTAGCTCGCGCCGCCCGTTTTCATTTTTGGCCGTTTTTTCCGGTTGACCGTAGCAATCCCGGTTCACCGTCGAAAATCGATTAATCCCGGAAGTTTCCGTACTTGATCGGAAAGTCGGTGATCGACTTGGTGATCAGCGCGATACAAGCCTGCAGATCATCCCGCTTGGCGCCCGTGACACGCACCGTTTCGCCCTGAATCGCCGCCTGGACCTTGAGCTTGCCGTCCTTGACCAGCTTGACGATCTTCTTGGCCAGATCGCTGTCGATCCCGTCCTTGATCTTCATTTCCTGCTTAACCTTGTTGCCGGAAACGCTGACGATTTTCTGGTGATCCAGACGCTTGACGCTTTCCTTCTCCTTCTTTTCCATGGCCGGGAAAAGCAGGTCCTTGATCTGATCAAGCTGAAAATCCGAGTCGCCCCACAGGGTGATGACCTTGTCCTTCTCATTCAACTCGACCTTGGCGCTGGTGCCCTTGAAGTCGTAGCGATTGTCGATCTGACGCGACGTCACGTCGATGGCGTTCTTCAACGCCACCATGTCCGCTTCGGAGGTGAAGTCAAAGCTCGGCATGATGATTACCCAAAGTGACAAACGTAGTGATAGGACTCACCGTCAGCAACCGAAATCTCGAAGCTCGAATTGCCCGGCACATTGAATGACTGGCCATCGCCGTAGGTCTTCCATTCACTTTCACCCTTGAGCTTGACGCGACATGACCCGCCTACGCCCTCCATGATTTCCGGTGCGCCGGTGTTGAAGGTCAAGCTGGACGGCAGGATCACGCCGACCGTCTTCTTCGTTCCATCGGCCAGCACCACGGTGTGGCTCACGCACTTGCCATCGAAATAAACATTGGCCTTTTTGACCACCGAAACGTTGTCGTATTGCGACATTTACATACCCCAGATTTTCTGAATGACCGATTTGGCGATGAACCCGACCATGCCGAACGCCAGCACAAAGAAGAGGACAAAGGTGCCTGTCTTGCCCGCCTTCGACTTGTAAGCGATCTCGCCGATGATGAACAACATGAAGAGGATGAAGGCACCAACACCCCAGGTCGAGAAGAAGTCTGCGATCTGTTCTTCGTTCAGCCCGAATACGGTACCTCCCTCCATCGATTAACCCTTCTTCTTGGCAACCGGCTTCTTGGCCGCAGGCTTGACCGGTGCCTTCACGGCCTTGGCGACTACCGCCTTGGCTGCAACCGGCTTGACCAGCGGCTTGGCCGCGGCCTTGACCACAGGCTTTGCCGCTGGTTTGACTACAGCCTTCTTGACAGCAGCCTTGGCTGCCGGTTTGGCTGCCGGTTTGGCTACAGTCTTTGCTACAGGTTTGGCGGCAGGCTTTGCCGTGACAGCCTTCTTCGCAGCAGCCGGCTTGCCCGATTTCTTGGCAGCAAGATTGGCGGCAATGCGCAAACGCAGCGCGTTGAGCTTGATGAAACCACCGGCATCACGCTGATCGTAAGCACCGGCATCGTCCTCGAAGGTAGCGATGGTCGAATCGAACAAGGAGTCGGTCTTCGAGTCGCGGCCGACAACGATTACATTGCCCTTGTACAACTTGAGGCGAACAGTCCCGTTGACCGTCTGCTGCGTGTGATCGATCAGTGCCTGCAACGCCTTGCGCTCCGGACTCCACCAGTAGCCGTTGTAGATCAGGCTGGCGTAGCGCGGCATCAGATCGTCCTTGAGGTGGGCGACTTCGCGGTCCAGCGTCACCGATTCGATGGCGCGGTGGGCGCGTAGCAGGATGGTGCCGCCCGGGGTTTCGTAGCAGCCGCGCGACTTCATGCCAACGTAACGGTTCTCGACCAGATCGAGACGGCCGATGCCGTGCTTGCCGCCGATGTCGTTCAAGGAACCCAGAATTTCATGGGCTTTCATCTTCTTGCCGTTGATGGCAACCACGTCGCCCTTGACGAACTCGAGGTCGAGATACTCTGCCTTGTTCGGCGCCTTTTCCGGCGACACGGTCCACCGCCACATCGACTCTTCGGCTTCCGCTGCCGGGTCTTCAAGGTGACGGCCTTCGTAGGAGATGTGCAGCAGGTTGGCATCCATCGAATACGGGGAGCCGCCCTTCTTGTGCTTCATGTCAATTTCGATGCCGTGCTTCTCGGCATAGGCCATCAACTTCTCCCGCGACATGAGATCCCACTCACGCCACGGCGCAATGACCTTGATCCCCGGCTTCAGAGCATAGGCGCCGAGCTCGAAGCGAACCTGATCGTTGCCCTTGCCGGTCGCGCCATGACAAATGGCATCGGCGCCTGTCTCATTGACAATTTCGACCAGACGCTTGGCGATCAGCGGACGGGCGATCGAAGTGCCAAGCAGATATTCGCCCTCATAGACGGTGTTGGCGCGGAACATCGGGAAGACGAAGTCGCGGACAAACTCCTCGCGGACGTCATCGATGTAGATGTTCTTCGGCTTGATGCCGGCCTTCAGGGCCTTGGCCCGTGCCGGCTCAAGTTCTTCACCTTGGCCAAGGTCGGCCGTGAAGGTGACGACTTCGCACTTGTAAACATCCTGCAGCCACTTGAGGATGACCGAGGTATCCAGACCGCCCGAATAGGCCAGCACAACCTTCTTGATGTCGCTCATTTCCGTTCCCTTGTTTCGTTTAACCCTACCGCTCAACCCTGTATCCGGCCCAGCAGCAAATATTCCATCAGCGCCTTCTGCACATGCAGACGGTTCTCGGCCTCGTCCCAAACTACCGATTGCGGCCCGTCAATCACCTCGGCGGTCACCTCCTCGCCGCGATGCGCCGGCAGGCAGTGCATGAAAACGGCCTGCGGACTGGCCACGCGCATCATCTCGCCATCAACGCACCAATCGGCGAAAGCCTTGATTCGCTCTTCGTTTTCAGCCTCGAAGCCCATCGACGTCCACACGTCGGTAGTCACCAGATCGGCCTCCCGACAGGCATCCATGGGATCAGCAAAGACCTTGAAACGCGCCGGATCGATTTTGCCGACCAGATCGGCGTTGATCTCATAACCCGGCGGCGTCGACACATGAACCTTGAAATCAAGCACCTCGGCCGCCTGGAGCCACGTATTGCACATATTGTTGGCATCACCGACCCAGGCAACCGTCTTCCCCTGAATGCAGCCGCGATGCTCGATGAAGGTATAGATGTCAGCAAGGATCTGGCACGGGTGATATTCGTTAGTCAGTCCATTGATCACCGGGACGCGCGAATTGGCCGCAAAGCGCTCGATAATGTCCTGCTCGAAGGTGCGAATCATCACGATGTCACTCATCCGCGAAATGACCTGCGCCGCATCTTCGACCGGCTCACCGCGGCCCAGTTGCGAGTCGCGCGTATTCAGGTAAATCGCCGAGCCACCCAACTGCTGCATACCCGCCTCGAAGGACAGGCGCGTCCGCGTGCTCGCCTTCTCGAAAATCATTACCAGCGTCCGGTCGCTAAGCGGCCAGTATTTTTGGTAGGACTTGAACTGGTTCTTGATCCAGCGCGTCCGCTCGAATACGTACTCAAGCTCGTCACGCGTAAAATCCTTGAACTGCAGAAAGTGTTTGATCGCCATGATTCAGGCTGCCAAAAACGCTTTGATTAACGGAACACTACGGTCAACCAGTTCTTTTGCCTCATTCTCGCTGAATATCAGCGGCGGCAACAGGCGTATAACCTTCTCAGCAGTAACGTTGATCAGTAATCCCGCTGCCAGCGCCTGGCCAACCAGTTCGCCACACGGCCGGTCGAGCTCAATGCCGATCATCAGGCCATGGCCGCGAATCTCAACCACACCAGCCACCCCTGCCAGCGCCTCGGCATAAAGCTGGCGAATCAGCGCACCAACCTTTTCGGCATTGGCCATCAGACCGTCTTGCTCAATGGTATCGATAGTTGTCAGCGCAGCCGAGCATGCCAACGGGTTGCCACCAAACGTCGAGCCATGATTGCCAGGCCCGAACAAACCGGCCGCCTTGCCCCCCGCCATACAGGCGCCAATCGGCACGCCAGAACCCAAACCTTTTGCCAGCGTGGCGATATCTGGCTGAATCCCGGCATGCTGATACCCGAACCATTTTCCGGTGCGCGCCATACCGCATTGCACTTCATCACAGATCAGCAACCAGCCATTGTCATCACACAACTGGCGGACGCCCTTCTGGAAACCCGACGATGCCAAATGAATGCCACCCTCCCCCTGAATAATCTCCACCATCACGGCAACAATATTCTGGTTGTGTTCGGCAACAGCCTTGATCGCATCGAGGTCGTCGTATGGAACACGCACGAATCCGGATACCAGCGGCTCGAAACCCGCCTGAGCCTTGCGATTGCCCGTCGCTGAAAGAGTCGCCATGGTCCGGCCATGAAAAGCCTTTTCCATCACGATAATGGTTGGCGTTTCAATCCCTCTTTTGTGGCCATAGAAACGCGCCAGCTTGATCGCCGCCTCGTTAGCCTCGCAACCGGAATTGCAAAAAAAGACTTCACGCATCCCGGAACGCTCGACCAATTTATCGGCAAGCAAATCCTGCGTTGGAATGCCGTACAAATTGGAAGTATGCAGCACGCGCCCAGCCTGTGCGGCAATCGCAGCAACCAGCTTGGGATGCGCATGACCGAGCGTGGACACCGCAATACCGGACAGCGCGTCCAGATACTCCCTCCCCTCGGTATCAGTAATCCGGGAACCCTGACCATGGCTAAAAGCCACCGGCAAACGGGCGTAGGTATTCATGACATGCGACATGAGGCAACCCCAAAAAACGAAAACGGCGGCCATCGCCGCCGGAACAATCGTCACTCCGACGGGAGTCGATCCCGAAACAGGAGCAGAGGTACGAATTTTAGGTGAAAAGCCAAGCCTTGTATAGAACGCGGACGATCACGATAAACGCCACGATCGAGTCCCGCGCGCCATAATTATGGAAAGGTACCGGCTTCTGCTAGAATTCGCCAACGCAAGGTTGCATCGCCCAACGCAGACTAGAACAATGACAACCATAGACTCAACCACATTCATCATTGTCGGCCTCACCAAGCAAGGCAAGAAATTTCGCCCCAGCGACTGGGCTGAACGCCTGTGCGGAGTAATGTCCGCATTTGGCGCAGAACGCAAGATGAAATACTCACCCTACGTCGGCCCTGGCGACTACAACGGCGAAAAAGCCGTCTTCGTAGATGGCCGCCTCGGCGAAATCGAACCTATGGCCTATCGGTTCATGCTCAACTTTGCTCAGGACAACGACTTGCAGATCGTCGACGGCGTGTGCTCGATCGACGGCCAGAAATAATCTAAACAGCCCAGACAGCCAGCAAATAAAAAGGCGCCCAAAGGCGCCTTTTTATCGAGCATCAAACTCGATCAAGCAGCAACCAGCGCCTTGACCTGAGCGGACAGACGGCTCTTGGTGCGGGAAGCCTTGTTCTTGTGAACAATCTTCTTGTCAGCAATGCGGTCGAGCACTGCAACGGACTGCTGGAAGACGCCCTGAGCGGCGGCTTTGTCACCAGCTTCGATCGCCTGACGCACACGCTTGATCGCGGTACGCAGGGTCGAACGCAGGCTGGCGTTATGGGAGCGCTGCTTGTCAGCTTGACGGGCGCGCTTGCGGGCTTGTGCGCTATTGGCCATGAATGAATTCCAGAGAAAAACTAAAACGAGGATTTTAGCATGCACACAAAAAAAAACAAAGCAAATCCACAACCCGCGACGATGCTGCATATCAAAATACCATCCGTCGCCACAACGCCACCGCTGATACCAGCATTCACACAGGATCGCCGGAACGTGAATACACTACCAATCAAGTAGTAGCACCCCAAAAGCATTATTTTCTGGAACCTGCGCATGCCCAAGCCCTCTATCCGCCAGTCCGGCCTGACCTTGGTTGAACTCATGGTCACACTCGCCGTATTGGCCATTCTACTGTCGATCGCCGTACCCAGCTTTCAGAGCGCCATCGCGACCAGTCAACTGACGTCGTCAACCAACGATCTCATCGCCACACTCGCCCAAGCTCGCATGGAAGCCCTGCGCCAGGGAAAACGGGTCACGGTTTGCATAAGCAGCAACGGCACGCAATGCGCCACGTCGGGTACTTGGCAGCAGGGCTGGATCACCTTTACCGACACCACCCGCTCCGGCACCACGGCAAACGTCGACAATGGCGAAGCTATCCTGCACTCCAACGGCGCACGGCAAGGTGATATATCCGTCGCCGGCAGCGGGAATACAGCGCAATACATCTCTTTCGGTCCTGAGGGCCGCAGTTGGACCATGAGCGGCGCTGCCCAGACTGGCACTATCCGCGTCTGCTCAACCTCGTCACACCTGAGCGACGCGAGTCGAGCCCGCGATCTCACCCTCGTCGCATCGGGAAAAATCACCATGGAACCAACCGGAGTCAGCAGCTCATGCCCCGCCCCATAATCCCCCAGACACCTTGCCGGCAGCGCGGCATGAGCATGCTGGAAGTGCTGGTCGCTTTCATTATCCTGGCCGTCGGACTGCTTGGCTTGGCCGGCTTACAGGCCAATGCCCTCAAAAATAACCAGAGCAGCCTACAGCGCTCCCAGGCCATCATGCTGAGCTATTCCATTCTCGACGCCATCCGGGCTGATCGCGCCAATTCCGCCTCCTACACCATGGCCGCGACCGGCACCGCACCAAGCGGATCTTCCCTCATCAGTGCAACCCAGGGTGCATGGATCAACAATCTGAAAACCGTACTTGGCAGCAGCAGTTCTACCCAAGGTAGCATCGCCTGCGACACCAGCAAATGCACCATTACAATCACCTGGGACGATACACGCGGTGGCGGCACCAGCACGGAAACCCTGGTCACGGAAGCGCGCATATGAAACCTGTCACCATCAACGTCCAACGCGGCCTAACGCTGATCGAGCTGATGATCGCGATGACTCTCGGACTCCTGCTCATCATGGGTGTCGGAAATATTTTTCTGTCCAACCAGCAAGCCTTCCGTACCTCGGAGAACCTTGCGGGCGTCCAGGAAAACACTCGCATCGCCTTCGAACTGCTGTCTCGCGAGGTACGCGAAGCAGGTTCCAACCCCTGTGGCGCCCAAGTCATCGTCAACGCGCTCAATCCATCGGGCACCCCGACCATTGCTGATAGCTGGACCACGCCAATTCGCGGCTACGACAACTCTCAAGACTACGCCTCGGTACCTACAGGCACCGCCACCGGCAATAGGGTGGCCGGCACTGATGCCATCCTGCTGATCAGTGGCTCAGCCAACAGCAATGCCGCCATTGTCGATCATCAGGTCACCTCCGCCCAGTTCAAAGTCAGCTCGACCGCTCACGGACTGAAAGCCGGCGATATCGCGATGGTCTGCAACTATAAAGTCGCTTCGATTTTTCAGGTTACCAACGCCAGCAACAGCAGTGTCACCATCGTGCACAACAGCGGCACAGGCAGCCCCGGCAACTGCACCAAGGGCCTGGGAATGCGCGACCCGGCCACGTTGAGTTGTTCCAAGCCGCTCGGTTATCTAGAAGACTTCACCGGCGGCAGTTTCGTGATTTTCAAGGCTGGCTTTTGGTACATCGGCAACAACAGCCGCGGCGGTCGTTCGCTCTTCCGCTATTCGCCCACGGACAACACCACAGACGAAATGGTCGACAACGTCACTGACATGCAGATCGACTACCTGACCGAGAACCCTGCCACCAAGACACTGGCCACCGGCTATGTCGGCGCTTCGAGTATTACCGACTGGAACACGACCACCTCTACCGCTGTAGCCATCGCCGCCCGTCTCAATCTGACGCTCGAGACCCGCGACAAAATTGACAACACCCAGACTACAGCGACCACCGTCAAGCGCGACATGTTCAGTACCGTCCAGATTCGTGCCAGGGAAAGTTTATGAACCCGAATTTCAACCATTCTCATCACCGGCAAGCTGGAATCGTTCTGGTGGTCGCCTTGATCATGCTGGTCATCATGACTCTGCTCGGGCTCTCCGGCATCCGCACCGTCGTGCTGGAAGAAAAAATGACCGCCAGCGCCCGGGATCGCAGCCTCGCCTTCCAGGCCGCGGAGACCGCACTGCGTGCCGCCGAGGAGGATGCGCTCGGTCGTCCAATCGGTATCCGGCCAGCCAAGTCCGACGGGCAATGCAATGAAAGTACCCTGATCGCCAAAGCGACGACCGGTTACATCAACCAGTCCGATGTCGATTGCAGCCCCGACTGGACACAGAAGGTCACCGACAGCAACTGGAGCGCTCACGCCAAAGCCGTGACCACCAATACGCTTGCAGGAAACGCCAGTTACATCATTGAATTCATGGGCAACGACTTCACCTGCGACCCGACAGCACCAAGCGACGACAACAACTATTGTAGCCGCTACCGGATTACCGCTCGCGCCAATCCCGGCACCGGCCGAGCCGATGTCATGCTGCAATCGATTTACTTTGCCCGATAACCCCTAATCATGCGCTGCCAGCAAACAGCACAGTCATCCAGCAGGAGTTCCGTCATGAAAACCACCATTCGTCACTCCGCTGCGCTACCAGGCCGCTTACGCCAATTCATTGCCCTAGCCTGTTTGAGCACCATATCTCATGCCGCGACGATTCCGGACGTCCCTCTGCACACTATGACAGTAGCCGAGCCCAACATCATGATGGTGCTCGACGACTCGGGTTCGATGCACTGGGAAATTACTCCAGACTCCTATTCGTACTTTGTCTATCCGCGACCAGACCACGTTTATAGTGACAATAACTACACCTCGTATGTTGCCACTGTCGACGATGGCTATGCCTACAACGGGTTTGCTCGTTCACCACAGACCAATCCGCAGTATTACAACCCTGCGGTCACCTACATCCCCTGGTCGAAACAGGATGGCACCCGCTGGCCCCAAGCCACCCCGTCCGCCGCGTACCATAATCCTGCCAAGACCTCTGTGGGGACGCGTGACCTAACGACCTCGAATACCGAAAACTCCTACTGGGAATACTGCACAAGCGGCACGAGCTCAAACTGTACGACGTCCGCATACTCATCGAAGACTTATTGGCCAGCCACCTATTTCTGGTATAACGGCAGCGGCGAGTGGGATTTCGCCAATTACACCAAAGTCGAGATAAAAACAGGGAACTCCTATTCAGGACATGGTCGGGAAGCGCGCACGGACTGTTCGAACGGAGTTTGCACCTACGCACAGGAAATCCAGAATTTCGCGAACTGGTATACCTATTACCGTTCGCGTATCCTTACTGCCCGTGCCGGCATTGGTCGCGCCTTTTCCGCCCAGAGCACCCGCATTCGCGTCGGCTTTGGCGCCATCAACAAAGGAAGTACCACGATTGATGGCACAGATACGAAAACAATTGTGCGTGGTGTACGCTTGTTTAGCAGCACATCGCGCAGCAACTTTTTCACCGACTTGTACGAACACCCCATCCCGACCTCCAACACCCCACTGCGTCGCGCACTCGATGATGTTGGCAAGTACTACAGCCGCACAGATGTCGGTGGTCCCTGGAGTACTACCCCGGGTTCGACCGGCGGCAGCTATCCCGCATGCCGCCAAAGCTACACGATCCTAATGACCGATGGCTACTGGACAGAGGGTGACAGCTATGGGGCTTCCGGCGATGCCACCAAGAATAACGACGGTACCGGCGGCCCGACGGTTACCGGCCCCAACAACAAGACCTACACTTACGCGGCCAAGTCACCGTTCACGGACGACCGCGAAAAAACGCTTGCCGACGTCGCCATGTATTACTGGAAACGTGATTTGGCCACAAGCATCGACAACAAGGTCCCCACCAGCCTCCGCGACCCTGCGTTCTGGCAGCACATGACTACCTTTGGCATTGGTTTAGGGGTCAGTGGCTCTATCAACGCCGACAATGCCTTTGCAGCCATCGATAACAGTAATACGACTATTACCTGGCCTGATCCAGTGGGCAGCAACTCAGGAAAAATCGACGACCTGCTGCACGCTTCGGTTAACAGCCGGGGAGGGTTTTTCAGCGCCCAGAACCCGACGGAGTTTGCCGACTCCCTGAAGAAGGTACTGGATAACATTGCTAAGCGGATCAGTTCGGCGGCCTCGGTCGTCGCCAACAGCACCCGCCTGACCACTCAATCAAAGGTGTACAGCGCCACCTTCAATACCGACAACTGGTCTGGCGAACTGGAGTCGTACAGCATCACCGGCAGCGGTCTTTCCGGCGCCGCCAACTGGAAGGCGTCGGAAAAGTTGCCCGGACATGCGTCACGAAAGATATTTACGCGACTTAGTAGTGCAGGGGCAACGTTCATCGCCGCTAACGCCGCAGCCATCGGCCTCAGCGCCGACGAGATCAACTACCTGCGCGGCGACCAGAGCAATGAGCAGAAAAACAGCGGCACCCTGCGCAACCGCAGCAGCCTGCTCGGCGACCTTGTGCACTCCTCCCCTAATTACGACGCGGTCACCGACACGGTATACGTCAGCGCCAACGACGGCATGCTGCACGCTTTCAACGGCACGACCGGCGTAGAAACGTTCGCTTATGTCCCCAGCGCCATACTTGGCAGCCTCAAGTCGCTGACCTTGCCGAGCTATGAACACAAGTTCTTTGTCGATGGCGACATCGCGGTGGCTGGCAAGTCGACCACCTATCTCGACGAAACCTATCTTGTCGCCACTTTGGGACGCGGTGGTCGCGGCCTGTTCGGACTGGACGTGACCACACCCGCCTCCTTCGGCACCGGCGATGTGCTGTGGGAATACACGGCGAGTTCGGACGCCGATCTCGGCTACATGCTCGGCAAACCGATGGTCGCTCGCCTCGATGATGGCAGCACAGACGGCCTCCTGGCAGTTATCGTCGGCAACGGCTACAACAGCACCAACGGCAAGGCCGTATTGATGATCTTCAGCCTGAAGACCGGGGCCTTGATCAAGAAGATCGACACCGGCGTCGGCACCGACAACGGACTCGCCACCCCCGGTCTGTGGGATGACGATGGCGACGGATTCATCGACTATGCCTATGCCGGCGACCTCAAGGGCAACGTCTGGAAGTTCGATCTGACTGGCGGCTCCGTCAATGGATGGGGATCGGCCATCAAGCAGGGAACGACGCCGATGCCGCTGTTCGTCGCAAAGAGCGGCGCCGTTTTACAGCCGATCACCGCGCCGATCACGCTTTTCCGTAACTATGTCAGCGATGATCCTAACTATAGGAAGGTCTTCCTGTTCTTCGGTACAGGTTCATTCTTCCGCCAAGACGACCTGTCGGACAAAGCCACGCAAACCTGGTATGGCCTGATCACCACGCCGTCTAGCAAGACCGAGTCGATTGCCAGCGACCGCAGCACGCTGAAGCAACGGACGATTACACTGGAAACGACAGCCGACGGCAAGGCAATCCGCACCTTCTCGACGTCGACGGCTGCCGACATGAAGGACAAGCAGGGTTGGTATCTGGACCTGCTGCCGACCACCAACACCCAGCAAGGCGAGCGGATCGTGACAGGCTCCACGATGTACCGCTTTACCGAACCAACCCTGATCGCCAGTTCGATAATTCCGGTGGCCAACGATCCCTGCGATTTGGGCAGCGGTTATCTCAACGCGCTCAACGCCTTCACCGGCGCCAGTCTGAAGGCAGCCTTCTTTGTTTTCGGCAACGGTTTTACGGGAGTTGCCGGCTCTCTGGACTTGGGCATCGGCTTGGTCAGTCAGGCTGCAGTGCTGGCTTCCAGCGATGGCAGTGGTCAGATCGTCGCCAGCGGTAGCGGGAACGAAGCCGGACAAACCAAAGCCACGCACAAAGTCAATCCTGGAGTCCCGCCACAAGGCCGCCTCTCCTGGCGGGAAATCATAAGGAATTAAGTCATGAAAATAGCCAAGGGGTTCACCTTGATCGAACTGATGGTCGTCGTCGCCATCATCGGCATCCTCGCCAGCATTGCCTACCCGAACTATTTGGAATATATGCGCCAGACTCGACGTTCGAGCGTTGAAGGTTGCATGATCGAACGCACCCAGTTCATGGAGCGCTACTACACGGCGAACATGACTTATGCCAATGCGGCGCTCACCGCGTGCGAAGGCTCAATCGCGGACGCCTATACAGTAGCATTCAGCGCCCAGACAGCGACGACCTATACGATCCAGGCCACCCCGAAAGGAGTGCAGGCCAGCGACAAGTGCGGCACTTTGACCATCACTCATCTTGGCGCAAAAACACCGACCACGGCGGGTTGCTGGAAGTAATTCGCGAAACTGCTATGGGGGGCTTTGCGCCCCCCCTTTCCTTAAGTGAGTTCTCTGGGTAACGGAAATGAAACACCTTCTTCGACGCCCTGCTGTTCTTCCAACACAGCACCGGATAACGCCCTGATCCGCTCAACGACTTGGAAAACCAGTATTTCCGGTGCTGAAGCGCCGGCAGTGACGCCGATCTTACGTTTGCCTTCCAACCAGTTGGCCTGAATTTCAGATTGGCCATCTACCAGATAGGCACTTACACCACGGGCCGAAGCAACCTCCTTCAAGCGCCGCGAATTCGAACTGTTCGGGCTGCCCACCACAATGACCAGATCGCAGGTTTCAGCCAGGGCCTTGACGGCGTCCTGCCGATTTTGCGTGGCATAACAGATATCGTCTTTCTTTGGCCCCCGGATATCTGGAAAACGTTCCCGCAGGGCGTCGATCACCACCGCGGCATCGTCAACCGATAAGGTCGTCTGGGTGACAAAAGATAGCTGCTCAGGGTAATTGACCTCTAGCCTCGCCACATCTTCGGCGGTCTCAACCAGATACATCCCTCCCTCGCTCTGCCCCATCGTCCCTTCGACTTCCGGATGACCCTTGTGGCCGATCATAACCACCTCGCGGGTCTGGTTGCGCATCTTTCCGACTTCTACGTGCACCTTGGTAACCAGCGGGCAAGTGGCATCGAAGACCTTCAGGCCACGCGCTTCGGCATCGGCGCGGACCGCCTTGGAGACACCGTGAGCGCTGAAGATAACGGTGCTGCCGGCCGGCACCTCGTCCAGCTCCTCGATGAACACCGCCCCCTTGGCCCGCAGGTCATCGCAGACGAATTTATTGTGCACAACTTCGTGGCGGACGTAGATCGGTGCACCAAATTTTTCCAGCGCCCGCTCGACGATGGCGATGGCGCGCTCGACGCCGGCGCAGAAGCCGCGGGGGTTGGCGAGGATGATTTCCATTACATGATTCCGATGATTTCCACCTCGAAGCGGATCGTTTTTCCGGCCATCGGGTGATTGAAGTCGAACAAGGCGTGCGTGGCGTCAAGCTCGCGCAGGAAGCCCGCGAAGGTGCCACCGTTGGGGGCGGTGAATTCGACGACGGAATTCTCCTTGAGTTCCATACCGGCCGGCAATCCGCTCAAAGCGATGCGTTCGACGAGGCGGTCGTTGTGCATGCCGAAGGCTTGGGCAGGTTCAAGCTCGAAGACGAAGCGCTCGTGGGCAGGCAGCCCGACGAGCACGGATTCGAGATTTTCAGCCAGTTGGCCGCTGCCCATTTGCAGGGTAGCCGGGCTCATGTCGAAGGTGGACAGGAACTCTTCGCCATCCACCGTCGTAATTCGATAATGCAGGGTCAGGAAGCTGTCAGAGCGAACGGTGGCAGTCATTTGGAAATCTCTTTTTTGTTGGCCGAAGTCAGTTGCTCGATGACGAGCAGGACTGCCCCGAGCGTGATGGCGGAATCGGCGATATTGAATGCCGGCCAGTAATAGCCGGCGACATGCCACTGGACGAAATCAACGACTGCGCCAAAGCGGACCCGATCGATTACGTTGCCCAATGCGCCACCCATGACCAGTGCCAGGGCGAGCGACTGCAGCTTTTGCTGCGGATGCTGGCGGAGCATGTAGGCAATCCAGCCGGATACACCGAGCGCCAAGACCGTGAACAGCCAGCGTTGCCAGCCTGGCTGGTCGGCCAGGAAGCTGAAGGCGGCGCCGGGGTTGAAGGTCAGCACCCAATTCCAGAACGAGGTGACGTAGATCGTTTCACCGAAGCCGATGTTGTCGAGCACCAGCCACTTGCTGAACTGGTCGAGAACAACAACCAGCCCGGCCAGCGCGTACCAGCGTCGGGCACTAGGCATGCGCACGTGCCTCGCCATCTCCATGCAGATTACTGACGCAGCGACCACACAGGCCCGGATGTTCGGCGTGAGCCCCGACATCCTCACGGACGTGCCAGCAGCGCTCACACTTGGCGTATTCAAGCGGCGTCGCAATGACTTGCTCGTTTTCATCTCGGATTGCTACGGTCGACGAGCAAATAAGCACAAATTTCAAATCGTCACCGAGCGAGGCCAGGGCATCGAACTTCTCTCCGGCACAACGAATTTCAACCGCAGCCTGCAACGCCGAGCCGATCTTGCCGGCTTCGCGCTGCGCTTCGAGCGCCTTGGTCACGTCAGCCCGCGCCGTGCGGATCAATGCCCACTTGGCGAGCAGATCGCCCTCGCCGGCCTGCGCCGGCAGATCATGCCAGATCTGGAACATGATCGAATCATCGGCCGAGCCGGTCAGCACCTGCCAGACCTCTTCGGCGGTGAAGGCGGTGATTGGTGCCAGGAGGCGGACAAAAGCCTGCGTGATGTGCCACAGGGCAGATTGGGAGGAACGGCGCGCCACCGATTTCAGCGCCGTCGTGTACAGGCGGTCCTTGAGGATGTCGAGGTAGAAACCGCCGAGATCTTCCGAACAGAACGTCTGCAGGGCCTGGACGACGCGGTGGAACTCATATTTATCGTAATCGGCGCGGCAACTATCCTGCAATTCGCGTGTGAGTGCCAGCGCATAGCGATCGATTTCCAGCCATTCCTCAACCGGCAGCATGTCGGTACTGGCGTCAAAGTCAGAGACGTTGGCGAGCAGGAAACGCAGCGTGTTGCGGATGCGACGATAGCCTTCGACGACACGTTTGAGGATTTCGTCGGAAATGGTCAGTTCGCCCGAGTAATCGGTCGAGGCCGTCCATAGGCGCAGGATGTCGGCGCCCATCTTGTCGGACACCTGCTGCGGCGCAATGACGTTGCCCTTGGACTTGGACATCTTGTGGCCCTTGCCGTCCACCACAAAGCCGTGCGTGAGTAGCGCCTTGTAGGGTGCGCGGCCGTCGATGGCACAGCCGGAAAGGAGCGAGGACTGGAACCAGCCGCGATGCTGGTCGGAGCCTTCGAGATAGAGATCGGCCGGATAGCTGAGATCAGCCGCATGCGAACCGCGCATGACGTGCCAGTGGGTCGTGCCGGAATCGAACCAGACGTCCAGCGTGTCCTTCATCTTGACGTACTGGTCAGCTTCGTCCCCCAACAACTCGGTGGCGTCGAGGCTGAACCAGGCTTCGATACCCGATTTCTCGACGCGCTGGGCGACCAGCTCGATCAACTCGGCCGTACGCGGATGCGGCAAGCCGGTTTCCTTGTGCAGGAAGAAGGGGATCGGCACGCCCCAGTTGCGCTGGCGCGACACGCACCAGTCGGGGCGGGTCTTCATCATCGCTTCCAGGCGGGCGCGGCCCCAGGCCGGGAAGAACTGCGTTTCATCAACGGCGCGCTCGGCGATCCAGCGCAGCGTCGAAGCATCTTCGCTGGTCTTGTGGTCCATGCCGATAAACCATTGGGTCGTGGCGCGGAAGATGATCGGCGTCTTGTGCCGCCAGCAGTGCGGATAACTGTGTTTGATTTTCTCGTTTTTTAACAGTCGACCGTGGGATTCCAGCTCCTGGAGTACCAGCGGGTTGGCTTCCCAGACCGTTTTGCCGGCCAGTTCGCCGACCGACAGCGCCGGTGTCATGCTGATGAAACGGCCGTCATTGCCGACCGGATTGTTAACCGGCAGGCCGTATTTCTTGCCGATGTTGTAGTCGTCCACGCCATGCGCCGGCGCCGTGTGCACCAGGCCGGTACCGGCCTCAGTCGTCACATGCGTACCGCAGATGATCGCCACATCACGCGGCTGGAACGGATGCTTGAGCAGGATCTGGTCGAGTTTTTCACCTTTGCAGGAAGCAACGATTTCTGCCTCCAAACCGTAGCGCAACAGGCTGGCCTCGGCCAGTTCGTGGACGAGAATCAACGAGCCCTTGGCGGTCTCATACAGATCGTATTGCAACTCGGGGTGCACGCTGACTGCCTCGTTGGCCGGCAACGTCCAAGGCGTCGTCGTCCAGATCACCGCGAAAGCCGGACCGCGCAGATGGGTCAGGCCGAAGGCGTTGGCCAACTTCCCGGCATGGTTCTCGTGCACCTCGAAGGCAACGTCGATGGCCGGCGAACTCTTGTCTTCATACTCGACTTCCGCTTCGGCCAGCGCCGAACCGCAATCCAGACACCAGTTGACCGGCTTCAGGCCCTGATAGAGATAGCCTTGCTCCAGAATCTTGCCCAGCGCGCGGATTTCGCCAGCCTCGGCCGAAAAATTCATGGTCAGGTAGGGATTGCCCCAGTCGCCCAGCACGCCCAAACGGATGAAATCCTTCTTCTGGCGCTCGACCTGCTCGGCTGCATAGGCGCGCGACAATTCGCGTACCTTGTCAGCGGGAATATTTTTACCGTGCTGCTTTTCGATCTGGTGCTCGATCGGCAGGCCATGGCAGTCCCAGCCCGGAACGTAGGGCGCGTCGAAACCGGACAGCGTTTTCGAACGGACGATGATGTCTTTCAACACCTTGTTCACCGCATGACCGATATGAATGTCACCGTTGGCGTAGGGCGGACCATCGTGCAGCACGAAACGCGGACGCCCGGCACTGATCTCACGGATGCGCTGGTAAAGCTTCTTCTCCTGCCACTGTGCAACCCATTGCGGTTCGCGCTTGGGCAGATCGCCGCGCATCGGGAAAGCCGTATCCGGCAGGTTCAGAGTATCTTTGTAATCAGCCATTTTGCGTGCTCACAGCTCGAAAAAAGCCCGGGCAGCTGCGGCATCGGCCGCGATCTGCGCCTTGAGGGCGTCAAGGTTGGGGAAACGTTGTTCGTCGCGCAATTTATGGACGAAACGCACGGAGATGTGCGCGCCATAAATGTCACGATCGAAATCGAAGAGATGAACTTCCAGCAAGGGCCGCGTGCCTCCCACCGTTGGCCGGACACCAAGATTGGCGACGCCGGGCAGGGGCTTGTCACCCAGGCCGCTGACCTCAACGGCGAAAACGCCCGTCATCGGCAGCGGATTGTGCTTGATACGCAAGTTGGCCGTAGCAAAGCCGATCTGACGGCCGAGCTTTTGGCCATGCGACACCTGGCCGTCGATGATATAGGGACGACCGAGCAGGCGGGCCGCATGCTCCATGTCGCCTGCCAGCAATGCCTGGCGGACAGCCGAACTGGAGACGCGTTGGCCATCGGCCAGCACACTGCCCATTCCCTCGACAGCGAAGCCGAAACGCCGACCAGCTTCCTGCAACAGGGCAAAATCGCCAGTACGCCCGCGACCAAAGCGAAAATCGTCGCCAATAATCAAATGGCGGAGCTGACACCCGCGCACCAGCACCTGTTCAATGAATTCCTCGGCGGTGAGTGCCGCAAAAGCAGCGTTGAACGGGCAGATCATTACCTGTCGGGCACCGCACTCGCCGAGCAACTCAAGTTTTTCGCGCAGTGTCGTCAAGCGGGCCGGTGCCGAGTCCGGCGCAAAAAATTCACGCGGATGCGGTTCGAAGGTCAGCACCGTCGGCACCAACTGGCATTCCATGGCCACCTTTGCCAAGCGTTTGACCAGTGCGGCATGCCCAAGGTGCACGCCATCGAAATTGCCGATGGCGAGTACAACGGGAGCGGGAACGGGACGCGAATGACCGCGAAAAACGCGCATAAGCAAATTGGCAGGGAAAACGTTGAATTATAACGATTCAAGCACCCTAGCGGATACCGGACGATTGCATTGAATCGACGGAAACAGGGCCGGCCGAAAATCTATCGCTATTGGTATTCGCTATAATCAACGCGTTCTTCAAAATATCCCTTCCCAATTTCATGCTTGAATTGATCAGCCATGTTGTCCAGATTTCGGCGCGCCGCGACCGAACTGAGATCAATTCCGCCATGGTTGATACGCTGCTCGACCTTTTTCACCCACTTCAGCTAACCATCTACCGCTGTTACACGGGCAACAAGAAAGCGATGGTTTTTGCCTGTGCCGGCTACGGCCCAAATGGTCAGTTCCTGCGCAACGCCTATCTGCCCGATCATCACTACTGCCATCCAATCGAGCATGACCCTCTGCTCAGACGCTGCCGCAAGGAACTCTCGCCGGTCATCGATTTTCTTGATGACGGAACGCATCGCATCGTTTTTCCAGTCATCCATCTCAACGATCCGGTTTACCTGATTGAACTCACCCTTTCAGACGAATTTTCTGCCGACCATCGCGTCACCCTGATGGGCTTGATCGAATATTTCGGCAACCACATTGCGCTGCTCGATTACGGAGAGGCCGATACGCTCACCGGACTGGCCAGTCGCAAGACCTTCGACAAACACCTTTTCGAACTACTTGGCAAGGCGGCCAGCGACGAGATGTTGGGTGGACCGGAAAGTCGGCGGCGTGGCACCCCCGGTAGCAGTCATTGGCTGGCTGTCTGCGACATCGACCATTTCAAGCAGGTCAACGACAATTTCGGTCACCTGATCGGTGACGAAGTGTTGATCCTGATGGCTCAGGAAATGCGGCAATCCTTCCGCTTCGACGACCAGTTATTCCGCTTTGGCGGCGAGGAATTCATCGCTCTCCTGCAGCCAACCGAAGAACAGTTCGCCATTGCTACGCTCGAACGTTTCCGTGCCAATGTCGAAAAACAGGTGTTCAGCCGGGTCGGACAAATCACCGTCAGCATCGGCTTCAGCGCCCTGATGCCGAACGACACGCCAACCGACGTCATCGACCGCGCCGATGAGGCGCTTTATTTCGCCAAGCGCAATGGTCGGAACCGGGTCGATTGTTATGAAAAGCTGGTCGCCTCAGGCGACGTGGCCATCAAGGAAATCGCCAAAGGCGAAGTCGAATTGTTCTGAACGAACGCACTTGACCTCCAGAGAAACATTCCGCCACGATATCAATGGCTTAAGAGCATTGGCTGTGCTCGCGGTCGTTTTTTATCATTTCCAAATTGCAGGCTTTGAAGGGGGCTTCATCGGCGTAGACATCTTCTTTGTCATCTCGGGCTTTCTAATGACAAAGATCATCATCTCATCCGTTGCTTCCGGCAATTTCTCCCTGTCTCAATTTTATCTAGCCCGGACAAAACGTATCGTTCCTGCGCTACTCACCATGTTAGCGATACTGCTCATTGTCGCTTGGTTCCTGCCCCTGACACACTATGAATACAAGCAATTAGCAAAGCATGTACGCGACAGCGCGATTTTCGTATCAAACCACACCTATGCACGCGAAGCCGGCTATTTCGATTCATCCTCGCATGAGAAATGGCTCTTGCACACTTGGTCTCTATCTGTTGAGTGGCAATTTTACTTAGCACTCCCTGTTCTAATTGTCGCCATAAAGAAAACCCACCCACTAGCAACCCCGAAATACCTGCTGCTCCTTATCCTGATCACATCCTTTTTTGCCTGCGTCGTGCAATCTACATTACGCCCCGAAACCACCTTTTTCCTATTGCCATTCAGAGCGTGGGAATTGGTTGCCGGTGGCCTGACCTATATATTCAACGATCAGTACAGCTTCCCAAAGCGACTTGCCAACGCAATCTCTTGGGCCGGCGTGACTCTCCTATTAATTGCAACCATGCAACTCTCATCTGCGGAAGCTTGGCCAAGCTGGCGCGCGCTCCTCCCAATTCTGGCAAGCTGTTTAATAATCGCTGCGCACCACAATACCAATCCACTACTCTCGAACCATGTTTCACAATGGATCGGTTTGCGCTCGTATTCAATCTACCTTTGGCACTGGCCCTTTGTAGTCGGGCTGGGTCTTTACGGCTTACAAGACGATACGAGAGCAATCGTTTTTGCCTTAGCGATGACCTTATTCGCCGGGTCAGTCTCCTACCATTTTGTAGAAATACCAGCCAGAACGCGATCAATAGGCATTCCACCAAATCGGCTCTGGTTAGCATTTTCTTGCTCCATCGCGGCATTAGCGATCCCTGCCTCGTGGCTTCAAGAGCAAGATACTCTACCTCTGCGAGCTCAAGCCCAGAGCACGATGGCACACTTGGCCGACGCCCCCCCCTTTTTATTCGTCCACTCGCCCAGAATGCTTTAATGGCTCCCTGCCAGATGGGTGCCAGTACGGTCAAGGGCAGGTGAGCGCAGTCATCATCGGCGACAGCCATGCTGGCGTAACTGCCACATCTTTATTGCGCGTAGCTTCGGAACAAGGCCATGCGATACAACTATGGAGCAAGGGAGGATGTATGACGGTACTGGGTGTTCGCAGCATCGACCGCGTAGAAGGGGGGCGATGCATGGATTTCAACCAGAAGGTCTTCGAACGGATATCGTCGGATGGAAAGAACAATTTACCCGTTGTCATCGTCAACCGCGCTTCACTTTATCCCTTCGGCCATTTCCGTATAGAGACACATTTGCATGGAAGGCCACAAGTTGTGCTACCTGACATTTCCACAAAGGATCAAGGAGCGTTTCTTGCCGAATATCGTAGGCGCCTCATCGAAACAGCCTGCCTCTACGCGAAAACCAATCGTAATATTTTCTACATGCTGCCGATTCCGGAGTTCGACTTTAACATTCCGAATCATCTAGCGCGTAGCCTAATGCGATCGGAGTCGCCACCAACCGACATATCGATACCCTTAACTGAATATAACGGCAGAAATCGATTTACCATTTCAGCAATCAAGGAAGCCAGCAAGACATGTGGGATTCAACTACTCGATCCGGTTCCCTATCTGTGCGACAAGGAAAAGTGTTTTGGCTCGAAAAATGGACAACCGCTGTACTCAGACAACAATCACATCAATGAACGTGGTCGGCAAGTATTAGCACCGATGTTCAGAACAGTATTCGCCCCCAAACCCTAACTGACGATTGCCAGTTTTGACTTCGGCCCCGGCGGATGCTTGATGAAATACTGGCGGATGCCTCGGACGATGGCGCCGGCCAGTTTCTCCTGATAAGCATCATCGTTCAGCCGGCGCTCCTCCTCCGGGTTGGAGATGAAGGCGGTTTCGATCAGCGCAGAAGGAATGTCCGGGGCCTTGAGGACGGCAAAGCCGGCCTGCTCGACATGAGCCTTGTGCAGCGTGTTGATCGTCCCCAGTTCGCCAAGCAGGTATTTGCCCAGTTTCAGGCTGTCGTTGATCGTTGCCGTCTGCGACAGATCGAGCAGTGTACGCGCTAGGAAAAGATCCTTGTTGCCGAGATTGACCCCTCCAATGAGGTCGGCCTGATTTTCCTTCTGGGCAAGCAGGCGCGCCTGAGTGCTGGAAGCACCTCGTTCCGACAGGACAAAGACCGACGATCCCTTGGCATCCGGCCGGATCCAGGCATCGGCATGAATCGACAAAAAAAGGTCGGACTGGATGCGCCGCGCCTTTTGGACACGCATATTGAGCGGTACGAAAAAGTCTGAATTGCGGGTCAGCACGGCGCGCATGTTCGGCTCGGCATCGATGCGAGCCTTGAGGCGACGGGCGACTTCCAGCGTGACATTCTTTTCGTAAGTCCCCCGCTTGCCGATGGCGCCGGGATCTTCTCCACCGTGACCCGGATCGAGCGTAATGGTGACCATACGGTCAACGACCGGTTTAGCCGATTTTTTGCTGGTGTGCACTTCCGGCGCTTCGATAGACTTTTCCGGATTGTTGGTGGCACCTCTATCCGGCCGATTTTCTGCAATCTGGAAATCATGTTCTTCCGTCAGTTGCTCGAGGGCATCCTTCCGGCCTTCCAGCAAGGCCAACATCGGGTCGGGCGGATTGACCGGGTACACGTCAAGGACCAGGCGGCGTCCGTATTCGCCGGCCGGCTCGAGCGTAAATACCTGCGGATTGACCTTGCCTTTGAGTTCCATGACCAGGCGGACGACACCTGGTTTGAAGCGCCCGGCGCGCAACAGCTTGATGTTCGGGTCGTCGGTCGTCAGCTTGTTGGCGATGCTGTCGAGCACACTGTTGAACTCGACGCCTTCGATGTCGACGACCAGGCGATCGGGGTTTTCAACGGTGAAATGGTTGAATTTGAGATGGCCGTCGTGTTCGAGTGTGACACGGGTGTAGTCGGCAGCCGGCCAGATGCGCACGGCGAGGACCGACGGCTGCCTGGCAGCGGCGCCGGCCAACGGTGTGACGGAAAGGATCAGCGAGGCGCCGGCGTAACGGAGGAGCTGGCGGCGGCCATGGCTGGGATGAGCGTGTTTAGACATGCCTGCCCTTTCGGTGAATCGGCCACGGCTTCGAGGATACGCCCGACTCTGGGGACTCGAAACGATAAAAATCAAAGTGATATAAGTATAAGCTCGAAATTACGTAAACTTCAACCAGTGAATAAGTCGGGCTTTTGACCGGACCACTGTGGCCGAGTGCCCGAATCATCGCTCGCGACAGGGTGGTTTTGCCGGCCCCGAGGTCGCCTTCGAGGTAAATGACCATCCCCGACTCCAGCAGCGGCGCCAGCGTTTCGCCAAGGTGTTGCGTGGCCGCTTCGGTGGGCAGCTCGAAAACGGCGGTAACATCGGGGCTATGCACGATCAGGACTCCATGGTGGATTACGCGGCACTCAAGGAAAAAATCCGCGAGGCCGGCAAGGAACTCGGCTTTGCTGCCGTTGGCATGGCACGGGCGGAGCCCGGCCCCGCTGTCGAGAAAATGCGGGAATGGCTGGCGGCGGGCTGCCACGGCGAGATGGATTATATGGCCCGCCATGCCGAATTGCGCGCCGACCCGAAGCTACTGCACCCGGGAACGATCACCGTGATCAGCGCGGCAATCGACTATCTGCCGCATACCAAAACGGCCGACCAACCGGACCAGGCCGCGATTTCGCGCTATGCGCAAGGGCGTGATTACCACAAGGTCGTGCGTAGCCGGCTGCAGAAGCTGGCCGATGCCATAGCCGCGCTGACAGGGCCGTTCGGCTACCGCGTTTTTTCCGACTCCGCGCCGGTCATGGAAGTCGAATTCGCCAGACAGGCCGGCCTAGGCTGGCGCGGCAAGCACACGCTGCTGCTCTCGAAGGAAGGTTCCTGGCGCTTTCTCGGCGACATCTACACCGACCTGCCATTGCCGCCTGATCAACCAGTCGAGGAGCATTGCGGCACCTGTACGGCCTGCCTCGACGCCTGCCCGACCAAGGCCATCATCGCGCCCTATCAGGTCGATGCCCGGCGCTGCATTTCCTACCTGACCATCGAGCTGGCCGGGCCCATTCCCGAAGAATTCCGACCGCTGATCGGCAACCGGATCTACGGCTGCGACGACTGCCAGCTGTGCTGCCCATGGAATCGTTTTGCCCAGCTTGGCGACCCTGAATTTTCGCCGCGCCACGGGCTCGATACGGCAACGCTGATTGATCTGTTCAGCTGGACTGAAGCGGAATTCAATCAGCGCCTGGCCGGCAACCCGATCCGCCGCATCGGACACGAACGCTGGCTGCGCAATATCGCCGTGGCACTTGGCAATGGGCCTTCTACGGTCGACCTGAAAAAAGCGCTAAAAATGAAATTGGATCACCCTTCGGCGCTGGTCCGCGAGCACGTCGAATGGGCACTTACTCGGCAGGAACCCTGAGACCAGCCGGCACGTCGGCTGGCGTTTCAGCAACCGTTTTTGCCGCTTCGGCAGGTATTGCCGGGAGCCGCAAAGTCCAGCCGAGAAAGGCCCCGGACACCGTGGCGATGGCGACCAGCGCGAGAAGGATGAGGCCGGTCCTCGAGCTTTCCATGCTCAGCGCGCCACCGGACGCCCCGCGTCGGCGCACCACTCGCTCCACGACCCGGCATAGAGGCGCGAACCAGGCAGGCCGGCGATTTCCATGGCGACCATGTTGAGGCAGGCGGAAACACCCGAGCCGCATTGATGGACAACCAGATCGGGCGGTGAACCAGACAGGATGGCCAGCCATTCGGCGCGCAGTTCGGCGGCAGGTTTGAAACGGCCATCGGGCAACAGGTTGTCCTTGAAGAAACGATTGACCGCACCGGGGATATGGCCACCAACCGGATCGATGGTTTCGTTCTCGCCGCGGAAACGGTCCGGACCACGGGCATCGACCAGATGCATGCTAGGTGTTTCGATGCGTTCCAGGACGTAATCGGCTTCAACCAGACGATCTTGTACCAAGGGGACAAAAATACACGGCGAATAGGTCGGCACGATCCTGGTCTGCACACCGCCGGCCGCCTGCCAGGCTTGCAGCCCGCCGTCGAGGAGGGCCACGCGGTCATGCCCCAACCAGCGCAGCAGCCACCACAGGCGCCCGGCGATCATGCCCTGGGCGTCGTCGTACACCACGACCTGCGTCGCCGGCCCGAGGCCGATTTCACCCAAGCGTTGCGCCAGCCTTTGCGGATCGGGCAGCGGATGGCGGCCGTTGCGGCCGGTCATCGGACCGGATAGATCGCGGTCGCAATGCAGGAATACGGCGCCCGGAATGTGGCCCTCGGCATAAACGCGCTCGCCGTAGCCAGGGTCGGCCAATTGGTGGCGGACATCGACGACCAGCCAAGCGGGATCGTCGACATGCGCCTGCAAGGTCGGAACATCGACCAGCGTCGTGAAGCTCATGCCGGATCAGCCCAACCAGGCCTTGGCCTCATCGGCATTTTCGAAGACCTCGACGTCTGCATTGACGAAGGTCTGCGACAGCCAGGCACTCCAGGTCACCCACTGGCTGTCGGTAACCACCGCGACACGCTTGAAATCGTTGGCATGGGCGCGCGAGAACTTGATCTCCTCCCAGGCCACATCGAGCGTCAGGCCGGCCATCTGGCTCAGGTCGAAAAATAGATCGACCGGCCCTTCGAACTTGACCTTGAAATTGACGACTTCCTCGAACTCCTTGTAATCGGCCAAGGTAAATTCGCCGAACACGGCAACGCTGACACGGTTCGGTTGGTGGTCGATGACGATCATGATTTGCTCCTGATAGTTGGTAGTTATTCGTCGCTAGTTATTAGTCGAAGGCTCGAAACGCGCTCACTGACTGGCTAGCAGCCAGCGACTAATAACTGGCAACTAGTCTAATCCTGTTCTACCGGGCTGGCGCGGGAAAAGTGCGTGGCGGTAATACCGGAGAGAATAATCAGCCCGATGGCGAACCACGAAGAGGTGCCGATGGCCTCGCCCCAGATCAGCATGCCGAACAGGCTGGAGAAGATCACGGTGCTGTAGGCCAGCGCCGCCGACATCATGGTCTTGCCGCGGCTGTAGGCGCGGGTCATGGCCAACTGGGCGGCGGTGGCGAAGCTGGCGACGCCGGTCAGGATCAGCCCGCTGCGCAGGTCGACCGCGTGGATTTCGCTGAAAGCCAGCCAGCCGCCGGCGCAAATCGAGGAAACCAGCGAGAAATAGAAGACCGTTCGGGTCTCCGGCTCGCCGCGGGCGCCGAGTTCGCGCACGCTGAAATAGGCCATGCCGGCCAGCACACCGGAGCCGAGGCCGACCAGACCGCCGAATAGTTGCTCGGCATGGAAGGTTGGCTTCAATAGCAAAACAACGCCGAACAGGCCGATGGCCAGCGCGCCAAGCATGCCGTGCCGCGTCTGCCAACCGGCCAGCGCAAGATAGAGGGCGAGGAAAATGGCCGAGGTGTAGTTCAGCGTCACCGCCGTCGCCAGCGGCAGCAGCGTGATCGCATAGAAATAGGAGAACAGCGCCGAGAAGCCGACGACGCCCCGGATGATCTGCCAGCGCCAGTGCGCGGTCTGCAGCGGCACGCCACGCAGGCGAATCAGCCCGAACATCAGGATCAGCGAGATGAAGCTGCGGTAAAAGGTGATCTCCACCGCCGAATGGGTCTGCGCGGCAAACTTGACGCAGACGCCCATGCAGGCGAACAGGAAGCTGGCGGCGATCATCCACAGGGATTGCATGAAGCGGCGGCTCGAAAAAAGGAAAGGCGGCGGATTTTACCCCGCCACCTTCATTGCTACGGTCAACCGGAAAAAACGGCCAAAATCAAAACGCTCAGCGCGCTTCGATCTCCTGCTGCATGATCCGCCGATAGAACTCGTGGAAGTGCTGCATGCCGTCCTCCATCGGACTCTGGTACGGCCCGACCTCGTTGCGTCCCTCGGCCAGCAAAGCTTTGCGACCGCGGTCCATGCGCTCGCCGATGTCGTCGTCCTCGATGGCCGTTTCCATGTAGGCGGCGCGTTCGGCCTCGATGAACTCGCGCTCGAAATCGACGATTTCCTCGGGATAGTAGAACTCGACGACATTCATCGTCTTGTCCGGCCCCATCGGCAGCAGCGTCGACACGACCAGCACGTGCGGATACCACTCGACCATGATGTTCGGGTAGTAGGTCAGCCAGATGGCACCCTGCGGCGGCGTCTCGCCGCGGTCGCCGTAATACTCGCGGACGACCTTCTGCCAACGGTTATAGGCAGAGGACGACGAATCCTTCATGAGCGAGGTGATGCCGACCTTCTGCACCGAATACCAGTCGCCGAACTGCCAGCTCAGGTCGTCGCAAGTGACGAAGTTGCCCAGCCCCGGATGGTAGGGTACGACGTGGTAATCCTCGAGATAGACCTCGATGAAGGTCTTCCAGTTGTAATTGCACTCGTGCATCTCGACGTGGTCGAGTTTGTAGCCGGTGAAGTCGAGGTCGCGGGCGACGGTCATGCCGCCGAGGTCGGCATTGGCCGAGCGCGGCCCCTTGAAGAGCAGGCCGTTCCAGTTCTCCAGCCGCGCCTTGTTGAGGTTCAGGCAGGGATTCTGCGGGAAGTGCGGCGCGCCGATCAACTCGCCGCCCTGCTCGTAGGTCCAGCGGTGGATCGGGCAGACGATCGGCCCGTTCAGCTTGCCGGCGCCCTGCAGCATGATCGCCTGGCGATGGCGACAGACATTGGACATCTGCCAGATGCCGGCATTCTTCCCCTCGCTGCCGCCGTTGAGCAGCGTCTGGCCGTGATCTTTCCATTCGAGCGAACGGTAATCACCCGCGTCCGGCACCAACCGGGACAACGTCGCCAAGTCGGACATTCCAAGCCTCCAGCGGGGGTTAAAAAGGGGTAGTTATTTTACCCCGATATTTGACCGGGCGCCCCCTGATGGAGTATTTTCGCGTGTTTCCCCGATCGCCAAGACCATGGCCACAAAGCCCATAGCCGACATGAAATTCGAGACGGCGCTCGCCGAGCTTGAAAACATCGTCTCCAGCATGGAAGGCGGCAAACTCGAGCTCGAAGCCTCGATCGCCGCCTACAAGCGCGGCATGGAACTCATGAAACACTGCCAGTCCCAGCTCGCCAACGCCGAAGAACAGATCCGCATTCTTGAAAATGGCCAGTTCAAGGACGTCGACCGTAGCACCCTGGAGGCCTCGTGAGCGCAGCACCGTTTGCCGAATGGATGGCCGTTACGCAAGACCGAGCCGAATCGGCGCTTGCCCGCTTCCTGCCCGGCAGTGACTGCATTCCCGCCCGATTGCACGAGGCCATGCGCTACGCCACGCTCGGTGGCGGCAAGCGCGTCCGTCCGTTGCTCGCTCATGCCGCCGGCCAACTGACCGGCGCCGCAGCGGACAAGCTCGACCTCGTCGCCAGCGCCGTCGAAATGATCCACGCCTACTCGCTGGTTCATGACGACCTGCCGTGCATGGACGACGACGTCCTGCGCCGCGGCCGCCCGACCTGCCACGTCGAGTTCGACGAACCGACCGCCCTGCTCGTCGGCGACAGCCTGCAGACACTGGCCTTCGAACTGCTCGCCAGCCAGCCGCTCGGCGAACCGAAACAGCAACTCGAAATGATTGCCCTGCTCGCCCACGCCAGCGGTTCGCGCGGCATGGCCGGTGGCCAGGCCATCGATCTCGCCTCGGTCGGCACGCCCCTGAACCAGCCCGAGCTGGAGCTCATGCACGCCCTGAAGACCGGCGCCCTGATCCGCGCCGCCGTCCTGCTCGGCGCCCTGGCCGGCCAGCCGCTGTCGGCGGACGAACGCACCAACCTCGACCGATTCGCCAAACGTGCCGGCCTGCTCTTTCAGGTTGTCGACGACATTCTCGACTGCACGGCGAGCACCGCCACCCTCGGCAAGACCGCCGGCAAGGACGAAGCGGCGGACAAACCGACCTACGTCAGCCTGCTCGGCCTCGAAGCCGCCCGCGCCTACGCCGACGGACTGCGCGCTGACGCCCTCGACGCCCTCTCCATTTTCGGCGAACGGGCAGCCCGCCTGACCCAACTGGCCGACTTCATCTGCCATCGGCAATTCTAATGACAGCCTCCCGCCTGCTTGAAAGTATCAACAGCCCGGCCGACCTGCGCCGCCTGGACCGCAAGCAATTGCCGCAACTGGCGACCGAACTGCGCGCCTTCCTCATCGACTCCGTCTCGAAAACCGGCGGCCACCTGTCGTCCAACCTCGGCACCGTCGAACTAACCATCGCCCTGCACGCCGTCTTCAACACCCCTGACGACCGCCTGGTCTGGGATGTCGGCCATCAATGCTACGCCCACAAGGTGCTCACCGGCCGCCGCGAAGGCATGGGCACGCTACGCATGCATGGCGGCGTTTCCGGCTTCCCCAAGCGCTGCGAAAGCGAATACGACACCTTCGGCGTCGGCCACTCGTCGACCTCGATCTCCGCTGCACTCGGCATGGCACTGGCGGCCAAGCACAAGGGCGAGGACCGCAAGGCCATCGCCATCATCGGCGACGGCGCGATGTCGGCCGGCATGGCTTTCGAAGCCATGAACAACGCCGGCGTCGCCGACACCGACATGCTCGTCATCCTCAACGACAACGAGATGTCGATCTCGCCGCCGGTCGGCGCGCTCAACAACATCCTGACCCGCCTGACCTCAAGCAAGACCTACAACGCCGCCCGCGAAGCCGGTCGCCACATGCTCGGCTTCGCCCCGCCACTGCTCGAACTGGCGCGCCGGGCCGAGGAGCACGTCAAGGGCATGATCGCCCCCGGCACGCTGTTCGAGGAATTCGGCTTCCATTACTACGGCCCGATCGACGGCCACGACCTCGACGCCCTGATCCCGACGCTGGAAAACCTCAAGAAGCTCAAGGGCCCGAAGTTCCTGCACATCATCACCAAGAAGGGCCAGGGCTACAAGCTGGCTGAGAACGACCCGATTCTTTACCACGGCGTCGGCAAGTTCGCCGCCTGCGATGGCATCCAGTCGGCCAAGGGCCCGGCCAAGCTGACCTACACGCAGGTTTTCGGCGACTGGCTGTGCGACATGGCCAAGGCCGATTCCCGCCTCGTCGCCATCACCCCGGCCATGCGCGAAGGCTCGGGCATGGTGCGCTTCTCGGCCGAGCACGCCGACCGCTACTTCGATGTCGGCATCGCCGAACAGCACGCCGTCACCTTCGCCGCCGGCCTGGCCTGCGAGGGTCTCAAGCCGGTCGTCGCCATCTATTCGACCTTCCTGCAGCGCGGATACGACCAGCTCGTACACGACGTCGCGCTACAGAATTTACCGGTGGTTTTTGCCGTCGACCGTGGCGGTCTGGTTGGCGCCGACGGCCCGACGCATCACGGCACCTTCGACCTGTCCTTCGTCACCTGCATCCCGAACATGGTCGTCATGGCCCCATCCGATGAGGCTGAATGTCGCCAGATGCTGTCCACCGCCTATGCGCTGGATTGCCCGAGTATGGTGCGTTACCCGCGTGGCGGCGGCACCGGCAAGGTTCCGGCCGCAAATCTCGAAACGCTACCCGTCGGCAAGGGCGAAATCCGCCGCCACGGCAAGACTGTCGCCCTGCTTGCCTTTGGCAGCCTGGTGCCTGCCGCCATCGCCGCGGGCGAGGAACTCGACGCCACCGTCGCCAACATGCGCTTCGTCAAACCGCTCGACGTCGAACTGATTGTCGAACTGGCCGGGAACCATTCGCTGCTCGTCAGCGTCGAAGAGAACGCTGTGATTGGCGGCGCCGGCTCGGAAATCGAGCGCGTGCTGGCGGAACGCGGGCTGAACGTGCCGGTGCTTCGCCTCGGCCTGCCCGACCGCTTCATCGACCACGGCGAGCAAGGACAGCTTCTGGCCGAACTCGGCCTCGACAAGGACGGCATCGTACGTGCAGTACGGGCTCGAACCACCCCACAATAATTCTTTAAAGAACAGCTCATGAACGCCCCGAACACCAGCATCCCCGACGTCCAGAACTCAGCCGACACGCGCCAGATTGCCATCAACAAGGTCGGCATCAAGTCCATCCGCCACCCGATCAAGGTGCAGGACAAATCGACCGGCGTCCAGCACACCATCGCCATGTTCAACATGTACGTCGGCCTGCCGCACAACTTCAAGGGCACGCACATGTCGCGCTTCGTGGAGATCCTGAACAGCCACGAACGCGAGATCTCTGTCGAGAATTTCCCGGTGATGCTGCGCGACATGGTCGTCAAACTCGAGGCCGTCACCGGCCACATCGAGATGAATTTCCCCTATTTCATCAACAAGACGGCGCCGATTTCAGGTGTCCAGAGCCTGATGGACTATGACGTCACCTTCATCGGCGACATCTGCAACGGCGAAATCGTCACCTCGACCAAGGTCGTCGTGCCGGTAACCAGCCTGTGCCCCTGCTCGAAGAAGATTTCCGAGTATGGCGCCCACAACCAACGTTCGCACGTCACCGTCACCGCCCGCACCAACGATTTCGTCTGGATCGAGGAAATCGTCCAGCTGGTTGAAGAGGAAGCCTCCTGCGAACTGTTCGGCCTGCTCAAGCGTCCGGACGAGAAGTACGTCACCGAGCGCGCCTACGACAACCCGAAATTCGTCGAAGACATGGTCCGCGACGTCGCCGCCCGCCTCAACGCCGAGCCGCGTGTCGATGCCTATGTGGTCGAATCCGAGAACTTCGAGTCGATCCACAACCACTCGGCCTATGCCCTGATCGAGAACGACAAGAAAAATCCTGGCACGGGCTTGCTACGGTCTACCGTAAAAATTGACCAAAATCGAAATCAATAAAAAAGGGCGCCGAGGCGCCCTTTTTCAATCCGGAACAATCGCTTAAGCAGCGGCGACCGGCTTTTCCTTGCGGACCAGCTTTTCCTTGATACGTGCCGACTTGCCGGAACGCTCGCGGAGGTAGTACAGCTTGGCGCGACGGACATCACCGCGACGCTTCACTTCGATCGAAGCGACCAGCGGGGAATAGGTCTGGAACGTACGCTCGACGCCTTCGCCAGACGAAATCTTGCGAACGGTGAAGCCGGAGTTCAGACCACGGTTACGCTTGGCGATAACGACGCCTTCGTAAGCCTGCAGACGCTCGCGGTTACCTTCCTTAACCTTCACCTGCACGACAACGGTGTCGCCCGGAGCGAAGTCGGGAATGGTCTTGCCCAGGCGGGCGATTTCTTCTTGTTCCAGCTGTTGAATCAGGTTCATGTGAGATCCTTTAACTTTATAAACACTTACTCACCGCATTGCTCCTCTCCGGAAATTTCCGTGAGTAGTTGCGCTTCCTCCGCAGACAAGCTGCGGTGCGCCAGCAAATCCGGCCGGCGCTTCCGGGTCCGCGCCAGCGACTGCTTGAGTCGCCAACGACGAATTCTTTTGTGGTCACCGGACAACAGCACTTCCGGCACCGCCTCACCCTCATAAACCTCCGGGCGGGTGTAGTGCGGACAATCCAGCAGACCACCGACAAACGAATCTTCCACCGCCGAAGCGGCATCTCCAAGCACCCCCGGCAACTGGCGGACAACGGCATCGATCAACGCCATCGCCGGCAACTCGCCACCGGAAAGCACAAAATCCCCGATCGAAATTTCTTCATCGACACAGCGCTCGATCAGCCGCTCGTCAATTCCTTCATAACGACCACAAAGAAGAATCAATCCTTCATCGCCGGTCGCCAACTGCATCACCCGTTCGTGCGTCAGCGGTGCGCCCTGCGGCGAGAGGTAGATGACCCGGCTCTTCGCCAGCCCTGCCCCGCGCTGCTCTGCCTTGGCAGCAGCAATCGCCTTCTCCAGCGGCCCTGGCTGCATGAGCATACCCGGCCCGCCCCCGAAAGGACGATCATCGACGCGCCGCCAAGTGTTCTCGGCAAAATCGCGCGGATTCCAGCCCTGCCACACCCAGCGCTTTTCCTCCAGCGCCCGGCGGGTAATGCCACTTTCCGTTACCGCCGCAAACATCTCCGGAAAGAGGGTAATGCAGTCAAACCGGATCACCAGTCGCTGCCCCACTCCACTCGAATCTGTCCGGCTTCCTTCTCAACGGTCAGCACCACAGCCGAAACAAACGGCAAAAGGCGCTCGACCTTGTCATCGCCCATGACACGCAAAACGGCATTGGCACCGGTCTCGATCAACCCAACCACCTTGCCGAGCCGCTCGTCAGCGGCATTGACGACATCCAGACCAATCAGATCGGCCCAGTAAAATTCGTTCTTGTCAGTCGTTGGCATCGCTTCGCGCGGCGCCCCGACCAGAACGCCCTTCATCGATTCAGCAACAGTACGATCGGCAACGCCATCCAACAGCACCACCACACCGTTGCCGTGGGCTTTCAGACCTTTCAGCCTGCATTCACGCCACGGCTCACCTTCTCGGGCAATCCACCAGACGGGCATTTCTGCCCAGGCCAGCGGATCATCCCCGAAGGGGTACAACCAAAGCCAGCCCCGAATCCCGTAGGGATCGGCCAGCCGACCCAGTACGACGATATCCTTGCTGGTCAAAACAAAGACTTAGGCAGCTTGCTGAGCAGCGTGTTGCTTGACCAGACGTGCAACGGTCGGGGACAGTTGGGCGCCATTGCTCTGCCAGTAGGCCAGACGATCAACGGAAACGCGCAGTGCTTCTGCATTGCCGGAAGCTACCGGGTTGTAGAAGCCGATAGTAGAACGGGCGCTTCTTGGCGCCACCACGGGCAAGACGGATAACAACCATTGGAATACTTTCGTTAGCTGGAAAAAAGACCCGGAATTATAGCGCTTTATCAAGGAAAAACAAGCCACTTACGAAGTCAGAAATACCACCGAGTTGGCGGCTGCCATTCGGAGCAGGCGCACCACCAATGGCGAGGACGTAAATTTTTGTTATTCTGCGAAGATCATGATCAGCACACCGGAGCACCCTTCGCCCCCTCCCTTGGAATCCAATGTCAAGGGCATCCTTGAATGGTTGGCCCTGGCCCACGGCAGAACCGGCTCGGAAGATGCAGATCAGCTCTATCAGCAGCTCCTAGCGCTGCGCGCAGCACCGATTCCCAATATTCAACGACTCAAACTCCTTGACCTGCTTTTCGGCCAGGCCGAACGGGTCGCCCAAGCGGAATTGCCCGGGCTACAAGAGGTATCGCTACCCATTTCCCGCAAACTGCGCCAGCGCGTCCGTATTCTGCTCGACATACTCGAAACGTTGACGCAGGATTATTTCAACACACTGTCCGAACTGTTCGACCCAGAGGGCACCGGCTCTTCACGCGTCCCGCACACATCCTTACGGCGGGCCATGCAGACGATAGCCTGGCAAGTTCGGGTCACCCACTTGATCGCCGCACCCACCGCGCCAGGCCTCTGGCAGATATTGCACGCGGCGTACTCCACAGCACTGCGTCTAGGCCTTGAAGACTTTCCCGGACCGCAGGGCGCGCAGAGTATTCGACAAATTTATATTGGCATACTGCTCGCTGCTATAGCCCAGCCGGCCTCGTTTTCGCCGGTCGAACTGGAATTCATCGGCGAGTTCATTCGCGACTTCATCCCATCGATCGATCTTCTCGAAAACCCACCGCCATCCAGTAGCGGGATTTTCTGGATCGACCTGGACAAGGACTTTCCGGCCCACGCCCTGATCCGGCGCACCCCGCCCCCCGACGGCCGGATTCTCTATTTTTCATGCGCAGCAATCGCCGAACTTGCACTCAAGGAGCGCGCCTCTCTGTTGCAGGGCATACCAGCCCAGGCCCTCGGCTTACCGCCATTCGCTGACTCCAGTACCGGCCCGGGAACATTGCTACGCCTCAATCGCCTCTGGGGCCACCCCAGCAAACGGCGCTTTTCACGGCGCCGACAGTCGTATCGTGCCAACATCTGCTCTGGTCTTGGCAACCTCTGGCATCTCATGAAATCGGCGCAGACCCCAAAGAATCTGAGCGAATGGATGGTCACCAACGAGAGCCCCGATGGTTACTCATTGATGCACATGTCGGGGCAAACCCAGCACCTGCGGGTTGGCGATATCGTCGCGCTACAAGCGCTGGGCGATCAGTCAGAACCGATACCGACATGGCACGTCTGCGTCATCCGCTGGGCCGTATCGGAAAATCCGGAACATATCGAACTGGGCCTGCAGATACTGGCCCCCAAGGCGACGGCTGTGGAAATCACCCATACCTATGCGCTTGAATCCAATACGGTGGCTGCGCTGATTCTTCCTGCCACCCCGCCTCTTCGCCCAAACCAGTCACTGGTCGTCCCGGCCGGCCTGTTAAGGGAAAACACTCGACGCATCATTCTCACGATCGAGGCTGACAACCTGGAAATTCGCGAAGTTCAGGCCACCAGCCTCGATGAACAGACTAGCGCCATCGAAATATTCAGCGTCTTGCCGGATGATTGATGCTGGCAGCGATCAAGCCACCAAACAGCACCACCGCCCACGACAGATGGAGCCAGACCAGAAAAACCGGGAAGACTGCAAAAGCACCATAGATGCTTTTCAGCATGGCAGAACTGACCAGGAATACTTCAAATACCTTTTGCATGACCGAGAAGGCCAGGGCGGCAAAGACGCCGCCAGTCATCGCCGCGCGTCGTGAAACCGGGGCGTTCGGCACTGCGTAATAAAGAAACGAGAAAAACAGGCCGAGTAGAATCACCGCCATGGCCTTCAGGGCAAAGCGATGGAACCAGACGGGCTCGTCAAACCAGCCCAGCGACGCTGTCACGGCAATCGACATCGCACCGGCCACAGCCCCTAGGACAAAAGGCCAAACAGCCATTACGAACGCGTAAAGGCGCAGACGCGCCAGCAGGGGGCGCGGCTGAACCTGCCACAGGTGATTGAAGGCCCGCTCTATCGTATTCATGAGCAAGAATGCCGTGATGCTCAGCACAGCAATACCAGCCAGCGTCAAGCGCTGCGCCTTGTGCGAGAATTTGCCAATATTTCCGGCAATGGCACCAGCCGCGCCCGGCGGCAGCAAAACTTCGCGAATCAACAGGTCAAGTCGAGCCACCAACGAATCGAGAAAAGGAACGACCCCGGCAACCGAAAGCACAACCGTCACCAAGGGAACCAGTGCCATCAGGGTCGTAAACGCCAGCGCAGAGCTGGTCTGCATCATGTTCTCGCTACGAAAGCGACGAAAGATGCCCATGCTCCTTGGCTGCTTGAGACGGCCACGACGAGACCTGAAGCGGTTTTGCATGGGGCCGTATAATAGCCGACCATGCAAGACATTCTCGTCCTCTATTACAGTCACCGCGGCTCGATCCGAGCCTTGGCCGAGCGCATCGCTACCGGCATCGAATCCGTCCCCGGCATGCAGGCCCGCCTGCGCACCGTACCTCGAGTTTCAGCCACTTGCGAAGCGACCGAGCCAGATGTTCCGGAATCCGGCGCACCTTTTGTCGAACTCGCTGATCTTGAAGAATGCGCCGGCCTGGCTTTGGGCAGCCCGGTTCGCTTCGGCAACATGGCGGCGCCCATGAAATATTTCTGGGACAGCACCATCACCACTTGGCAAAACGGTACCCTGACGGGAAAGCCGGCCTGCGTCTTTACTTCAAGCGGCAGTCATCACGGCGGCAATGAAAGCACCCTGCTATCAATGATGCTGCCCCTGCTCCACCATGGCATGTTGATCATGGGGCTACCGTTCACCGAGCCCGAACTCGCCTCAACCACCACTGGCGGAACGCCTTACGGCCCAAGCCATGTCGCTGGCGCAAAGGGCAACCCGGCGCTGACCGAAACGGAGAGCCGCCTGGCATTCGTCCAAGGCCAACGTATTTCAAATTTAGCCAAAAAATTGAGTTGACCGTGACATCCGCCACCCGCTATCAAATTTCAGCCAGCGCCTGCCTCATCGCGCTGATATTCCTTTGTTTAGCCTGGGAAGGCTGGCTGGCGCCGCTCAAACCGGGCGGTTCGTGGATGGTTTTGAAAGGCGCTTTCCTGCTCGTTCCGTTGTTTGGCATCCTGCGCGGCAAACGCTACACCTACAAGTGGCTGTCATTGTTCATTCAGTTCTACCTGATGGAAGGCCTGCTGCGCGCCACCAGCGACCACGGCCTGATCCAGAAACTAGCCGTGGTCGAGACAGTTCTGGCCACCGCCCTTTTCGTTCTGACAATTCTCTTCGTCCGCGCCACCCGCGGCCCCAAAGAAGAAAAGGCCGCCCAGCAGAGCTGAAGCGGCCTACGCGTGGACTGACGTTGAATCAGACGTCGCCCTGAGCCTTCACCTTGTCGAGCGACGAATGCAGCTTGTTCAGGGCATTCAGGTAAGAACGGGCGGAAGCGATAACGATATCCGTATCGGCACCATTACCATTTACAACGCGGTCGGCCTTGGTCAGACGGGTCGTCACTTCCCCCTGTGCGTCGGTACCGGTTGTGATCGCATTGACCGAGTAGAGCATCAATTCGGCGCCGCTATTGACGATGCTCTCGATCGCCTTGAAGGTCGCATCGACAGGACCGCCGCCCCCGGCCTCCCCCTTCTGCTCGACACCGCCAACACTCAGAATGACCTTGGCATGAGGCATCTCACCCGTTTCAGAGCAGACATGCGAATACAACAGCTTGTAATGTTCCTGATCAGGCGTCACCACCTCATCCGAAACCAGCGCATGCAGATCCTCGTCGAAGATTTCGTGCTTGCGATCAGCCAGTTCCTTGAAGCGTGCAAAGGCGGCGTTAACCGCTTCGTCGCTGTCCAGTTCGATACCGAGTTCCTGAAGACGACTCTTGAAAGCATTGCGCCCGGAGTGCTTGCCGAGAACCAGCTTGTTCTGCGACCAGCCGACATCCTGCGCGCGCATGATTTCATAAGTCTCGCGATGCTTCAGTACGCCATCCTGGTGAATACCGGACTCATGGGCGAACGCATTGGCCCCAACCACCGCCTTGTTCGGCTGAACCGGGTAACCGGTGATCTGCGAAATCAACTTGGACGCGGGTACGATCTGCGTCGTATCAATGCGCGTTTCGAGTTCAAAAACATCCGGACGGGTACGCACCGCCATGACGACTTCCTCAAGCGCAGCATTGCCGGCACGCTCGCCCAAGCCATTGATCGTGCATTCGACCTGACGCGCACCGGCCAGCACAGCCGCCAGCGAATTCGACACAGCCAGCCCGAGGTCGTTGTGACAGTGCACCGACCAAACCACATTGTCCGAATTGGGCACCCGTTCGATTAGCTGGCGCATGGTTTCAGCGTACTGGAATGGAATGGCATAGCCGACCGTATCCGGAACGTTGATGGTAGTGGCCCCAGCCTTGATCACCGCTTCAAAGATGCGACAAAGGAAATCGATTTCAGAACGACCGGCATCTTCAGCCGAAAACTCGATGTCATCCGTGTATTGCCGCGCCCAGCCAATCGACTTGACCGCCTGCTCAACCACCTGATCCGGCGTCATGCGCAGCTTCTTTTCCATATGAATCGGCGAAGTTGCGATGAAGGTATGAATACGGCCCGACTTCGCCGGCCTGATCGCCTCACCGGCACGATTGATGTCGTTTTCATTGGCGCGCGCCAGCGAACAGATGGTCGAATCCTTGATCGCGTGAGCAATGGCCTGAATGGACTCGAAATCACCCGGTGACGCAGCCGCAAAGCCAGCCTCAATGACATCGACCCGCATTTTTTCGAGCTGGCGTGCAACGCGTATCTTCTCTTCCCGCGTCATCGACGCCCCCGGGCTTTGCTCGCCATCCCGCAGGGTCGTATCGAAAATAACCAAATGCTGTTTCATAAATACTCCGAACTACAGGGCTTTACGCTTGAACAAGCTGATTGCAGCCTGAACATAGCCCGACAAACCATAAATAACGAAGAAACCGAACAGGGCAATCTCCGGGCTGTAGGCAACCAGCGCAAATCCGAGGGCAATCGCCGCAATCACAAAGAAGGGCACACTCTTCTTCAGATTGATGTCCTTGAAACTGTAGAAACGGATATTGGACACCATGGTCACGCCGGCAAACACCGTCAACACGCAAGCAAGCCAGCGCACATCGCTGCCGGAAATACCCGTCTCAATCATGACCCAGACCAGCCCGGCAACCAGCGCAGCGGCAGCAGGCGATGGCAAGCCTTGAAAATAGCGCTTGTCCATCACCTCCAGCGTGGTATTGAAGCGAGCCAGACGCAAGGCAGCGCCCGCGCAGTAGATGAAAGCGGCTATCCAGCCCAGGCGCCCCATATCGCGTAGCGCCCATTCGTACATCACGAGTGCCGGGGCCGCACCGAAGCTGACCATGTCGGACAGCGAATCATATTCGGCGCCAAAGGCCGACTGCGTATTGGTCAGGCGCGCCACGCGGCCATCCAGTCCATCAAGGACCATGGCAATGAAAATCGCCATCGCCGCCCGCGCGAAGTCACCCTGCATCGCCTGCACGATGGCGAAGAAGCCAGCAAACAGGGCAGCCGTAGTAAACAAGTTGGGCAGCAAATAAATACCGCGCCGTTTCACTTCAGGATTGAACAACGATTTACGGGGCTTGAGTTCGGTCATTGGCTAAAAGAATCATCCAGAATGGTGCAAGGATACACCTATCCCCCAAACAACTTGGGCGGTGAGGTTTCCCACACCGCCCAAA
>PHCF01000181.1 GCA_002842145.1 Betaproteobacteria bacterium HGW-Betaproteobacteria-6 | reverse complement strand
AGTCCCCTCGTAGGCCGCCAGCGCCAGATCGGTCCGCAAGCGGGCCGCCTCGTCACTCTCGAAACGATACGGCCGGGCCGCGTCGTGGATTTCCAGGCGAGGCACATCCGGCGCCGGCAGGCGACTGCTCGCCTCAGCCCCGGTAGCCACCAGCGTCTTGTAATCCCAGCCGGCCAGTGCAACGGCATTGGGCAAAACCGACTGAACCTCATGCCAGGCCTGGACCGTATCCGAAGCCTCCGTCGCATTGGCCCGATGAAAACGGAGCGTGGTCTGAGCCCCGGCCGACACGGATTGGTCGAGTCCCACGGTCAACCGGAAAAAATGCTCAAAAATGAAATTCGGGTTGACCGTGAAAGCGAACTACAACGTTGGTGCTGACTGATCCGGCGACCATTGCCAGAAGGTGTCGCCGTAATCGCTGCCGAGTGAGGGCATTGTTTCACCTTGCTTGAAGTAACGGCGGGAAGCGGATTGAGCCGGGGTGTACCACCAGCCGGCTTCCGGGCAGGAGGAGCCAGCTGGGACGTTGGGGCGGCGCAGGGGTTCTGCTGCCGTTTCATCGTCTTCATTCGCGTCGTCGTATTCACCATCAATCATTTCGACGAAATACCATTTGCAGGGGCGTTCGGTATAAACCTGATTATTTAGGACAAGCCGTGCTGCGATTAGGTCGTCCACATCCTTCCAGTCAATACCATGGGCGGGCCGTAGATGTTTTTGCTTCAAGGCCTGAATGACGTAGGCCATCATCTTCTGTTCATCGCGCCACAGGGCGTTTCTGCCGATGCTATTAACAGCAGCCAATCCCGCGTCATTGAAGGTCTGGACTTCGCCCAAAATGCCGTTGTTGTTGCCCGTCCAGGCAAATTGCAAGGTGCCGTAGGGGTCGTCCTGCGGTACGTAGACCCCAGTGCGTGGCGGTAGCTTTCCCGTTTCGCCCACGACATCAGTACGCACCCGGAAGCGGGGCAGGCGTGGAAAGTGCCCCCCGTAGTCCTGCCAGTGGGCGACCATGCAGCTATCGCCTAGGGTTCTCTGGCCCCCCGCACCAGCTACCTCATCAATTCTAAAAGCATAAGAGAACACCGCTTCAGCTTGCTTCTTGAATATATCCTCCTCATCTTCCGTCATCCAGCGTGACGAGGTTTCGTCCAGCAGATAGGCGCACTGGTAAGCCCCAGTTCTGCCGTAGTCTTCATTTACGCGAGCAGCAATATCTCCGATAACCGACTTCCTGAAATCTGCAAGTGCCGAATGCCCGTAGGTCGACCAGTTGGCCGAGGTATCGCGCACGCCCCAGCGCTCATCGGCGATCAGCGCGTCGCGCCCCTGGCTTTGGGCGAGATCGAGCAGCACATCGGTGCCGGCCATCAGTTTGTCGATCATGCCCTTGAGTCCCTTGAGGTAGTCGAGAGACATCCAGTAGTAAAGCATTGCCGTTTGGCGCTTTTGCCAAAGCGAGAGGGGAAATGCCGGACCTTTGGATAAGGGATTGTTAAACAGGTCTGTCGTCATGATCGTCTTTAGTTGGTGACCTGGCCCGGCAAGGCCGGCAAGCCTATTTTAGCGTCGCGCAACTGCGCATCAAAATCTGTTGGTCCCCAGCCAGTATCGAGCGGGCCTTTGATGTTGGGATGGTTGATTTTCTCGCGAATCGTGGTGTAGGCCGTCTTTTTTGATTCAGAAAGCGCTTCCCATTCGGTGCGGCTCAAGCCAGGTGGGTGAAGCTTCTCCCCATGCCCGCCGCCTCGCATGTAATAGCGGGTGCTGTCCCACTGTTCCTTTTCGACCTTGACGATGACTTGATTCCAGCCACCTTCGAGGTGGGCATTCAGATCTACACCGCGAGGTTTGGTTTGGCTCGCTGCTGGCCCTCGCCACGCTTTGAGGCTTTCCCCTTCCTTGATTTCCAGCACCACGAACTGTCCGTTCGGGTTCCAATCCGGCCAGACAGCACTGTATTGGCGCCACGCTGCCTTGGGGTCGGGCGATTCGAGGATCTTCTTCCATACGTCTTCCGGCACCCAGCAGTCGCCCATGGCGCCGTTGCTGGGCGAGGTGACGCGGAACAGTTTGGCCGGACCCTTGATCTCAATGTTGGTCATGCTATGGAAGGACTTGATGTTCTTGTCGTTGAGTTTGGGCCAGTCGGGGTGCTTGGCGAGCAAGTCTTTTCCGTCTTTAATCTTCTGCTCTGCCCATTTACCTTTTTGTCCCTTGCTCAACCAACTTGGCAGCGGATCAGCCTTACGCATCAACGTGACAGCTTGAGCCTCCGGTAGTGTGCCCCGGAAATGTACATTGCTCGCATTCAAGATACCCGAGCGCTGGGCCATGTGCTCCATGTCCAGACGGTGGATGATGCGGTCGAGAATTTTCTGGATGGGCGCTACTACTTTGGCAATCTGGCCGTCTGCCATCTTGCGGACTTTCTCGACAGTGGCGATAGTTTGCTTGGCACGGCTGCCGATCTTGGGTATCCATTCGACTTTGCCCAACAACTGCTTCATTGTGGCGATGCCTTTGTCGAAAGCCTTCAGTAATTCCTTCGCGCTAACATTGCCGCGAACTTTTCGGACGGCCTCGGCCAGCCATTTGAAGACCTCGTCCACCTTGAGTTTGCGCAGATATTTCTGAACCTCGCGTTTGCGAAGGTAGGTAATGACCCAGGTCATGCCTTCATCCACTGCTTTGACGACGTGGTTAAGACCATGCCGACGAACAAAGGTGAAGAAGATTTTGAGTACGCCCTTGACCAGACTGCCCAGACTCGGGAAAAGGCCAATTAGCGTCAATGCCAGCGCCACGTATTTCCAGGTGTTGTCTTCTTTTTCGTCGCTTTGGGCAATATTTTTGCAGTTGGCGATGATGTCGCGCACATCGCAAATCTGGTCAATCACCGGGATCATCGAAATGCCTGCATCGAATGCGATCTGGCCGGTTGAACGGTTCTCGCAAAAATCGCCCTGTATGGCCTCCCATAGCCATTCCCAAGTGTTCTTTTCGGAGGGCTGTTTGCTATCCGTCTCCCATTCAAGGGCTGTTCGGATTGTTGCTTCTGTAACCATATTTCTTTTCCCGGCGCGAGTCAGGCGAGCAATTCGCTCAAGGGTGAATAGGGCTTGTCGTCTTCAGGTGGCCGAGCTTTGTAAGCCACCTTGCTAACTTGATCGCGTTCGACGTTATCGTGCAGAGCCTGCCCTTGTGCATTTAAATCACCATTCAGTACTGATCCATTCTTGAAATGGATTTCGTAACCAGCGCCGGTGATGGCCTCACCCGTTTCCGGATCGCGATAATCGAGTGCAATCCAGTCTTGCATCTCGCTTTTTCCAGTAGGTAGCGCCTCAAGATTGGCTGTGCCCCGTCCTGGCCCCATAAACGCATTGCCGCTGCCCTTGACCGAGAACGTCCCCGGGCAAGCGAAGGTGATATTGCTTCCCTCCAGCGTCACGTTCGACTGTCCGGCCAGGAGGACGATTTTCTCCTTGGCCAGGATATGGATCTCATCGTTGCTGCTGGTCACCGTGATCGACTGATCAGCCAGGATCTCCA
>PHCF01000180.1 GCA_002842145.1 Betaproteobacteria bacterium HGW-Betaproteobacteria-6 | reverse complement strand
GCCGCCGATGACCAGGTTGGAAATCGGGCAGGAAATGAAGGTCGGATTGCGCTCGATCAGCGTCACCTGGACGCCGCCTTCGCTCCACATGCGCAGGTATTTGGCGACCGTGGCGCCACCGTAGCCGCCGCCCACGACGACGACATGGCCGCCGGCCTTGCCGCCACCGGCACAGCCGTAGAGGGAAGCCATGGCGCCCGCTGCGGCGCCAACTTTCAGGAAATCACGTCTTTTCATCAGCATCATGCTCATCTCCCCTTATTTTTGTGCGGCGAAATAGCCGGCGATCAGGTCAAGCTGGGCTTCGGTGTAGCCCTTGGAGATCTGATGCATGATCGAAGCAGGCTTGTCGCCGCTCCTGAAGTCGGCCAGTTTCTGCAGGATTTTGGCTTTTTCCATGCCGGCCAGCACATCCATGCCGGAACCCTTGACAGCGTTTCCGTTGGTGCCGTGGCAGTTGGCGCAGGTGGCGGCGAGATTGCGGCCGAGGTTGGTATCTGCTGCCTGCGAGGTACTGGCAAAAGCCAGCAGGCACAGGGCGGCGATGGGTGCAAACGGTTTCATCGAGACATCTCCTCTAGTGTTGTTGATGCACGTTATATAGCCGAATTTATAGGGGTATTTCGGTGTCGGCGAGGGCAAAGGGTATAGGCCTTTTGGATAAATTGCATGTTGCGCCGCACCAATATTAGAAGTTGACTATATAAGTATGCAGTTATACAGTGAGTGTTGATTCAAATCAAAAGAACGCTATGGACGAGACATTGCAGGTCTTCGAACAGGTTGCCAATTACTTCGGATTGCTCGCCGATCCGACGCGTTTGCGCATTCTCTCCTGTTTGTGTTCCGAAGAGCGACCGGTTCACGAAGTCGTCGAGAAGATCGGGCTGACCCAGGCCAATATTTCTCGGCATCTCAATATTCTGTACCGGGCCGGGGTGGTCGAGCGGCGGCGGGAGGGCAATACCGTTTTCTATCGGGTCATCGATCCGAATTTCGTCGACATCTGCCGGACGGTCAGCATCTCGGTGGCAAGCCGGGATCTGGGCGATGAACTGGGGGTGGCGCCGGTGAATTGCAGTAATGACATCAAGTGAGCGGAGGGGGTTTATCCATATGAGTGAAATCGACAAACAACCGGGGCGTCTGCGGCCCGCGCCGGAAAACTTCCTGTCGGAAGAGCAAGTCAAGGCCGTTGGCAGCGGGCGGCGCGATTTTTTGCGCAAGAGCTTCCTGGCCGCCGGCGCTGCGCTGGCGACACCGATCGCGGCTCGGGCCAGCGAGGGCGACAGCAACATCCTGCAAAACCCGCCTTGGACGACCTCGCTCGGCCAGCCGGTAGCGACCAACGCGTATGGCATGCCGTCGAAGTACGAAAGCCAGTTGTTGCGCCGTGAATCGCCGGGTCTGGCCCGGGTTGGCGGCGCCTCGGTATCGTTTGCGCCGTTGCAGGGCCTGTTCGGCATCATCACGCCGTCCGGCCTGCATTTCGAGCGCCATCACCAGGGCTGGCACGACATCGATCCGTCCAAGCATCGCCTGATGGTCAATGGTTCGGACGATTCGCTGCTCAAAAAGGCCAAGGTCTACACCCTCGACGAGCTGATGCGCCTGCCCTCGGTCTCGCGCATCCACTTCATCGAGTGCGGCGCCAATACCGGCCTCGAATGGGGCAACGTCGCGGTGCCGACCGTGCAATACACGCACGGCATGCTGTCCTGCTCGGAATTCACCGGCGTGCCGCTCAAGGTGCTGCTCGAAGACTGTGGCGTCGATTACAAGAAGGCCCGTTACGTGCTGGCCGAAGGCGCCGATGGCTCGTCGATGACGCGCACCATCCCGATGGAAATGGTCGAGTCCGGCGAAGTCTTCGTCGCCTACGGCCAGAACGGCGAAATGCTGCGGCCGGAAAACGGCTACCCGCTGCGCCTGGTTGTGCCGGGCGTCCAGGGGGTGTCGTGGGTCAAGTGGCTGCGTCGTATCGAAGTCGGCGATATGCCTTATGCCACCAAGGACGAGGCGGTGCACTACATCGATCTCCTGCCGAACGGTCTGCATCGCCAGTACAGCTCCATCCAGGAAGCCAAGTCGGTGATCACCACCCCGTCCGGCGGCCAGACGCTGCTCGACAAGGGCTTCTATAACGTTTCCGGCCTCGCCTGGTCAGGTCGCGGCAAGATCAAGCAGGTCGATGTCTCCTTCGATGGCGGCGTCAACTGGAAGACGGCGCGTCTCGAAGGGCCGATCCAGAACAAGGCGCTGACCCGGTTCAACATCAACTGGGTGTGGGACGGCTCGCCGGCCATCCTGCAGTCGCGGGCCATCGACGAAACCGGCTTCGTCCAGCCGACCTACGGCCAGCTGCGCAAGGTGCGCGGCGTCAAGTCGATTTATCACAACAACGCCATCCAGTCGTGGAAAGTGGTTGAAAGCGGGGAGGTCAGCAATGTTCAGGTTCTCTAAACCGCTATTCGTTTTTGCCCTTTTTTCCGCGTCGACCGTAGCAATCGCCTTCGAGAACTATCAGGGTGTTGGTCGTCCGGCCACCCCGGCGGAAGTGAAGGCCTGGGACATCGACGTTCGTCCGGACTTCAAGGGCTTGCCCAAGGGATCGGGCTCGGTCGAGCGCGGCAACGAGTTGTTCGAGGAAAAGTGTGCCTCCTGCCACGGCTCGTTTGGTGAGTCGAACGAGGTGTTTACGCCGCTCGCCGGTGGCACGACCAAGGACGACATCAAGACCGGCCGCGTCAAGGGCTTGTCTTCCGGCGAACTGCCGCAGCGCACGACCTTCACCAAGGTGGCGACGATTTCGACGGTCTTCGACTACATCCAGCGCGCCATGCCGTGGACGGCGCCGAAGTCGCTGAAGCCGGACGAAGTTTTCGCCATCCTGGCCTATCTGCTTAATTTGCAGGAAATCGTTCCGGCCGACTTCGTGCTCTCCGACCAGAACATCGGCGAAGTCCAGAAGCTGCTGCCCAACCGCAACGGCATGACGACCGACCACGGTTTGTGGCCGGGGGCATCGGCCAAGAAGGGCGGCATCGGTAACGGCGGCAAGCCGGATACAGCGAACAAGGCATGCATGAAGAACTGCAAGCCGGATGTGCTGATCGGCTCGACCCTGCCGGAATACGCCCGGACGGCACATGGCGAACTGCGCGATCAGAACCGTTCATTCGGTCCGGTCCGCGGCACCCAGACGCTCGGTCCCGAGGCTGCCAAGAAGGCAGCCGATGCCGGCACGCTGGATCTGGCGACGAAGAGTGGCTGCATGGCCTGTCACGGCGTCAAGAGCAAGATCGTCGGCCCCGGTTACAACGAGGTCGCGGCTCGCTACAAGGGGCAGACGGATGCAGAAACCCGTCTGATTGCCAAGGTCAAGGCAGGCGGGCAGGGGGGCTGGGGTTCGGTCCCGATGCCACCGAACGCGCATGTCAAGGATGAAGACCTGAAAACGCTGGTGCAGTGGATTCTGTCCGGTTCCAAGTAACACCCATTTCTACAGAGGAGAAGTCATGAACAATCAACGTCGCAATGTACTGAAGGCCGGGTCGGGCGCAGCCCTGATGGGTCTTCTCGCCGCCGCCGGCATCATCACCCCGGGCATGGCCCTGGCCGAGTGGAACAAGGCTGCCTTTGACGCCAAGAGCATGGCCGATACGCTCAAGGCGCTGGGCGCCGAAAGCCCGGCCGACAGCAAGGACGTCCAGGTCACCGGTCCGGACATCGCAGAAAACGGCGCCGTCGTGCCGGTTGGTGTCGGTACCACCCTGCCCAACGTGACCATGGTCGCCATTCTCATCGAGAAGAACCCGAATGCGCTGGCTGCGGCCTTTACGTTGCCGGCAGGCACCCAGCCGAACGTTCAGACCCGCGTCAAGATGGGCCAGACATCCAATGTCTATGCGCTGGTCAAGTCGGACGGCAAGTTCTTCATGGCGACCAAGGAAATCAAGGTCACCCTGGGCGGCTGCGGCGGCTAAGAACGGGTTTGAAGCTGCCGTGCCCGACATGACTTCGTTGCGCTTGCTCCCCGTGCAGATTGCACCGTCTCGCAAACGCGCCTCGTCCTGCCATCGCCCGCAACGCTTCGCATCCCGTTTTGATACTTACTGAATTTAGGAGATAGAAACATGGGCAATCCAATGAAAATCCGCGCCGCCAACAAGGACGGCGTTACCGAAGTCAAAGC
>PHCF01000179.1 GCA_002842145.1 Betaproteobacteria bacterium HGW-Betaproteobacteria-6 | reverse complement strand
GAAAGGGCAACCAGGGGATTGAAGGTCATGGAATCATCCTTTTCAGTAAGCCCGCCATTTTACCCGCCCGGCGAAGGCGTCGCCATACGCTATAATCGAGGTCCCCAAATCAGAGAGCGCACGATGAAGCTGATCGGCTCCCATACCAGCCCCTATACGCGCAAAGTGCGCATTGTGCTGGCCGAGAAAAAGATCGATTACGAGTTCGTCATCGATTCACCGTGGACGGACGTCAGCACGGTTCCCGACATCAACCCGCTGGGCAAGATCCCGGTGCTGGTGCTCGACGACAACACGCCGCTGTTCGACTCCCGGGTCATTGTCGAATACATCGACAACGTGACGCCCAACAACAAGCTGTTCCCGGCTCCCAATCGCGAGCGCACCGAAGTCAAGCGCTGGGAAGCCTTGGCTGACGGGCTGGCCGACGCTGCTGTCGCTGCCCTGCTCGAAGGCAAACGCCCGAAAAAGGAGCAAAGCGCGAACTGGATCACCCGCCAGCAAGACAAGGTCGCGCGCGGCCTCGATTTCATGGCCAGGGAACTCGGTGAAAAGAGCTTCTGCATGGGCACCCACTTCTCGATGGCCGATATTGCCGTCGGCACCGCCCTCGGCTACCTGCGCTTCCGTTTCCCGGAAATAGACTGGCAGGAAAACCACCCGAACCTCGGCAAGCTGTACGACAAATTGATGCAGCGCCCGCCGTTTGCGGATACCGTTCCGCACGATTGACCGGCCTTATCGCCCGACATGACAGAGGTGCCTACGGGCACCTCTTTTTTTGCCAAGCGTATTCTGACAGCATCCCGAATGAACCACCCGACCGCACCGAGGTCCACGGTTCACCAACAAGAAAGAGGCGGGAGGCCGACGTCAGTGAAAACTTTCCCAGACAACGTACCGATGGAAAAAGTCGCGCTCTCCCTTGCCACTGCGCTGGGCGCGCGCGATCTCCATACCCGGGCGCACTCCGACCGGGTTGTCCAGCTCTCCATCGAACTGGGGTTGCACATCGAACTTTCCGAAGAGGAACTGGAAATGCTGGCCTTGGGTGCCCGCTTTCACGACCTGGGGAAGATCGGCATTCCCGACAGGGTGTTACGCAAACCGGCCGCCTTCGAAGCAGACGAATGGGCCTGCATGAAGCAGCACGTGGTGATCGGCGAACAGATCGTTCTCGCCATCAACGGCAAAAATTCTCCGGGAATTGCCCGCACCGTGCGCCATCATCACGAGCACTTCGACGGCTCGGGCTATCCGGACGGACTGAGCGGCACCGAGATTCCGCTTTTTTCGCGGATCATTTCACTCGCCGACAGCTACGACGCGATGATCGAAACCAGGGCTTACCACAAGGCGCGGCGACACGACGAAGTCATGGCTGTCCTGAACAGCGAGGCCGGGGGCAAGCACGATCCCGACCTCCTGTATGCCTTCAGCCTGACCATTGAAAAATCGTCGATGCGTGGCACGAACGCCTGAGCGCGCTTAACGAATGACGCCGCCTCCCAGGCAAACCCGACTCTCGTAGAGCACGACCGACTGCCCCGGCGTGAGCGCCCACTGCGGCTCGGCAAAACGGATTTCGCAGCTTTCGCCATCGACGCGTTCGACCTCGCAAGGCTGGTCGGCTGTCCGGTAGCGCGGCTTGGCCGTATACACCCAGTGCGTATGCGGCGCCCGGCCGGAAACCCACGACAACTGCTCGGCGACCAGATCATCCTTGAGCAGCGCCGGGTGGTCGTGCCCCTGAACGACGTAGAGCACATTCTTTTCCATGTCCTTGCCGACGACGAACCAGGCATCGTGATCGCCGCCGCCCGGCAGGCCTTTTTCCTTGAGACCGCCAATGTGCAGTCCCTTGCGCTGGCCCATGGTGTGGAACATCAGGCCATCATGCTCGCCGAGCACCTTGCCGTCGTCGAGGCGGCGGATTTCACCCTTCCTGGGCGGCAAGTAACGCGACAGGAAATCCTTGAACGGCCGCTCGCCGATGAAGCAAATGCCGGTCGAATCCTTCTTGGTCGCCACGTGCAAGCCTTCCGCCTCGGCGATCTTGCGCACCTCGCGCTTGTAGATGTCGGCCAGCGGAAATAGCGTTTTGGACAGTTGCGCCTGATTCAGACGGTAAAGAAAATAACTCTGGTCCTTGGTCCCGTCCTCGGCCTTGAGCAACTGGAATTCGCCGTTGAACTCACGCACGCCGGCGTAGTGGCCGGTGGCGATTTTGTCGGCGCCAAGCTGCATGGCGTGGTCGAGGAAGGCCTTGAACTTGATTTCCGAATTGCACAGGATGTCCGGATTCGGCGTCCGCCCGGCCTGGTATTCGCGCAGGAATTCAGCAAAGACGCGTTCGCGGTACTCGGCGGCAAAGTTGACCACCTCGACGTCGATGCCGATACGGTCGGCGACGCTCATCACGTCGATCAGATCCTGACGCGACGAACAGTATTCCTCGGTGTCGTCATCCTCCCAGTTCTTCATGAACAGGCCGATCACCTTCCAGCCCTGCTGTTTCAACAGCAAGGCCGCCACGGACGAATCAACGCCGCCGGACAAGCCGACGACCACGGTTTTTTCAGACATCGGGCCCAGCCCCTTTCTTCCATTCACCCAGCGGCAAAACCACCGCCGGCTGTCCATTATCGACGAACCAGCTATCGACGACGAAGCGAGGTGCGTCGCCATCCGTTTTTTCTTCGATCACCGCCGACCAGTGCACGAAAAACACCGAGGCCACATCCCGCACCACCGGCTCCAGAACCCGGTGCCAGCGCAGGTAACCGCGCGCCTCGAGCAGCTTGAGCAAGCGCGTTGTCGACGTCGAATGATCGATACAGTCCATTTTGCCGGAGACATGGCCATCGGCGTAATTGCCGCCGCGGTCGTTGTGGATGTCCGACTGCTCGCCGGCCCAGGTGTAGAGCCGAGCAATGACCCCGGAGATCGTTTTTCGCTCATTTTCCGGGTTGACCGTAGCAAACAGCATGCGCCGCACTTCACCGAGCTGTCCTTCGGTGTAGCGGATGTCGGCCTGCGCCAAACAGCTGTAACCGTAGCAGATGCGCACCGTTTCATCGGCCGCAACCGCGCCCGCAAAGGCCAGCAACAAGGCGGGCAGCCAGCGGTGCATCAGTCGTAATGGACCAGCAGATCGAGCGGGAACTGCTTGCCGGCCATGAAATCCTCGATGCAGCGGAGGATCAGCGGGCTGCGGTGCCGGGTCTGCGTCGACTTGACTTCGTCGAGCGTCAGCCAGCGGGCAGCGACGATGCCGTCATCGAGCTGGCGCCCCGCGTCGTAACCACGCAATTCGCCGGCAAAGGCAAAGCGCAGGTAGGTCGTATCTTCCTTGGTCGGATGCGTCCACTTGTAGATGCCGACCAGGTGCGTCGGCTTGAAGCGGTAGGCCGTTGGTTTCTTCCTCGACGAGCAGGAATTTGCCGTCGCGCTGGACAACGGCGGCAACGGTAACGTGGGGTTTCCAGACCATGACAAGGCTCTATCGGCAAAAGCGTTATTTTAACGTCTGATTTCGGCTAGAATTGTCGGCTTTGACACGCGCAACACGGAGAATCGAACATGTCCATGTCGGATCGCGACGGCTTTATTTGGCAAGACGGCAAACTGGTGCCCTGGCGCGAAGCCACCACCCACGTCCTCACCCACTCGCTGCACTACGGCATGGGTGTATTTGAGGGCGTCCGTGCCTACAAGACCGAACGCGGCACGGCGATTTTCCGTCTCAAGGAGCACACCGAGCGCCTGTTTCGCTCCGCCCACATCTTCCAGATGCAGATGCCTTATGACGCCGAAACGCTGATCGAGGCCCAGAAGGAAGTCATCCGCGCCAACAACCTCGAGTCCGGTTACCTGCGTCCGCTCGCCTTCTACGGCTCGGAAAAGATGGGTGTTTCACCCAAGGGCGCCAAGGTGCACGTCATCATCGCCGCCTGGCCATGGGGCGCCTACCTCGGCGAAGAAGGCATGGAGCGCGGCATCCGCATCAAGACCTCGTCCTTCACCCGCCACCATGTGAATATCACGATGGTGCGCGCCAAGGCCTCGGGCAACTACATGAACTCCATCCTCGCCAACAACGAGGCGACCGGTGACGGCTACGACGAAGCCCTGCTCCTCGACGCCGAAGGCTACGTCTGC
>PHCF01000028.1 GCA_002842145.1 Betaproteobacteria bacterium HGW-Betaproteobacteria-6 | reverse complement strand
GTGGCCGGTTTCGGCGATGATCTGCTCGATGCGGTCGACCAGCACCTTGGCGCTGGCCGCGTCGTAGCGGCCGATGTAGTCGAGGCTGACGTCGCAGAAGCTGCATTTCTTCCAGTAGCAGCCGTGGGCGACGGTCAGCTTGTTCCAGTGCCCGTCCGACCACAGGCGGTGCATGGGATTGAGCATGTCGAGCAGCGACAGGTAGCGGTCGAGCGTCAGGCCGTCCCAGGTCGGCGTGCCGACTTCCTCGAAGGGGATGTCGGGCTCGCTGGCGTTGAAATAGCGCACGGCGCCATCGACGCGGGTGAAGGTGCGGACGAGGTTGAGACGCGGGCGCTCGCCAGCGAGGTGCTCGAACAGCGCGAGCAGCGGCTTTTCGCCATCGTCGAGGGTGACGTAGTCGAAATAATCGAAAACGCGCGGCTCGGCCAGTTCGCGCAGCTCGGTATTGACGTAGCCGCCACCGAGGACGGTGATGATCTTCGGATTCTGCGCCTTGATCGTCTGGGCGATGCGGAAGGCGGCATAGACCGAGCCGGGGAAGGGCACGGAAATCAGCACGATGTCCGGATTGCTACGGTCAACGGCAATTTTGGCCAAATTTTGAAGTGTCGTATCGACCAGCGTCGGTGGCGCGGCCAGTGCGGTGGCCAGCGGATTGAAGCTGGCCTGGCTCTGGGCCAGCGATTCGGCGTAGCGGACGAACTCGAAACGGGTGTCGACCGCCTCGCGCAACACGTCGGCCAGATCGTTGAGGTAGAGCGTCGCCAGATGCCGCGCCCGGTCCTGTACGCCGAGCGAGCCGAAAGCCCAGGCCAGCGGGTCGCCGCCGTCTTCGTCGAGATAGTTGTCGAGCGAGGCGAAGCGCGGCCCTTCGGGCAGGAAGGCGCGGGTGCAGATGCGGTGCGCGATCGAGCCGTCGCGGCCCTGGAGCAGGGCAATGGCCGGGGCTATGCTGGCCTGGTAGCGCGTGAACTCGTTGAGGAAAATCTTGATCGTATTCGAGCGCTTCTTGCCGGGGATGGCTTCCGCCGCCGCCTTGATCTTCGGCAGGCCGGCCGGCGACAGCAGTTCGAGGACGAGGGCCAGCGCCAGATCGGTCTGCTCGGCCTGAAAGCCCCGCGAACGAAGGAAGCCGGTCAGGTAGGCGGTCGCCGGGTAGGGCGTGTTGAGCTGGGTCATCGGCGGGATGATGCTCAGGATGCGGGGGGAGGCGACAGTCATGGTGGGGCGAATGATAGGGGAAGCGGCGCACTTGTAAAGGGAGTGAAATATTGGCGTGTTCCAATGCGCCCCGTTCATTTCAATTTTGTTTCAGGATGACTTCAATGCTTCTCCCGCGCCGGCTGCTTCAGGCTCTTGTATCGATCCTCGCTTTTTTGTTCATGGCTTGCGCCGATGCGGCGTCGCCGACTGCGAAATCCGGCGATACCAGACCGATAGCCGGCGACATTGTCAGCGCCGGCCGCTTGCGCATGCAATCGCAGCGCCTGGCCAAACTTTACCAGCAGGCCGGCATGGGCTTGAACGCGGCACAGGCGACGCAGCAGATCACCGCCTCGACCGCCGAAGTCAATGCCGAATTCAGCCGCCTCGGCAGCGGGCCGACGAAAGCGAACATCCGCCGCGTGCTGTCGCGTTGCGAGTCGCTCTGGCAGGAAATGCGCGCGGCCCTCAAGGAGGCGCCAACGCCGGCTGGCAGCGAGAGGGTCAATCAACTGGCCGACGAGTTGATGATCCATACCGGCAAATTGAACCTGCTCATCGAAGCCGAGGCCGAGGCCCCTATTGGCCGCCTGCTCGACCTCTCCTCGCGTCTCAACATGCTCTCCCAGCGCCTGGCCCGGCTCTACCTGCAGGCCCAGGGCGGCAATCGCTCGCAGGGCGTGATCGTCGACATCGAGCAGGCGCGCAAGGAATTTGCAAGTGGCCTGCTCGAACTCGATACAGCCCGCGATAACACCTCAGCCAGCCGCGATGCGATAGGCCTGGCCAGAAATCAATGGATATTCTTCGACAGCGCCATCAGCCGCCTGGGCATGACCGGGCGAGGCGACGGGACGGCGGTTCAAAATGTCGCGACCAGCAGCGAACGGATCGCCCAGGTGCTCGACTTGGCCAGTTCCCAGTACGCCCGGGATTACAGCGAGGCTACGCGCTCGCCTCGCTGAAACTGACCAGATCGACCTCGGCCGCTGCCATGCGCAGCGGAATGAGCGCCTGGTAGGCAGCCGAGTTGTACCAGCCGTTGGCTGCCTCGGCGTTCGGAAAACGGATGACGACCGTATCGCTGTGGCGGTGTTCGCCGCCCAGTACGGCCACTGTCTGACCGCGAAATACCAGCTCGGCCTGCCATGGGGCCAGGGTGGCCGGCACCTGGCTGCGATACGCTGCCCATTTGGCGGCATCCTTGACGGTGATGTGACCGATCACGAGATGCATGCTCACTCCCAGGTGCTGCCCGAACTGACCAGGCTTTCAAGCTGCTCGCTATCCCTGACCAGGATGGCGATGCCGCTGCCTTGCGGGGCGACGACGGCGGGAAACGCCAGCCCCTGCCAGACCCGTGCCTCGACCACGACGTTGGCGCCCAAGCCCTTCGCCTGTTCGGCCAGCAACTTTTTTGCCTTGCTCGTGCTGCCCGGCCAGCCTGATTTGACGTAGAGCGCACCAAGCGTCTCGAAATCCCCCTGGACCGGCAGAGCACTGGTAGTGATGAGCACCTTGGTATCGCGCGGGCTTGCACTTGAGCCTTGCGGCATCGGCGTGACCCAGGGGGGGCCGTAAGTCGCCGTGTTCGGATCAAGCAGGATCGACTGGGCACCAACCGGCCAGCCCGGAAGGACCAAGGCAAGCAGCAGGCAGAGGCGGGCCGGAAGTGCGGAGGGCATGAGCGTGCCGATCAGACCAGCCCGAGACTTTCCTCAACGCCAAGATGCACGTTCATTGCCTGCACGGCGGCGCCCGAGGCGCCCTTGCCGAGATTGTCGAGGCGGGCGATGAGCAGCATGCGTTCATCGTTGCCGAAGACGGCGATGTCGACGCGGTTGGTGTCGTTGTTGGCTTCGACGTTGTAGAAGCCGCCATCGGTGGTCGCCTCGAGATCGACCGGCAGGACGCGGATGAACGGCTCGCCGGTGTAGTAGTCGGCGATGATCTTCTGCACGTCGGCCGGCGTTGCCGGGCGCGTGAATTGCTGCGGATGGATGAAGGCGGTGACGGCCAGACCCTTATAGAACGGACCGACGATGGGCTGGAAGATCGGTGCTACGGTCAACCCGGTATATGCCTGCATTTCCGGCAGGTGCTTGTGAGCCAGCGTGAGGCCGTAGGCGCGCGGCGCATCGATGCGTTGCGGACTCTGGTACTGGGCGATCATCGACTTGCCGCCGCCGGAATAGCCGGTAATGGAGTTGGCGGCGATCTGCGTGGCGGCCGGCAGCAGGCCGGCGGCGACGAGCGGACGCAGCGCCAGGATGAAGGCGCTGGCGTGGCAGCCGGGGTTGGCGATGCGCTTGCTGGCGCGGATTTTCGCCCGTTGCTCGGGGGCCAGCTCGGGCAGGCCGAAAGTCCATTCCGGATTGACCCGGTGTGCCGTCGATGCGTCGATGACGCAGGTATTCGGGTTGTCGACGAGCGTCACCGACTCCTTGGCAGCCTCGTCGGGCAGGCACAGGAAAGTGACGTCGGATTCGTTGATCAGCCGCTTGCGTTCGGCCAGATCCTTGCGCTTGTCGGCGTCGATCCGGAGCAGCGCGACATCGCTGCGCTTGGCGAGGTATTCGTTGATCTGCAGGCCGGTCGTGCCTTCCTGGCCGTCGACAAAGACTTTATAGGTCATGGCGGGATGAGGGTGGTGGTTGTTCAAGAGACGAATTCTGGCAGATATTTGCCGGTTGCGGACAGCGGCAGGAGGAAGGGGCGGGAACTGTGTATTCCGTTTTCATTAATTGAAAATCCAATGGCATAATGCGATCCACTATTTTCAGGGAACGGAATATGAAAAAGCTTGCAATTTCAGTCTTGGCGCTCTCCGCAGCATTTGCCGGTCAGGCTTTCGCAGCGACCATCGAACCGGTCGTCATCGATGAGTTCGAATCCCGGGTGCTCGAACTGGTCAATGCCGAACGCAGTTCTGCCGGTTTGTCGGCGTTGGCGTTCGATGTTCACCTGCAGGCGGCAGCGGAGGCCCATTCGCTGGACATGGCCGTACACGCCGATTGTTTTACGCACGACAGTTGCGACGGCACTGCCTGGGTAACCCGCATGCGCAGCTATTACCCTACCGGCGGTATCGGCGAAAACATTGCTGCCGGCTACCTGACGCCCGAAGCGGTGGTAACCGGCTGGATGAATAGCGCGGGACACAAGGCAAATATCCTCAATTCGTCCTTCCTCGGGATTGGCATCGGCTATGTCTACGAGGGCGGTTCCAGGTACGGTACCTACTGGACCCAGGATTTCGGCACCCTGGCTGCCGCACCGGTTCCCGAACCGGTAAGCTACGCCATGCTGCTGGCCGGCCTCGGCCTGCTTGGCGCCGTCGCTCGCCGCCATCCTCGCGCCTGACTCACTTTCACACCAAATAACGGGCGCCATCGGCGCCCTTTTTTTGTGCGCGTATTCTTGGCAGATTCAGTCCAGCACGAAGACCATGCCAAATGCACCGACCGAAGCGATCTTGTCGCTGACGGTGGTGTAGGAAGCAACCCCCAGCGAGTGATATTGCGAGACGAAGGAGGCCAGGTGGCCAATGCCGAGAACGCGCTCGATCTGGCTCCGTTCGGCGATGGTGGTCCTGATCTTGTCGCGGTGCTTTTCGGCCGGGGGATTGAGGGCAAAAGCCAGGGCAATGGCGATGGCGACTGCGATGAAGGTTTTCACTGTTTTCAGCATGGGTTGTTCCTCAACAGATTCTGGTGCGGGAGCCGGAGGCTGGCGATCAATACCATTCCAGCAGGGACACGCCGACGCCGTAGTAATTGGCGCGGTGGTTGTAGTCGATCATGCTTTCGCCGTAGCCCGAGAACCATTGAAGATGGCCGCGCAGACTGCCCGATAGCGGAAAGGCGTAGTCGAGTTGCAGGGCGCCGTGGCTGTTGCCGCCACCTTGCAGGCTATGGCGCAGGAGCAGGGACAGCTGATGTTTGCCCCAGATCCGGACAATTTGCAGGTCGGCGCGGCCGAGATAGTTGGAAATGTCCGGATTGTCGTCGTGTTCCCCGGCTTCCGGTATGCGCCACCAGGGCCGGAGGGTTAGCGTCCAGTCGCCTCTTTCCAGGGCAATGCCGGCGATGACGCGGTTCCAGCTGCGCGATAGCGGAAGGGAGCGACCGTTCGACTGATGGTTGACCCCGAGCGACAGATAACGGCCGCGCCAGCCGCCGAGCGTGTAATCGGTACGCCAGACCAGCATGACTTCGGGTTCGTGGTTGGTTTCCCGGAACGGCCGTGAAGTGCTGGCTGAATAGACCTGCCAGCGCGACGACTGGGTGTAGCCGAACCAAAGGTCGCCATTGTCACCGAAGAGATCTTCGGCCAGCTTCGTCTTCAGGCTGATTTGCAGTTTGGCTTCGTCGCTGGCCTGCCCGGTGTCGGTAGTGCTGGTGTGCCCAACCGAGGGCGATGCGGGGAAAGGGTTGGTGTGGCTGGTATGAAAGCCGGGCAGGATATACACCGGCTTGTAGGGGCGTATGCGCAGGATGCGGCCGCGCTTGTCGGGGTCGAGCTCCCAGGCGGCGCCGAGCAGGGAGTCGGCCTCCGGCTCTTTCAGGTCGGCACTGGCCGCTGCCTCGGGCGACGTGGCTGCCGCTGTCGCTTGCGGCGCCGGCGTTTCTGCTGGTGTCAGCGCATCGTAGCAGGCCAGGCGGTCAGCCGGGGTGGCGACGCGCCGGCAGTCCTCAAGCGACTGGCCGTTGGCAGCCAGAGGCAGGGAAGCGCACAGGAGCAGCGCGAAAACTGGCGGCTTCATGGCCCGTCTCAGACGTCGGCCTCGACCAGCCCGCCGTCCTTTTCCATCCAGGCCCGGCGACCGGCCGCTTCGCCCTTGCCCATGAGCAGCGTGAAGGTGGCGGTCATCTGTTTAATCGTATCGCGGTCAGCCTGGAAGGGGACGAGGCGACGGGTGTCCGGGCACAAGGTGGTTTCCCAGAGCTGGTCCGGGTTCATTTCGCCGAGGCCCTTGAAGCGGGAGACGGTGATCTTGTTTTCCGAGACGCCTTCGTCGCGCAGCTTGACCAGTGTTTGTTCTTTTTCGGCTTCATCCAGGCAATAAACCTTGCGCGTATGGCCGCGTGCTTCGACATCGACGCGGAACAGCGGCGGTTGGGCGACGTGGATGTGGCCGCGCTCGACGAGGGCCGGGAAGTGCTTGAGGAAGAGCGTGAACAACAGCACCTGGATGTGCGAGCCATCCACGTCGGCATCGGACATGACGATGATCCGGCCGTAGCGCAGGCCGCTGACATCGATGCTGTCGATCTGGTCGATGCCATGCGGGTCAACGCCGATGGCCACGGAAATGTCATGGACTTCGTTGTTCTTGAACAGCTGGTCGCGGTCGACTTCCCAGGTGTTGAGCACCTTGCCGCGCAGCGGCAGGACGGCCTGGGTTTCCTTGTCGCGGCCTTGCTTGGCCGAGCCGCCGGCCGAATCACCCTCGACCAGGAAGACTTCGTTGCGGGCGATGTCGTCCGATTCGCAATCGGTCAGCTTGCCGGGCAGGGTGGCGATGCCCGAGGATTTCTTCTTCTCGACCTTCTGCGTCGATTTCATGCGGTTCTGGGCCGCTTTGACGGCCAGTTCCGCAATTTTCTTCCCGAAATCGGCGTGGCTGTTCAGCCACAGCTCGAAGGGGTCGCGCACCATCTGCGAGACCAGCTTGTAGGCGTCGCGGCTGGTCAGTTTTTCCTTGGTCTGGCCCTGGAACTGCGGATCGAGCACCTTGGCCGAGAGCAGGTAGGTCATGCGGCCGCAGACGTCTTCCTGCGCCAGCTTGACCTTGGCGGGAAGAATGGCGTGGTGTTCGGCAAAGGTCTTGACCGCCTCGAAGACGCCGGCCTTGAGGCCGGCCTCGTGGGTGCCGCCGTCGAGCGTCGGGATCAGGTTGACGTAGCTTTCCGGCTTGCCGCCGCCTTCCTCGAACCAGGCCAGCGCCCAGGTGGCGCCCTCGCCGACGGCAAAACCGTTGGCCGATTCAACATATTTCTCGCCGACAAAAATCGGCGCCACCGGCGTGCCGACCATCATTTCGTTGAGATAGTCAGCCATGCCGTTCTGGTAGCACCAGACTTTCTTGTCCTGGCCTTCAATGTCCAGTTCGACCGTGACATTCGGCATCAGTACGGCCTTGGAGCGCAGCAAGTGCTCCAGTTGGGCCAGGTTTATCTTCGGAGAATCGAAATACTTCGGATCGGGCTGGATGCGGACCGTCGTGCCGGTGTTGCGCTGGCCGACGTCGCCGATCCGGCTCAGCGGTTCGGTGACGAAGCCGGCGCCGAAGGCAATGTGATGGACGCCGCCGCCGCGCTTGATCTCGACTTCGAGGCGGATCGACAGGGCGTTGGTGACCGAAACGCCGACACCGTGCAGGCCGCCCGAGAAGCGGTAGGCGTTGCCCGATTCGGTCTTGTTGAACTTGCCGCCGGCGTGAAGCTTGCAGAAAACCAGTTCGACGGCCGGCCGGCCTTCTTCCGGGTGGATTTCGACCGGGATGCCGCGACCGTTGTCGCTGACCTCGATGACGCCATCGGCCCGGATGGCGACCGAAATTTTCTTGGCGAAGCCGGCCAGCGCCTCGTCGGCGGCGTTGTCGATGACCTCCTGGACGATGTGGGTCGGGCAGGTCGTCCGGGTGTACATGCCCGGGCGTTCCTTGACGGGTTCGAGGTCCTTGAGGACGCGAATCGAGGCGGCGGAGTAGTCGGTCATGCGCTGTGCTCTGAGACGGAAACGGGCTGCGATTCTACAGCCCGTAGGTCGCTTGTAGCCAGAACGTGCGTGGCGCGCCCGGCAGATCGCCCTGGATGCGGACGGGGTAGGTGCTCGGTTCGCGTGCATCGGCGTCGAACAGGTTGCGCACCGAGGCGGCGAAGTTCCATCCTTTTTGTCGGGCGGAAGTCGTCCGCAGGGTGAGGTCAAGGGTCGTGTAGTCCGGGACGGTCGGGCGCGTATCGCCGGCGGGCCGCTGACGGTCGGCGACATGATTGATCTGGCCGCTCAGCATCCATTGTGCGGCCGGAATCCAGTCGCCGCGCAGATAGGCTTGCTGGTGCGGAGCGTAGCCGGCGTCCTGGCCGGTATTTTCGTCGATCGACTTCTGCACAGAATAGTGGCCGCTCAGGCGCAGGTTGCGCGATGCTTCCCAAATGCCTTCGAGCTCGTAACCGGTGCCATGCTGTTGGCCGGTATTGTTGTACATCGTGCCGCCGGCAACCGCCGTGGTGCGGATGATGTCCTGCATTTCGTAGCGGAAGATGCTCAGGTTGAGCTGAAGGTCTTGCCGTGCCTGCCAGGCAAAAGCCAGCTCCAGTGTCTGGCTTTTCTCGGGCATGATCGTCGGATTGCCCTGGCCGATCGGGTTGTTGGTCGAATACTGCTCGGTAAACGACGGAGCGCGGAAGGCGGTGCCGTACATCAGCTTGGTCGTCAGGTTCACCGCCGTGTCCCAGACCAGTGCCAGGCGCGGATTGGTCGTGTCGCCGAAATCGGAATAGTGGTCATGGTGAACGCCGGCGGTGAGCGTCCAGTCGCGGGCAAAATTCCATTCGTCCTGGGCGTAGAGATAGAAGACCTGACGCTGTTGCGGCAGAATGAAGGGGGTCGGGCTGAGCGCATAGCCGCCGGCTGCCGGAATGGGTACTCCCGAGCTGTTGTAATTGAAGTTGCGGTACTCCCGCGTCATGTACAGGTCGATGTCGTCGTAACCGGTGCCGACGCGAATCTGGTGGTTCCTGAAACCGGCGTAGGTTGCGTGGGCGGAAAGGCGCCACTGGCGGTCGGCGAATTCGGGGGCGCCGAGCAGATCGCTGGTAAAGGCGCCGAACGGCGGTAACAGGTGGGCCGGTGACGTAAAGGTCTGCTTGTAATGCATGAAGGCAACGGTCGCACCGGCGCGCCAGTTCGGCGCGATGTCATTGGCGGTCCACGACAGGTCGCTGGTGAAACGTTCGCTACGGCCCTGGCCGTACGGATCGAGTGCCTGGGCGATGCCGGTGTAGGTTCCCATGTCGTCGCGCAGTTTGTAGCCGCTGCGCCAGCGCCACCGGCCGACGGCCAGATCCAGGCTGCCATCGATTGCAGTCTGGCCGATATTGACCCGACCACTGCGCCCGCTGGCATCCGATTCGACTGTCCGGTGGTAACCGTCGGTTGAGCCGGCGCGCAGGAATGCGGCTACCGAAGCGTCGCCAAACTGGCCGCCATGCTGGAACCAGGCATCCTGGCGTTGATAGTCGCCGGCGCGAACGCCGAATTGCGTTCCGCGGATGTCCTCGGCGGTCTTGGTGATGATGTTGATGACGCCGGCGAAGGCATCGGCGCCGTATAGCGCCGATCCGGGGCCGCGCAAGATCTCGATGCGGGCAATGTTTTCGACCGGCAGGCCGCCCCACAGGTTGCCCTTGTTGTTGGTAATTGCGACCGTGACCGGGATGCCGTTTTGCAGCATCAGTACCTGCGGATTATTGGTGCCATACACCCCCCGCATGATGTACATCGCCAACCCCATGCTGGAGACGCGACCGACGTGCAGGCCCGGTACCGCTTCCAGCACCTCGTCGATGTCGGTGGCGCCCATCGCGGCGATGTTCTCGGCGGTGATGACCGTGGCGACGGCAGGCGCACGGCGCAGGCTCTGCTTGGCGCCGGTGGCCAGGCTGATCGTCGCCTTGTCGCCATAGGCCAGCGCCAGGTCTTCCTCGTCGATATTGTCGGCGAATACGGGCGTCCCGGTGCACAGCGCCGTCAGGCAGATGGCGATCATGGATTTTCTAGGCATTTTTATACCCCTCCTCCTGAATTCCCGGTCCCGCGGGGTTCTCTTGTCTGGTTGTGCTTGCTTTTTCGGAACTCGGATTTTTCACAACTATAGTGATTGATTTTCGGCGAGTCGACGGCGTTCAACGATGTCGGATCGGCGCGCTGTTGCTGCTGTCATGCGCGGTCGGTTTTGAGCTGTTTTTCCGGTCGACCGTAGCAGCGGCATCAGCTATTGTCCGGCGCGCCATTTCTAGTGCCGTGGCATAATTCGGAGCTTGACTTTCACCGAGCTGCCGACATGAACGATAAGCCGCAAGACCACGCCAGGCCGGCTGGGAAGCGCCAGCGCCAGCAGGATCGCCGGGTCTGCAAGCTGATTGCCCCGCCGCCCTACAACGCCCGCGAAGGTATCGTGACCTCCGACCGCCGCTCGCAGATCGACCGGCGGGCCAACTGGATTCGTGAATTTACGCTGGGCGGAGGGCATTAGATGGCCGGGGCCAGCCTGCTCGTCCTCATCGACGATATTGCGACCATCCTTGACGACGTGGCGGTACTCACCAAGGTCGCCGCCAAGAAGACGGCAGGGGTGCTGGGTGATGATCTCGCGCTCAATGCGCAACAGGTCGCCGGTGTTGCGGCCGAGCGCGAATTGCCCGTGGTCTGGGCCGTCGGTGTCGGTTCCCTGAAAAACAAGCTGATCCTTGTGCCGGCAGCGCTGGCGATCAGCGCGTTCATTCCGTGGGCAGTGACGCCGCTGCTCATGATCGGCGGCATCTACCTGTGCCTCGAAGGGGTCGAGAAACTGGCCCATCCGTGGTTGCACAGCAAGGCGGAAGACGAAGCCCACCATGCCGACGAGCTGGCTGCGATCACAGACCAGACGGTCGATATGGCCGCTTTCGAGACGGAAAAGATCAAGGGTGCCATCCGCACCGACTTCGTGCTGTCGGCTGAAATCATCGTCATTGCGCTGGGCACCGTGGCGAGTCAGCCGTTCATGACACAGCTGACGGTGCTGGCCGGTATCGGGCTGATCATGACGATTGGCGTTTATGGCGTCGTCGCTGGCATCGTCAAGATGGACGACGTCGGTGCCTGGTTGCTGCTCAAGGGGCGCGGCTTCATGAAAGTGATCGGCAAGGGCTTGCTGCTCGCTGCGCCGAAACTCATGAAGCTGCTCACCATCGTCGGCACGGCGGCGATGTTCCTGGTCGGCGGCGGCATCCTGTCGCACGGCATTCCGCCGGTTCACCACGGCATCGAACAGGTGGCCGGATTGAGCGGCGCGATGGGCGGTCTGGTCTCGCTGTCGCTCGACGCCGTTCTCGGCTTGGTCTCCGGGGTGGTGGCCTTGCTCGGCATGCTGGCACTTTCGGCCGTGCGGGCGAAGTTCAAGGGGGTTCAGGCATGAGCAAGGCACTGCGGTTGTCGGAAAAATGGTTTCGTTTCGGGCTGTGGATCGTCGCTTTCGTTTTCGCCAGCTTTCTGATCGGGCTGGGCGGGACGATTGTCGAGAATCTGCCCAAGGTCGAGCACCGCGTCACGCTCGATGATTTCATCGACCAGCAGGCCGCCGCGCCGCTGCGCGCCGAACTCCAGGCGATGCAGGAAAAACGCCGGGTGGCGCAGGATGCGCACGATCAGGCTCAACTGAAACACAACGGCGCGCGCGCCAACTCGGCCGCGGCGCGCGACACGTTCAACAATTGGCTGGCCACTCGCCACGCCACCAAGCGCCCGGAACAGGACGCCGAGTTGATCGAACGCACGCAGGTGCTCGATGAATTGAAGATGCTTGAGCGCAAGGCGCTGGCCGATGTCGAGCGCCAGCAACAGAGCCTGCTTGATGCCCGTCAGGCCGTCGACAAGGCGCAGCGCGCCCTGCGCGAACTGGAGCAGGATGCTTCGGGCAAACTGGCCGTGGCCTACCGCGATCAGGAGCTGCGGGTTTTCGGCTATCGCCTGGCATTGACCTTGCCGTTGCTCGTCGTTGCCGGCTGGCTGTTCGCCAAACAGCGCCGGAGCACGTGGTGGCCCTTCGTCTGGGGTTTCATCTACTTCGCGCTGTTCGCCTTCTTTGTCGAGCTTGTGCCCTACCTGCCGAGCTATGGCGGTTACGTGCGCTACGCGGTCGGCATTGTCGTCACCGTACTCGTCGGGCGCTACGCCATCGTCGCCCTGAATCGCTACCTGGAAAAACAGAAACAGGCCGAGGCCATGCCCGATGTCGAGCGACGCAAGGAACTGAGCTACGACACGGCGCTGGCCCGCCTGGCCAAGAAGGTTTGCCCGGGCTGCGAGCGTCAGGTCGATCTGACCAATACCAGCATCGATTATTGCCCGCACTGCGGCATCTGCCTGTTCGACCATTGTGGTCGGTGCCAGGAGCGCAAGAGCGCCTTTGCCCGCTTCTGCCACGCCTGCGGGGCGGTGGCATCGGGCGTCGGCAACTGATCCGGTCCCGGATCTCGATTACTACGGTCAACCGGAAAAAAGGCCCAAAAATGAAATGCCGGGCGCCAGTTTCAGTTTGAGGGCGTCTGGCCGGCGGCCTTGCCTTTCGTGTCCCAGAATCGGGCGGCCTCGTCGGCCGTGATGCGTCCCGATCTGACGCCAGCATTGAGCACTTTCCGGGCGTCGGCCTTCCTGCCGTAGATCACATAGACTTCCGCTTCGACCAGCGGGCAGATTTCTTCTTCCATGGCGAGCAGTTCGGACTGGTCCGGCTGAGAAAAGATGGAAGACTCGTACTTCGGATAGGGGACCGGTGACTTGTCCGTTTTCCTGAAAAAGGGCATCAGGATGGACAGGCTCATTTGCCGCATGAAGCCGGTAACTGGCGCGAAAGGTGTCGTTTTCTGGGTCATGTCTTTTGCTCTGTTGATGCTTGGTTAACTGGCAATATCGCCTCATCCTGTGCCGCCAAAGCCGCCGACCGGTTGCAACCTGATTGTTGGGGCACCAGCCGGATGTCGGGTGGCGCTGGATGAATGCGGCAAGGAAGGACCTCGTTGGCGGCTTTGTCTTGTTGCTTACCGCAACTAACGGGCCAGACTGCAACCCATTGATTTTTATGGATGTTGTGTTTTGGGGGAGCATGGGCGTGTCGCCGCATGGCGACAGGTCTTGGGTGGAACCCGGGCTGACCCCTGTTTTTCCGCGCCCGCCGGTTGTCGCTCCAACGCGACACGCTTGCGGAGGGCGCCTGGGCCGGTCAGCCGAGGAGCGTGACGACGATTTCCCGGCGATGACCTTGCGTTCGGTGTTCGAACAGGTAGATGCCCTGCCAGGTGCCGAGCAGCAGGCGGCGGCCGGCGAAGGGAATGGTCAGCGAGACGCCGGTGAGCAGCGAGCGGGCGTGGGCGGCCATGTCGTCGTTGCCTTCGAGGTCGTGGTGGTAGGCCGGGTCGCCGTCCGGCGCCCAGCGTTGCATGAGGGTTTCGAGATCGCGGCGGACGCTGGCGTCGGCGTTCTCGGTGATGGCCAGGCCGCAGCTCGTATGGCGCACGAAAATGTGGGCAATTCCGGCGTCGACCGTAGCATTCCTGACTACGGTCGCGATTTCGTCGGTGATCTCGACGGAACCGCGCCCGCGCGTGGTGATGGCGAGATGATGTTGCTCGGCCATGCCGCCGCTCAGTCCTTTTTGAGCAAGCCTTGCAGCGCGGCGAACGGGTTGTGCGTGGCGCCGCCACCGCGTTTGCCGCTGGTGTCGGTGTAGCCGCGGTCGGCTTCAATCTGCTTTTGATGCTCGTTATCGTGACAGTAAAGGCAGAGCAATTCCCAGTTGCTGCCGTCGTTCGGGTTGTTGTCGTGATTGTGGTCGCGGTGATGCACGGTCAGTTCGCGCAGATTGGTCGTGGTGAATTCACGGGCGCAACGGCCACAAATCCATGGATAGATTTTCAGGGCGCGTTCGCGATAGCCCTCGGCGCGTTGGTCGGCGGCCTTGCGGGCGTCGGCGACGATCTTGTCGAGACGTTTGTGGTCGATTGAGCTCATGGCGGGAGTCCGTTGATGTCGGGATTAAGTTTATCTGGCCTTGGCAGGTGGCATGAAGGTCAGATTCCCAGGCGCTTGAAAAAATCCCTGACCAGGCTCGGCAGCGATTCGACATCGAGTTCCTTGACGCCGCTGTCGCCGTTGAATTCATCGTAGATCCAGTCGTCGTCTACAAAGGAAACGCCCGGCGGGGCTGGGCGTTGGGCGACCGGCTTGCCGGCCAGCGCCTGGCGCATGTAGTCGATCCAGATGGGGAGCGCCAGGGTTGCGCCGAATTCGCGGCTGCCCAGCGATTTCGGCTGGTCGAAGCCCATCCAGGCGACGGCGACGACGTCGCTGGCGTAGCCGGCAAACCAGCCGTCGATGGCATCGCTCGTCGTTCCCGTCTTGCCCGCTACATCCGGGCGCCCGAGGCGCTGGCCGGCCTGCGCACCGGTCCCGGTGTGGGCGACTTCACGCAGCATGCTGTCCATGATGAAGGCGTTGCGGCTGTCGATGACCCGCTGATCGTCCTGGCGGGCCGGTGGCGGCAGTGTTTCATGCAGCACGTTGCCACGGCTGTCGGTGATCTTGGCGATCAGGTGCGGCGTCACCTTGTAGCCGCCATTGGCAAAGACGGCGTAGGCGGCGGCCATCTGCTGCGGTGTCACAGAGCCGCTGCCCAGGGTCATGGTCAGGTCGGCTGGATGCTTGCTGACATCGAAGCCGAAGCGCTGCAGATAGTCGCGCCCGTATTGCGGGGTGATTGCCCGGAGCAGGCGTACAGCCACGATGTTCTTCGACTTGGCCAAGGCTTGGCGCAGGCTGATCGGGCCATCGTAGCCGTCGTCGTTCTGTGGCTCCCAGGTCTTGCCGTCGGCGCCGGCCGGCAGCGAAAGCGGGGCATCCTCGACCAGCGTGGCCGGCGAATAACCTTTTTCCAGCGCCGCCGAATAGATGAAAGGCTTGATGCTCGATCCCGGCTGGCGCCAGGCGCTGGTCACATGGTTGAACTGCTTGCGCGAGAAATCGAAGCCGCCGACCAGGGCGCGATACGAACCGTCTTCGGCATTGAGGGCGACAAAGGCCGCTTCGACCTCGGGCATCTGGCTGATCGACCACCGCCCCTTGCCATCGCGGCTGGCGCGGATGACCGAACCGACGCGAATCTGCGCCGCCTTGGCGTTGGCCTGCAGGGCGCGGGCGACAAAGCGCAGGCCGTCGCCGCTGATCTCGATGGTGTCGCCGGTGGCCGGCTCGGCCCTGACTTTCTTGCCGGAGACGTCGGTGACGACGGCGGCGATCAGGTTGTCGCTGTTCGGGTGTTTGGCCAGGATGCGGTCGATGGCGTCGTCGCGCTCGTTGGCATCCGTCGGCAGATCGACGTAGCCTTCCGGGCCGCGGTAGCCATGGCGCTGGTCATAGGCCAGCACATTGTTGCGCAGCGAACTGTAGGCGGCATTCTGCTCGGCGCCGTTGAGCGTGGTGTAGACGTTGATGCCACGCGTGTAGGTCTCGGCCTGGCATAGCGCGAAGACCTCCTGGCGGACCATTTCGGCCGCATGGTCGGCATGTACGCTCAACAACGGGCGGTCGCTGATGGCGAGGGGCTGGGCGACCGCCTCGGTGTATTGCGCTTCGGTGATTTTGCCGAGCACGCGCAGACGCCTGAGGACGAGTAGCTGGCGGGACTTGGCGCGAACCGGGTTGACCGCCGGGTTGTGCTTGGCCGGATTTTGCGGAATGCCGGCGAGCATGGCCGCCTCAGCCAGCGTCAATTCGGGCAGGCGTTTGTTGAAATAGGTCCGGGCGGCGCTGGCGAAGCCGTGGGTGCGCTGGCCGAGGTAAATCTGGTTCATGTACAGCTCAAGGATCTGGTCCTTGGTCAGGGCCGACTCGATGCGATAGGCGAGCAGCGTTTCGGTCAGCTTGCGCCTGACGGTCTTTTCCCGCGTCAGGAAGAAATTGCGCGCCACCTGCATGGTGATCGTCGAGGCGCCCTGGTGGAAGCCGCCGGTCAGGTCTGCGACCAGCGCCCGGGTGACGCCCCGGTAATCGACGCCGCCGTGTTCGTAGAAGCGCGAATCCTCGATGGCCAGCAGGGCATCCTTCATGACCTGCGGAATTTCCTGGATGGGCACGAAGACGCGGCGTTCCTCGCCGAATTCGCCGAGCAGCGCGCCGTCCGCCGTGTAGATGCGAAGCGGAATCTTCGGCTGGTAGTCGGTCACGATGTCGAGCGGCGGCAGGCTGGGCAGTACCGTCAGCAACATGTAGGTGAGTAGCGCGCCGAGCAGCAGGGCGCCATCGACACCGATGGCGACCAGCGTGCGCACCAACTGGTTGCGATAGTTGGCCGTGGCCAACGGGAGCGTCAGGAATTTGACGATGGTCGAAAAGAAATTCACTTGCGGTCCTGCCATGCTGGCCCGCCAAACAAGTGTCTGGCGGGCGGTGGGTGGCGCTGGCTGGCCAGTCGCCGGGGCTGCTAGTTTAGCCGCAATGCGCGATGTGGACCGCTGGCCGTGCCCTGATCCTGTCCGTAGAATCCGGATTCACCCATTTTCCCGACGTCGCCACCATGCCCCGCATCAAGATCGAACTCCCCGAGCACTTCGGCTTCTCGACCGAAATTCCCATTTATATCGGCCACATCAACTACGGTCACCACCTCGACAATGCCCAGCTGATTTCACTGGTCTCCGAGGCTCGGGTCCGCTTCTTCAAATCGCTGGGTTACACCGAACTCGATGTCGAGGGCGTTGGCATCGTCGTCGCCGACGTCGCGGCCCAATACCGCTCGGAAGCCTTCCACGGCGAAACGCTGGTCGTCGAGATGGGCGCCAACGATTTCAACAAATACGGCTGCGACCTCGTCTGGCGCCTCAGCGACAAAGCCAGCGGCCGCGAAGTGGCGCGCGGCAAACACGGCATCATGTTCTTCGACTACGCCGCCCGCAAAGCCACCGCGGTGCCGCCGGGCTTCCTCGCCAAGGTCGCCACCTGATGATGCCGATTCGTTACGTCGAGCCGGTCTTCCGTCCGCCGAGCGAGGCGGAATCGCTGATCCTGCCGGTGACCGATGGCTGTTCGTGGAACAAATGCACGTTCTGCGATATGTACACAGCGCCGCAGAAAAAGTTTGTGGCACGCAGCGAAGACGAAGTGCTGGAAAGCATCCGGCTGACCGGGCAACGTTATGGTGGGGAGATTCGCCGGGTTTTCCTCGCTGATGGTGATGCGCTGGTGCTGCCCACCCGGCGGCTGCTTGCCATTCTCGAATCGATCCGCACGCACCTGCCGGCGGTGCGGCGGATCTCGTCGTATTGCCTGCCGCGCAATTTGCGCAAGAAATCACAGGCGGAAATGGATGAACTGGCCGCAGCCGGCTTGAAAATGGTCTACGTTGGCGCCGAATCGGGCGACGATCAGGTGCTGGCGGCCGTCGACAAGGGCGAAACCTTCGACACCACATGCGAGGCCCTCGACAAGCTGGGCACGGCAGGAATCACGCGCTCGGTGATGATTTTGAACGGGCTGGGCGGCAAGGCGTTGAGCCAGCAACACGCTGAAAACTCAGCGCGCCTGGCCAATGCCGCCCAGCCGGAATACCTGGCGACGCTGGTCGTCAGCTTCCCGCAAGGCGAGGCGCGCTTCCGCGCCGGGTTTGCCGGTTGGGAACCGCTCGATCAACATGAACTGTTTGTCGAGATGGAGCGCTTTCTGTCAGCGCTGGAACTCAAGCGAACCGTGTTTCGCAGCGACCATGCGTCGAACTGGCTGGTCCTCAAGGGGACGCTGGGGGCTGACAAGGTGCGCTTGCTTGAGCAGGTGCGACTTGCTATCGCCGCCCCCGAATTCGCCCATTTGCGCCCGGCCTGGGCGCGTGGGCTTTAACCGTTTATCCAGTTGTGCTTAAAATTTGAAAACGTCATACTGCCTTGGCAAGGCACAGTGGTTGATTCACCAAATGACTTACCAGGCAGTGCTTCTGGCCAGCGATTCCGTAGTCGCTGCTAAGCAGCCATTGAAGCCAGGCCATGAGATGACTTGCGCTCAAACTTTGTGAGGCAATGATGACCAATAAAATGATTCCCACGCTGGTGTTGGCTGGCCTTCTGACCGGCTGCGCCACGACCGTCACCCACACTTCGCTCACTGATAGCTCACTGCTGGCCCAAGCTTCGTCAGGGGCGCTTGCCATCAGCGACGGGGCAGTCATTACCGATAACGATGCTTCCTTCCTGTCCAAAATTCGCTTGGTCGAGGAGGCAAAGTCTACGATTGACCTCACTTACTACATTTACGCCGACGACCAGAGTTCTTCGGTGCTCTCTGAGGCCCTGATCGCCGCAGCCCGGCGTGGCGTGAGGGTTCGCCTGCTCGTGGATTATCAAACCAATTACAAGCGCCTGGACATGTTCACGGCCATGGAACGCCGCGGCAATGCGGGCAAGGGTAGCCTGGCGGTGCGTTTCTACAACCGGCCGACGCGGAACATCGTCAAGGATGCCGTTTACATGACCATGGGTTGTGGTCAGGCTGGGGCAGCCAGCAAAGAGGCCTGCTCTGCCGACAAGATGGCGGCTGTCGAAAAGCTGTTTGCCGACGAGCAAATTGAAGGCGTGCCGGCCGCATCCCTCAATGTTTCGAATATCAATACCGGGCCTTCCGGGCTGCTGCTTTCGGGCATCTATGCAAAGAATGCCAACCTGATGACGCTGGCCATCGAGCAGGGCCAGAACATCGATCCCAAAGCCGCCGGCCAGGCCGGCAAGGCGACGCCCGAGCAAAAGGAAAGTCTCAAGAAGCTGGGCAAACTCTACTGGCAGTCGCGCACAGCCCCCGTCTTTCAGCGTGTGCAGGCGAACCTGGGGCTATTGATGGCGGAGCAGTTGTACGCCAGCCAGATCGTGCCGGTGAAAAACGAGTTGTTTTCAGCACTGCCGATTGATCGCAAGTTCAGTGCAGAAGAAAAGCTGGACTGGGACCACATCACCGACTTCACGCACCAGAAACTCCTGCTCGCCGATTCGAGCCGGGTGCAATTGGGCGGGCGCAACGTCGAAAATTCCTACCACATGCACCCCAATTCCCTGATCGAAAAGTATGTATTCATGGACACCGATCTGGTGGCGACGCTGACCGGCGATAGCGGCAAGATCATCAGAGATGCTTTTGACGGACTGTGGAATTTCAACCGAATGGTGGCGACCCTGGACGAGGTTCGCACCCATGCGCCCAATGATGTGCTGTGGAATATGGAGGCCTATACGATGGCCGAAAGCGCCTGCAGCAAACAGAAATTACGTGCCAAACACGAGGCCTGCGTCAATGGCAAGTTCAAGCTTGCCGCCCTGAGTCTCGATCAGCGCGTAGAAGCGGCGAGCCAGCGTATGGCGCAGAATGCCAAGGTCTACAGGGCGGCTTACGCCGGAACAATCCAGCCAAGCCAGCCCCTTGCCGTAGATCCATCGGCCCAGCTTTACTACCTTGAGAACCTGCCTTTCGACAAGCGCCTGCCGCCGGCAAGTCGCGTTCGGTTCTACGGAGCCCAGGCTGGCCAGGAGGGCAATGGCGGCAAGCACATCACCGAAGTCTGGCTACAGGCACTCTCCGGTATCTGCAGCAAAGCGACCGTGGCCCAACCCCAGATGGTCATTCTGCACAGTGCCTATTTCTTCCCGCCGGCCAATCTTGCCTCCAGCCTGGCTGCACTGGTCGATGGCAAGCAGGATTGTTCACATGTCACGGTAAGAGTGATCACCAATTCATTAGCCACCACAGACCTGACCCCGGTCAATTTGCTGGCCCGCCATGCCATCAAGGCATTTGCCGAGGTGACCGGGCTGCAGCACGGGACCAGTCGGGCAGCTCGCTTTGAATACTACGAATACCAACCGCCGGTCGGGAACCATAACCTCTCATTGCACAGCAAGGTTTCACTCATCGGCGACCAGTTGATCGTCGGCTCGGCCAACGCAGACGTGCGCAGCTACATGATGGACACCAACAACGCCATGCTGGTGAACAACGCGCCCAAACTCGTCGCGGCCTATCGCAGCTTCGTTGACAACATCCTGGCAACGCCGGGAAGGGTGAAGCAGGAAAACAGCTACTTTGTCAGCACGCCCCGCGCAAGCATGATTCAGGAAGACTTGGAAAGTCTGCATGCGACGCTCAAGAAATACCACATGGACAAGCATCTGGATAGCGAGCAGATGAAGACGCTGGATAGCCGTTTCCTGGCCTTGCTCGATGCGGCCTACAACCTGACCCGGGCGGCCATTGATCCGAATGCCAGCGATGCTGCCCGGCGGGAGGCTCAGCAGAAATTCAATGATCTGTTCCAGCCGATTTGATCATCAGGCGATTTTGATTTTATTTGACAGGGGTATCCGCAAGCGCGGAACCCCAAGCCAGTCGAGACTATTTCATTTTTAGCCAAAATTTCCGGTTGACCGTGGGATTGGCTTAAACCGCCTTCCCAACCCGCAATGCGCTAAAAATCGCCAGCGTCTGCAGCACGGCAATGCCAATCAACACTTCCCCAAACCGCCGCCCATCCATCAAGCCGCCAAAGATAACCGGCGCTGTCGCCAGCCCAAGGTCGAGTCCGGAGTAGACGAAGCCATAGACCCGGCCATAGGCCGATTTGCCGAAGCGCGCTGTCGCCGCCTTGCGCACCAGCAGGTCGCGCGATGGCCCGGCAATCCCGGTGCAGAAGCCGATGCCGGCCATCAATGGCAGGATAGCCCAGCCCGGCAGGATGCCGCTGGCGAGCAGGACGGCCAGCAGAGCCGCGACGCCGAGGGCGCCGGCGATCAGATTGTCGTGGGCATTCTTCTGGGCGAGGAAGCCGCCGAGGATAATGCCGGCAGCGCCGCCGACCAGATAGGTCGACAGTGCCAGCGCGGCAGTGGTCAGCGACAGGCCGTAGATGGCTTGCAGGATGGGGCTGGCGAAGTTCTGGATGGCGCCGAAGGCGGCGGTGATGAGCAGGAAAAAGAGGAAACACAGCCAGACGGCACGCGAGCCGAGGAAGGCGAAGGTTGGCGACTTCGCTTCGTCGCCTTTGGCTGCGCGATGGTCGTGCGCCTCGGTGATGGCTTCGCGGCGCCAGAAGAGCAGGGCGAGGGCGACGAGGGCGACGAGGCTGGCGCCGAGCGCGGCGTTGCGCCAGCCGGCAGTTGCGGCGATGCCGGTCATGAAAACCGGCGCTGCCGCCCAGCCGAGGTTGCCGGACAGGCCATGGACCGAGAAAGCGTGGCCGAGCCGAGCTTGCGAGACGCGGTGGTTGAGCACCGTGAAATCGGCCGGGTGAAAGACGCTGTTGCCGAGGCCAGCCAGCGCGGCGGTGGCGATCAGCATCGGGTAGCCGGTGGCGAAATGCAGCACGACGCCGGCCAGCGCAAAGCAGCTGATGCCTCCACCGAGCACGCGCGCCGCACCGAAGCGGTCGACGAGAAAGCCAGCCATCGCCTGACCGATGCCCGAAACGACGAAAAACACCGTCATCGTCATGCCGATGACGGTGAAACTGAGGTCGAACTCCTGCATCAGCCACGGAAAAAGCGGTGGCAGCAGCAGGTGGAAAAAGTGCGAAACGCCATGCACGAAGCCGATCAGGGTGATCACTTCGATATCGCTACGCTGGGGCGCGGGCAGGGTGGCGGTCGTCATCGCGAATGTCCGAGTAAAACGTTAAGGATTACAGTCTAGCTTTGCCACCAATTGACCGTGATGCGATATTCGGACAAAAATTATCGCAATGCAGACAGACCTCACCTTCGACCCCGTCCCCCGCCGCGCCCCGACCGCCGAGTTGCCGATGACGGTCAATCTGCGTTGCCCGCCGGCTGACGTCTATGTGCCGCCGCATCGCCATGACTGGGCGCAGTTGGCCTATCCGCTGCGCGGTGGCATCCGCATTTCGGCGGCCGGCATGACTTGGCTGGTCCCCGCCTTGCGCGCCGTGTGGATTCCGCCGCACATCGAGCACGATCTGCTCATGCTCGGCGAAGTCGAGTTCCGCACCGTTTATATCGCACCGGAAGTGGCCCCGCTGCCCCTCGACGCCTGCTCGGTGATCGAGGTTTCAGACCTGATGCGGGCGCTTTTCGAGGCGCTGAGCGAGGCCGACGGCGACGGGCAGGAGGCGTCGCCGCGCCAGCGTCAGGTGACGGCATTGCTGCTCACCGAAATCCGCCGCGCACCGCCGCTCTCGCTGGGTCTGCCGATGCCGCACGACCGGCGCCTGCAGGCCTTGTGTCAGGCGCTGATCGACGACCCCGCTTCGGCGCTGTCGCTGGCCGAGTGGGCAGCCCGCGTCGGTGCCAGCGAGCGGACGCTGGCCCGCCTGTTCGTCAGCGAACTGAAACTGAGTTTCGGTGCCTGGCGCCAGCAATTGCGCCTGGCCCGGGCGCTTGATCTGATCGGTCGCGGCCGCCCATACGGCGAAGTCGCGGCGGAACTGGGCTACGCCAGCCAGGCCGCCTTCTCCGCCATGTTCAAGCGCGCCTTCGGCATGCCACCGGGGCGCTTTTTGCAGGAACGCAGTTTGCCGCCCACCTGAAACTGTCGGTATGCGGCAGTCACAGCTACACTGCGCTTTTTGCTGACGGATGCATGACGATGGAACGCTGCCCCTGGTGCGAAGGATTCGACCTCTACCGCGAGTACCACGACACGGAATGGGGCCTGCCGCTACGCGACGACCGCGCCCTGTTCGAACTCCTGATCCTCGAAGGCGCCCAGGCCGGCTTGTCCTGGGCCACCGTGCTCAAGAAACGGGCGCACTACCGGTTGGTATTCGATAACTTCGACCCGCACAAGATCGCACTCTATGGCGACGAAAAAGTCGCCGCCCTGCTGGCCGACCCCGGCATCATCCGTAACCGCGCCAAGATTGCGGCGACCATCCAGAACGCCAAGGCCTACCTGGCGCTGACCGCCGGCGGGCAATCGTTCAGCGATTTCCTGTGGTCCTTCGTTGGCGGGGTGCCGGTCCAAAACGCCAGGTCATCGCTGTCCGAAGTCCCCGCCAAAACCGCGCAATCCGATGCCCTGAGCAAAGCCTTGACCCGCGCCGGATTCAAGTTCGTCGGCTCGACCATTTGCTACGCCTTCATGCAGGCATCAGGGATGGTCAATGACCATCTCGTCAGTTGCCCTCGATATGAGGAAGTGCAGGGCGCCTTTGGGAGTGATGGGCTATAGGTTGTTTTTGGCTGCTTGCGCAACGACGGAGAGTAGATGAAGTACTACCAAGATACTGAAACGGGACTGATCCATGCGTTTGAAGATGGCATTGATCCGCGTACTCTGAATAACCTGAACATCCCCGCCACGCTATCCGAAAACATTAAACAAAAGCCCGATGAGTCATACGTTTGGCACCAAGGCGACTGGATTAAACTGGAAGAGGCTCCTCTAGGCTATACGCAACCGGTCTCCAGTGTTCCATCGCATAGCCCCGCATGGATGGCCTATCTACTCCCATATGCGGCAGTCCATCGTGATGAAGCCTCTGGGTTGAATATCTCCCTCGACCAGATCAATGCGAATTCCTACGCTGGCACTAAGCTGGCAGAAGTCGTTGCTCTACTCCCGTTAGCCTCTCCGAGTGGATTACCTGCGCTTATCAGTTATGACGGAGCAATAGCAATCCCCCAATGTGAAGACTTTCCGAGCAACGTTGATGGTGTTAGCAAGCTCAACGAAATCCTTTGTAGTCTTATGCTAGGAGGTGTTCATACTGAGGTGCTTCACTCGGATGCTCTTGTCGTCGGTTCGTTGCAAGACGGGGTAAGATTTTTTGCCTACACGCCATCCCTTCATACTCAACTGCGGTTGAACTGTGCCTCCATAAATGACCGGCTACAGCCTTTGATGTTGCCAAGGGTATTGATGGTTGAGGAGATACGACAGGCATACAGTCAAGGGCAACAAGTTATTAAGGCTATCCACAACCTCTCTCCGTTCTTTCTCTTGAACGGCTACACCGCGATGGTGTATCGAAATAACAGTGACGCACTCAATAATCTCTGGATAGCAGTGGAGCAGCTTACCGAGTATCTATGGACAGAGCGTTACGTTAAGAACAGGAATGCTTTCACCGTTCGTCTTGCCAAGTGTCATGACCAACTTAAGCGGCAAAATAAACTTGACCAGATTTGGGCAAAACATCAGTTATTACGCCTCTCAAAGATCATCAGCAAGGAATGCCACAAGGCGCTTTGTCAGGCTCGTAAAAGGCGCAATGACCTAGTGCATGAAGGCATCGTGCCGGACATAAAAATTGTTGAAGCGCTCTGGGTGACATTACCCGAATTGATCGAAGTGGCATCAGGAATTCGAGCTCTAGGCGTGAGAAGGCTTTTGGGCGGTGGAGAAAACAATTGGGCTATACCCGTAAGGACTAACTTCGATGAATGGGCGGAGCTTGCCACCAAGGTTTAGCGGAACGGAATGACCGCTTCTGCGCAGTTCGGCAGGCATCTTCGGGCACGTCGCCGCCAGTCGATAGCAAGTGATCGACCGTCGGCTTCGGGCCGAGTTGCGGCCGTACAGCGAACCTCTCCCGCTCCTCACTCCTCGTCCTTCTCCAGCTTCAGCGACGCCGAATTGATGCAGTAACGCACGCCCGTCGGTGCGGGGCCGTCGTCGAAGACGTGGCCGAGGTGGGCGCCGCAGTCGTGGCAGGTAACTTCGGTGCGGATCATGCCAACGCTGCGGTCGACGTGCTCGTCGATGAGTTTTTCGTCGTTCGGTGTGTGGAAGCTCGGCCAGCCGCAGCCGGAATCGAACTTGGCCTCGGAGCGGAAGAGCGGGGCACCGCAGCAGATGCAGTGGTAGGTGCCGTCTTCGTGGGTGTCCCAATATTTGCCGGTGAAGGCGCGTTCGGTGCCTTTCTGGCGGGTGACGCGGTATTCGGTTTCATCGAGCTGGGCACGCCATTCGGCGTCGGTTTTTTCGATTTTCGGCATGCTTGTTTCCTTGAGGTGGCCAAGTCTGACCAGCGTGGCTGGCGGAGGTTCAGGTGGTTTGACTCTGGCGAAACTGGGCGACATCGCGGCCCGGTGGGGCGCCGAACATGTTGCGAGGGGCTTTCGTAGCCGACGTGATGCGCCGCCGAGGCGGCATCGGTGTCGCTGACCAGCATGAGGCGGCGGGCTTCCTGCAGGCGCAGCTGCTTCTGGTATTGCAGCGGCGTCATGGCGGTTAGCGCCTTGAAATGATGGTGCAGCGACGACCGGCTCATGTTCGCCAGGCTGGCCAGCCGTTCGATGCTGAGCGGTTGGTCGAGGTTGGTTTTGAGCCAGTCGATGGCGCGCACGATCTGGTGGCTGTGGCTGCCGCTGGCGGCGGCCTGGCGCAGGCGTGAGCCGAGAGGGCCGGTGAGTAGTCGGTAGAGCAGCTCGCGCTCGATGATCGGGGCGAGTACCGGGATGTCGGCTGGCGTATCGAGCAATCGGGCGAGGCGCAGCGCGGTGTTCTGGATGTCGACGTTGAGCAGGCCGACGGCAATGCCACGGTCAACGCCTTCAAATGCCCGATTTTTGGGCATGGCGGCGGTCAGTTCGTTGATCTTGAGCGGGTCGATGGCGAGCCCCAGGCCAAGGTAGGGCTCGGCAATGGAGGCCTGTGTGATGCGCGCAAAAATCGGCAGATCGACCGATGAAATGAGGTAATGGCGGGCATCGTAGTCGTAGGTGTCGTCGCCGACCGTGATGCGCTTGGCTCCCTGGGCCATCATGGCGAACACCGATGTCATGATGGCGCAGTTCGGTACCTCGGTGTTCGATCCGCGGAAAAGCTTGAGGTTGGGAATGGCCGTATCCACCGTGCCATCGCCAGGGCAGTGGCGGCCGATGATGGCGGCGAGTTCCGCGCGCTGGCGCGCCAGATCGGCGTTTTCCATGGCGTTGGAATCATTTGGGCGAGGAGTGGTCAGAACGGCAATATCCATGACCGGAGAGTAGCGGTTTTGGCGCTGGTCGGCGAGAGGCAGCAGACGGATTCTGGAGGATCAGGCAATAAGTCTGCACGATTGGGTTATCGCTCGACGCCTTGCCTCGCCGACACTATTCGCACAAACAGCAGTCACCGGATGGCTGCTGACCCCAACCCGACGAGGAGCATGCAGATGATCAAACTGACTATTAACGGCAAGGCGCATCAACTCGATGTGGCACCCGATACGCCGCTGCTCTGGGCGCTGCGCGACACGCTGCAGATGACCGGGACGAAATATGGCTGCGGCCAGGCGCTGTGTGGTGCCTGTACGGTGCATGTCGACGGTGAACCAGTGCGCGCCTGTTCGACGCCGGCCTCGGCGGTGGTCGGGCGCAAGATTACGACCATTGAGGCGGTCGACAGCCAGCGTGTCGGCCAGGTGGTGCAGGAAGCCTGGCGCAAGCTTGATGTCGTGCAGTGCGGGTACTGCCAGTCCGGCCAGATCATGAGCGCCGTCGCGCTGCTCAGCCAGAACCGCCAGCCGACCGATGCCGACATCGACACCGCCATGTCGGGCAACCTGTGCCGCTGCGCGACCTACGTGCGCATTCGCGCTGCCATCCACGAAGCGGCCCAAGCGCTGGCCTGAGGAGTCTGAACATGAGCGATATCATCATTGAAAACCTCAGCCGCCGTCGTTTCCTGCAAGGCAGCGCTGGCCTGACGCTGGGTTTTTGCCTGCCAGCCGTCGCCGCAGGCAAGTTGGGCACCGTTGCTACGGTCGACGCGGAAATTAACGCATTTTTGAAAATCGGCGCCGACAACAGCGTCACCGTCATGTCCAAGCACCTCGAAATGGGGCAGGGCACCTACACTGGTCTGGCAACGATCCTGGCCGACGAGCTGGATGCCGACTGGAAACACGTTCGCGTCGAAGGGGCGCCGGCCGACGCCAAGCGCTACAACAATACCTTCTGGGGTCCGGCGCAGGGCACCGGCGGCAGCACGGCGATGGCCAATTCCTGGGACCAGATGCGCAAGGCCGGCGCCGCCGGGCGGGCCATGCTGGTATCCGCTGCCGCCAGGCGCTGGAATGTCGGCGCGGCGGAAATTGTCGTCCGCGACGGCGTGGTTAGCCATGCCGGCAGCGGCCGCAAGGCCAGTTTTGGCGAACTGGCGCTCGATGCTGCCAAGGAAACGGTGCCGACCGAGGTCAAACTCAAGGATCCCAAGGATTTTCGCCTGATCGGCAAGCAGGCCAGGCGCAAGGACAGCGCGGCCAAGACCAACGGCACGGCGCAATTTACTCAGGACGTTTTCCTGCCCGGCATGCTGGTCGCTGTCGTCGCCCACCCGCCGCAGTTCGGCGCCACGGTGAAGTCGTTCGACGCGAGCAAGGCCAAGGCTATCAAGGGCGTTGTCGATGTCGTGCAGATTCCGCAGGGCGTCGCCGTGCTGGCTACCGATACGTGGAGCGCCAAGAAAGGCCGCGATGCCCTGTCGGTGGCCTGGGACGACAGCAAGGCTTTCAAGCTGGGCAGCGACGAAATTCTGGCCAAATACAAGGAAATGGCCAAGAAGCCCGGTCTGGTTGCTGCGAACAAAGGCGACACGGCGAAAACCTTTGCCGGCGCCGCCAAGGTGGTCAGCGCCTCCTTCGATTTTCCCTACCTCGCCCATGCCGCCATGGAGCCGATGAACTGTGTCGTCTGGCGCAAGGCCGATAGCTGCGAAGTGTGGAATGGCGAGCAGTTCCAGACGGTCGACCAAGGCCGGGTCGCCGCCTTGTTCGGCCTCAAGCCCGAGCAGGTCAAGCTCAACATGCTCTACGCCGGCGGCAGTTTCGGCCGTCGGGCCTGTACGCAGTCGGACTACGTGCTGGAGGCGGCGCACATCGTCAAGGCGATCAACGGGAGGGCGCCCGTCAAGCTGGTCTGGATGCGTGAGGACGACATGCGCGGCGGCTATTACCGGCCCATGTTCCACCACGCGCTGGAGGCGGCGCTCGATGGCAGCGGCAAGCTGGTCGGTTGGCATCACCGGCTGGTCGGCCAGTCGATCATTACCGGCTCGCCATTCGAGGCCATGCTGGTCAAGGACGGCATCGATCATGTTTCGGTCGAAGGCGCCGCCAATCTGCCGTATGCCATCCCCAACCTGCTGGTCGACCTGCATACGCCGACCGATATCGGCGTGCCGGTTCTCTGGTGGCGCTCGGTCGGTTCCTCGCACACGGCGTACTCGACCGAGGTGTTTCTTGATCAGGTGGCGGCGGCTATGGGCAAGGACCCGGTGGCCCTGCGTCTTGAGCTGCTGGCCGAGCATCCCAAACATGTCGGCGTGCTCAAGCTGGCCGCCGAGAAAGCCGCCTGGGGAACGCCGCTCAAGGCGGCAGCCGGAGAACGGCGTGGCCGGGGTGTGGCGGTCCATGAGTCGTTCAACTCCTTCGTAGCACAGGTGGCCGAAGTGACGGTCAGGAAAGACGGTTCGCTCAAGGTCGACCGTGTGATTTGCGCCGTCGATTGCGGCACGGCGATCAATCCGGACAACATCCGTTCGCAGGTTGAAGGCGCGGTAGGATTCGCGCTGTCGGCCGCCTTGCACGGCGAAATCACGCTCAAGGAAGGCCGTGTCGAGCAGGGCAATTTCGATGGCTACGCGCCGATACGGATCAATGAAATGCCGGTGGTCGAAGTGCATATCGTGCCGTCAACTGCCGCCCCGACCGGCATCGGCGAGCCTGGCGTACCACCGCTGGCTCCGGCCGTGGCCAATGCCATCGCGGCGGCAACCGGCAAGTTCCTGCACAAGATGCCGTTCAATACCGCCGAGCTGGTGGCCTGAGATGGACAGCCTGGATACACAGGTACTCGACGCTGCCCGCACATGGGCAGCGGCCGGGCATCGCTTCGCGCTGATCACCGTCGCCCGGACCTGGGGTTCCGCCCCGCGTCCGCCCGGCGCCTGGATGATCCTGCGCGATGACGGACAGGTCCTGGGGTCGGTCTCCGGCGGCTGCATCGAGGATGATTTGATTCGTCGCGCGGCGGCCGGCGAGTTTGCCGGCAGCGCGCCGCGCCTGCTGCGTTACGGCGTGACGGCCGACGAGGCGCATCGCTTCGGGCTGCCTTGCGGCGGCACGCTGGAACTGGTCCTTGAACCGGCGCCGGATGCCGCCTTGCTCGAACAACTCGCCCAACGTATCGGCACGGGCCAACTGGTGCATCGGCGCTTGGTGCTGGCGACCGGCGCGGTCAGCCTCGAAGGCGGCAGCGCCGGCGACAGCCAGCAGTGGGACGGCCAGACCTTGGTCACGCTACACGGCCCGACCTGGCGGCTGTTGATCATCGGCGCCGGGCAGATATCGCGCTACCTGGCGACCATGGCGCAGGCCCTCGGTTACCGTGTGTATATTTGCGACCCTCGCAGCGAGTATGCCGACGGCTGGGATGTTCCCGGCATCGAGCGCATCGCCGCCATGCCCGACGATGCCGTCACGGAACTGGCTCTGGACCCGCGCAGCGCGGTGGTGGCGCTGACCCACGATCCCAAGCTCGACGACCTGGCCCTGCTCGAAGCACTCAAGTCCCCGGCCTTCTACGTCGGCGCCCTTGGCTCGCAAGCCAACAACAGCAAGCGGCGCGAACGCCTGCTCCAGTATTTCGACCTCTCGCAAGCCGAAGTGGATCGCCTGCACGGCCCGGTCGGCCTGCCCATCGGCAGCCGGACACCACCGGAAATTGCCGTCTCCATCCTGGCCGAAATGACCGCTGTGAAAAATGGGCAAAATGTCCGGTCGACCGTGGGAGTCCCGGATTCCTTCGCCTGCCGCGTCGCATGAGCCAGATTGTCGGCATTTTGCTGGCTGCCGGCAGCAGTCGGCGTTTCGGGGCCGACAAGCGGCTGCAGCCACTGCCCGACGGGACGCCGATGGCGCTCGCAGCGGCCCGCCAACTGGCCGCCGTCTGTTCGCGCACCGTCGTCGTTCTCCGGCCCGGCGACCAGGTGCTGGCCAGCCTGCTGGCAACTGAGGGGCTGGAAACCGTCGTCTGCGCAGAGGCGGAGCAGGGCATGGGCCACAGCCTGAGCGCCGGTGTCGCGGCCAGCGCCGACGCAGCCGGCTGGCTCGTCGCGCTTGCCGACATGCCCTACATCCAGACGGCCAGCTACCGTGCCGCCCTGAACGCCATGCAGGGCGGGGCGGCGTTGGCCCGGCCAACCCACGAAGGACGTCCCGGCCATCCGGTCGGCTTTGGCGTGGCGTATCGGGAAGCGCTGCTGGCACTGAGCGGCGACCAGGGCGGCAAAGCTATTGTCGAGGCCAATCCAGCGACGCTGGTCAGCTGTCCGGTCGACGATCCCGGCGTGCTCAAGGATGTTGACCTGCCGGCCCAAATTGAAGTGCCGGGCGGCCCGGCCGGCGCGCTTTCTACTTAGTCTGACGGCAGCCCGAGGCTGCGGGCAGGGCAGTTCTGGGCTATCATTCTGCAATTGCCGAGGACCCAAGCGATGAACCCAACACCCCTGACCGATGCCGATCTCGACCGGCTTGAAGAACTGCTCGAATCCGACGTTTTCCAGGGCGAGGCCATGCGTCTCGACGAAATCCAGGCCATGCTCTGTGCCGTCGTCAGCGCCCCCGAGCCTGTGCCGCCCGCCATCTGGCTGACCGAAGCGCTTGGCAAGGGCCTCGAAGCCGGCGGCAACCCGGATGTCGAAGCTGCGCTAGAACTGCTCATGCGCCTCAATAACGACCTCGCTGCCGCGCTGCTGGCCGACGAAACGATCGCGCCGGTGCTCTATCCGCTCGACGAAAGCTGCACCGAATACGACTACGAAGCCTGGGCCGATTCCTACGTCTTCGGCGCCGGTCTGGCCGGTGACTGGTACGAAATGGCCGGCAAACATGCCGACGACCTGTCCGAACTGCTTGAACCCATGTTCGTGCTCAACGGCATGCTCAAGGAAGACGCTGAAAAGAGCGGCGAACGCTGGTTTCCGCCCGCCGAAGAAGCCCGCCTGGTCGCCGACATTCAGGAAAACCTCCCGGTCATCGTTCAAACGCTGTACAACTTCTGGCGCAACAAGCGGACAGGCGGCACCGTCCAGCGCGATGGTGACAAAGCCGGACGCAACGACCCATGCCCCTGCGGTAGCGGCAAGAAATTCAAGCAGTGCTGCGGCAGCCCGGAAAAGCTGAACTGATTGGCGCCTTGCCTGCTTTCATCCCGCCTTAGTTACACCGCAACAAGCCCAAAAAGGGGCTTTTGCTTTATCCGGGCGGGGGAATGTTGAGTGTACTCGACAATTCTGCCGTTTACGGAATAATCGCCAGATTCGCCACAAAACCAACAACGAAAGGGTCGCAATGTCTGTTCAACTTCGAAAAATTCATTTCCCGCGGGCAAGCGCGTTGGCGATTGGCTTGCTATTTGGTCAAATCGCTCAGGTTCATGCTGCCAGTTACACCATCAATGGCATCACTGTTTCATCAAACGACTCAGGTTTCTCGCAACCGTCGGCAAACACGATTTACTTTCCAACTGGGGCGGGCGTTACGACCTTTACCTATGCTGATGGCAAGGGTTTTACGATTAGCAACTCTGAAGCTGGTGGGGGTAGCTCATCCAGTAACATTGCTGGCTTGCCAAATGGCGGCGGAATCAATGCAATTGCTGGGGTAGGATTCCTCTCAACTATAACGGTACGCGATGCGATTAACAGTACGCAGCTTTTTTCCGGTGTTTACAATGCGCTAACCGGCAACAGTTGGTTTGCTCCCGGGCTTAACTTCAGCTACGCAGGTGGCACACTCACGGTCAATGCAATTGGGGATGTTTCTCAAATAAACGCAGACGGTACGGTGACTTATATCGGTGCCGCTGGGGCACCGATCCTGATCGGTAACTATGTTCTGTTTTCTGCCGGTCCATCTGCTGCTGATACACAGGTAGCTTTGCTGCAGACCGCACATAAGCTGCGTAACGTATTCAACGCCAGCGCGGTTGCATCCAATTTTGCCAACATGAATACCTATGAGTGCAACCTGTTCGACACCAACGGTGTTTGCGTTTCGGTCGGGGGGCGTTATACCTCGGTGAATAGCCCGAATTCGGAAACGACCAATGGTGTTCTGGTGCTTGGCTACAAAGCCACACCAAATATCCGGATCGGCGCCTTTGTCGATGAGAGCGTCAGTGACAATATGCCAACTGGTATCCAGCTCAATAATCGCGTTCCTTTGATGGGCATGTTCGGCGTATGGAATCAGAATAAAGACGGGATGGGCTGGCAAGTTAAATTAGCAAATGCCTACCAATCCAAAGGGGTTGATATTACCCGTGACGTCACCGGTGGTTCGGAGGCAGGCAGGGGTTCAACCACGCTTACGACGGAAAGTTATGTCGGAGAGTTGAGTTACGCTTTTAACTACGGTGCCAGTACGTTGTTGCGCCCCTATCTGGCCGTGCGCTACACGAATATCCAGCAGGATGGCTACACCGAAACGGGTGTTTCCACTCCGTTAACCTTCACCGCCCTGAACGACCGCTCGACCAGCGCTTTGCTGGGCGTCAAGGTGAATCATCACCTTGCCCCCAAAATCAATTTGACTGGAAGTCTAGGCATCGAGCAGGACCTTGAGCACAAGGTTGATAACTTGGCGGCAAGCGGAATTGCAGGCTTGACCTCGGAAAGTTTCGATAACAGCATCAATCGGACTCGCCCGGTTGCTTCCGTTGGTGCCTACTATGAAGTTGCCAAGGGGCAGCGCCTGTCGGCCGAAATCTACTACCAGGAACTTGCGTTCCAGCGTACGGGTTCTACGACAGCCTACATTAACTATATGGTTGGTTTTTGATAGGTCATCACCGATGTGCTGACTTTTTCGGTGCAGTATATTTTGACAAGGGCATCTTCGGATGCCCTTTGTCTTTCCATTAAACACACATGGCTGCCCGCTATGGTTGCCTGTTTGACGGCTGTTTCCGGAAGAGTATTTGACGAATTGCCATGGCAGGCTACGCTTGAACTGTAGGTTCGGAAAGAAAGGTGCATGTCATGACAAAACTCTTTTCTCTCGTGTATCTGCTGCTTGCCTGCCTGTTGCCTTCGACGGTGTTGGCACAAAGCGATGCATTCACGCTGGTCGAAAAAAATTATGGAAATGCGACCTACGTCAGCGGTGGAATCGGTGACGAGGAGGTGGATGAGATTCGCTTGCGTGAACGGGATTTCAATCTCAAGCTTCTTTTTGCCGAGCGGGATGGTTCCTATCTGGGGAGCGTCGATGTGGTGGTGCTTGATCCCAAGGGGGAGGCGGTTCTTGAGGTGAATTCGGCGGGGCCGTTTCTGCTGGCGAAGTTGCCGCCGGGGAGTTACGTGATCAAGGTTTCGATGGATGGTCAGGCGCAACAAAGGAAGGTGTTGATCACCGATAAGCGCAGATCCGAAGGTGTTTTTCGCTGGTAGCGTCCACTTCCCAAAAACAGATTCATGGCAGAAAAAAGGCCGTTCGTTTGAACGGCCTTTTTGACGTTTAGCCCAGGTCGACCGGGACGAATATTCGCGAATCGCCGCGTTCGATCAGGATGGCGGCTTTCTTGCCGGATTTGGCGATGATGCTGCGTAGCTGGTCGATATCGCCGATTGGCTGGCCGTTGACCGAAACAATGATGTCGCCCGGGCGAATGCCGGCCCGGCCGGCTGCGCCGCCCGATTGTTCAACGAGCAGGCCGCCTTTGACTTCAGTCTGGCGCTGTTCTTCCGGGGTCAGCGGGCGAACCGCGACACCCAGGCGGCCCTTGTTGGCGGATGAGTCTTCGCTGGCTGCCACTTTCTCGTCGCCGAAACTACCGACCTTGATGTCGATGTTGCGCGTTTCGCCCTTGCGCCAGACTTGCAGGCGGGCGGTTTCGCCTGGCACCTTGATGGCGACAGCGGCCGGCAATTCGCCCGAGTTTTCTATGGTTTTGCCGTCGATGCCGAGAATGACGTCGCCCGGTTCCAGTCCGCCCTTGGCGGCCGGGCTGCCTTTTTCGACGGAGGCGACCAGCGCGCCGGCCGGCTTGGCCAGGCCGAAGGTGTCGGCCAGCGACTGATTGACTTCCTGGATGCTGACGCCGAGCTTGCCGCGCTGGACCTTGCCGTTGGTCACGATCTGCTTTTCGACATTCATCGCGACTTCAATCGGAATGGCGAAGGAGAGGCCCTGGTAGCCGCCGCTACGCGAGTAGATCTGCGAGTTGATGCCGATGACTTCGCCGTTCATGTTGAACAGCGGGCCGCCGGAGTTGCCGGGATTGACCGCGACGTCGGTCTGGATGAAGGGGACGTAGCTGCCGTCCGGCAGGTTGCGCGACTTGGCCGAGACGATGCCGGCGCTGGCGCTGCTTTCAAAGCCGTAGGGCGAGCCGATGGCGAGCACCCAGTCGCCGACCTGGGTTTGCAGCGAGGTGCCAAGCTTTACCGTTGGCAGGTTTTTGGCATCGATTTTCAGTACGGCGACGTCGCTGGCCTTGTCGAGGCCGAGTACCTTGGCCTTGAATTCGCGCTTGTCGTTGAGCTTGACGGTGACTTCATCGGCACCATCGACGACGTGGGCGTTGGTCAGCACTGTGCCGTCGGCCGTGACGATGAAGCCGGAGCCGAGGCCGCGGGTCGGCTGGTTGCTTTCCGGCATCTGGCCGCGGAAGTGGCGGAAGAACTGGAAGAACGGGTCGTTCGGGTCCATCTGCTGGAGGTCGGGCAGGTTGGCCGCCGTCTTGCGCGTGCCGGTGACACTGATGTTGACCACGGCCGGGGCGTTGCCGGCGACGATGCTGCGCATGTCGGGCAGGCCATTGGGGATGGCAACGCTGACGGCTGGGGCCGGGGCGGCGACGACGGCGGCCGTCGGTTGGGTCGCGGCATGGGCGTTGCCGAAAGTCGTATTCTGGCCGAGCGAATAGGCACCGCCGACGGCGGCGGCAACGGCAATGGCGGCGACGGTCATTTGGAGTGAATTACGTTTCATGCTTGCCTCTTGTTGAGTGGGTTTGGGTGATATCGATCAGTGCTTGCGGCCATGCAGGGGAAGCCGGTGTGCATGGGGTGTTCGCTCGCTGGCCTTGAGCCGGGTGCCGTGTTCGTTCGGGCTGCGCTTGGCCGGTTCGCGGCTCGCCTCGCTGGCGAATGCCGGGGCGCCGAACAAGGCACCGAGGGAACTGGCGACGACCAGCGAACGCAAGAGCTTGCGGCTCGAACCGGAAACCCGGCGAGGTGGCCTGAGATCGGCGGGGGCCTGAACGAGGCCGAGGTGCTGGCGGGAGGCCAGAATGAATCGGGCGAGAGTCTGTTCTTGCCAATGGGGATCAGTCTGCATCGGTGACTCCTTCTGCAAAATCAGTAGACCGGCAGTTTTGCCCCGAATGCCCGATTTTCGGTGGGTGTTTTTGCGACGATTTGTATCAATTATTTACAGAATTCCGGATGCTACGGTCAACCGGGAAAAACGGCCAAAATCAAAGTCGGTAGCGGTACGACAAGGGCGCGCGCAATGCGTTCGATTGCCGTTTGTCATGGGGTCGTAACACGCGGCGCTTACTTTCGGGAAATTCAAAACCGACCCGCGCCGACATGAACGCACCCGCACCGCAAAACCTGGCCGTACCCGCTCTCAATCTGACCCTCAAGGATCGCATCGACCAGAAGATTTTCGATGCGCTCTATTCGCGCTCGCTGGTCTACAACACCTGCTGGGAAGACCCGGCGGTCGACCGCCAGGCCCTGCACCTCGGGCCGCAGGACACGGTGATGGTCATCACCAGTGCCGGTTGCAACGCACTCGATTACGCCCTGCAGGGGCCGGCCAAGGTTTATGCGATTGATGCCAACCCGCGCCAGAACGCGCTGCTCGAATTGAAAATGGCGGGTATCCGCAAGCTCGGTTTCGACGATTTCTTCGCCATTTTTGGCAGCGGCTATCACCCGAATATCAAGAATATCTACCGCCACCAGTTGCGGACCGAATTGTCCGATTTCGCCAGAACCTACTGGGATCGTCGCTACAACTGGTTCGCCAGTCGGCACGGCAGCTTCTACTTTCATGGCCTGGCCGGCTTCGTGGCGCGCGGCTTCCGCACCTATTTCCGCATGCGCCCGGCGCTGGCCCAGCGCGTTACCGAACTGTTCGCCTCGACCAATCTGGTCGAACAACGCAAGATTTACGACGAAAAGATCGCCAGCGAGTTGTGGACGCCGGTCATCAACTGGGTCCTCAACCGCCAACTGACCATGAGTCTGCTCGGTGTGCCGCATCCCCAGCGCCGGCTGGTTCAGGGCCAGCACCCGGACGGCGTTTCGGGCTTCATCCGCGATGCCATCGAATACGTTTTCCGCAACCTGCCGGTCGGCGAAAACTATTTCTGGCGCGTCTATCCTGCACCGTCACCGAATTCCTGCAGGCCGGCGACGAGCCGATCACGCGCTTCGTGCTGCTCGACCACATGGACTGGATGAGCTGCTACTACCCGGCGGCGCTGATCGAGGAATGGAACGCCATCTTCGAGCGGGCGGCGCCCGAGGCCCGGCTGCTGCTGCGCAGCGCCCACGCCAACCCGCCGTTCCTCGACTGGGTCACGGCCGGTCCGCAGCGCCAGCCGCTCAAGGACATGCTCAACTACGAGCGCGAACTGGCCGCCTGCCTGCAAGGCGATGATCGCGTGCACACCTACGCCGGGTTCGTTGTTGCCCAGCTGGCGGAACATGGCCGCGGCTGATCTGGCGGCCGACGCCCGCATCCTGTGGCGCCTGCTGCGCGGCCAGCCGAATTCGGGCAGCCATGCCGAGCGCTTGCAGGCTTTCTACGCGCCGCAGGCCGATCGCTACGACGCCTTTCGTGAACGCCTGCTGCATGGCCGGCAGGCGCTGATCCAGCGGCTGGGCCTGCAGCCCGGTGCGCGGGTCGTCGAACTCGGCTGCGGCACGGGCAGCAGCCTGATGCGCATCGGTGCCCGGGCCGATCAATTTGCCAGCTTCGACATGGTCGATCTCTGTCCGGCCTTGCTCGACGTGGCGCGGCAGCGGGCGGCCGGCCATGAGCGGATCCGGGTTATCGAGGCCGACGCAACCAACTGGCAGCCCGATCAGCCGGTCGATTTCGTCTTCATGTCGTATGCGCTGACGATGATTCCCGACTGGTCTCAGGTGATCGCCAATGCTCAGGCCATGCTGGCCCCGGGCGGCCGCATCGGCGTTGTCGATTTCCATCTGCCGGCCGCCGGCGGCCGATTGAGCAACGCCTTCTGGCGCAGATGGTTCGGCCATGACGGCGTGCATTTATCGGGCGAACATCTGACGATGCTCCGGCGTTTGTTCGTCGAGCAGTTCTCGGTTGAGTTGCGGGCGCCGGTTCCCTACCTGCCGGGCGTAAAGGCGCCGTATTACCTGTTTGTCGGCGAGCAGCGTGAGGGGACAAAGTCCCTGCCGATGGCGCTGCCGGAATGGTTGAGGAAGACGGGCTGATGCCCGTCGACGGCGCCTTGCCTAGGTCGGAGAGTCGAGCAAAACCGTATCGTCGTGCGAATAGGCAGGTGCGCAGCAGCACAGGATGAGCAGCGCCGCATCCCCCGTATTCGCCACGCAATGCGGCGTGCCGGGCGGGATCAGCACGCTGTCGCCGGGGCCGATCGGGAATTTTTCGGCGCCCAGCGTCATGATCCCCGTGCCACCGGTGACGTGGTAAATCTCTTCGGTGATGTCATGCAGGTGCAGCAAGGTCGTGCATCCGGCCGGCACGAGCGCTTCGGCCAGGCTCTGGTTTCGTGCGCCATGATGGGCCGGGTGCAGCAGTTCGCGGATTTCCGAGCCGTCCTTGGTGACGTAAGGGCCGATCTCGGCGCGTGAGGTTTTCACCTTACTTGCCGCCCCAGGGCTGGATCGGCACGGTCGAGATGGCGTTGGCCGGGGCGCCTTCGATGATCTTGCGGCTGATCGCCATGTAAATCAGGACGTTGCGCTTGTGGTCGAAGAAGCGATGGACATCGGTTTCCTTGAAGAAAATCGAGGTGTCGTTGCTGAACACGATTTCGTCTTCCGACAGCCTGGCGGGCAGGGTGATCGGGCCGATCTGGCGGCAGGCCAGCGAGAACTGCGACGGATCTTCGGCCAGCCCGATACTGCCCTTGATGCCGCCCGTTCGCGCCTGGCTGACGTGACAGGTCACACCGGAAATTTTCGGATCGTCGTAGGCATAAATGCAGACGCGATGATTCGCCCCGATCAGCTTCCAGGTGGTGGTCGCGCAGCCGATTTCTTCGGCGAAGGCGGGCAGGGAAAGGGCGGAGAAGGCGGCGAGAAGAAGGGCGGCTGGTTTCATGACGGTTCCGTTCAGGAGGGACGGCTCGATGATAGCGGAATCAGCTTGCCGACGTATTTGGTCAGGATCTTGTAGATGTCGCGGTCGAACGGCGGGCGCGGGTTGTCGAGCAGGGCGTGCAGTTCTTCGTCCGTGGCGGCGCTGCCGAGATAGCGCCAGCCTTCGATCAGGTGGATTTCGTCGCCTTCACGGACCAGTCCGGGGCCGGTGAAGGGCCAGGCGACGAGCTTGAGGCCGACGAGGGCGGAGATCAGGCGAACCGTGTGTTTGGCGTAGGGCTCGGCGCCGACGCAGGCCCCCTTGCAGCGCCGGAGCTGGTGGCCGAAACAGGGCTTGCCGGGCTTGGCTTTTTCCAGACCGAGCAGCACATCGCACAGGTTGTGCGATTCGGCCAGGGCGCGCAGAACGTTGTTGGCCTCCTTGGTCGTCTTGAACAGGCCGTAGCAGGCGCTGGTCAGGCCGGCGTCGAGGTCGGCCAGTGCGACGAGCTGCGGGCGCAGCCAGCCTTCGCCTTCATCGACCAGCGTCCACGTGCAGGCTTCGTCATTTTTGCGCAGCTGGCGGTTGTGCGTCGGTTTCAACTGCTTGACCAGTGCCGACTCCTTGAGCAGGGCGCCGATTTCACCCGCCGTCTCAATCCAGTCGATGCGCTTGACCTGCTGGGCCAGTTCCATTTCCTTGGCAGCGCTGTGGTCGCCGGCAAAATGAGAGAGCACGCGCTGGCGGATGTCCTTGGCCTTGCCGACGTAGAGAGGCAGGTTGTTTTCACCGTAGAACAGATAGACGCCGGGGCCTTCCGGCAATTCGTCGATGATTCCGGCATCGAGATGCGGCGGCAGGCTGGGGTGGGCGTTCTGCGCCTTGAGCGCGGCCTCGATTTGTTCGTTGCTACGGTCAACCCGAATTTTTTGCCAAAATTGAAATATCAGCTGGGCATCGGCTAGCGCCCGGTGACGCGCCTCGGCCTGCAGGTCGTGACGCTCGATCAGGCTGTCGAGGTTGTGCCGCTTGTGCTCGGGAAACAGCGCGCGCGACAGCTTGACGGTGCACAGCACGGAGGCGCGGAAGGTGATGCCGAGGCGCTTGAACTCGTTTTTCAGGAAGCCGTAGTCGAAGCGCGCGTTGTGGGCGATGAACAGCCGGCCTTCCAGGCGCTTCATGGTTTCGGCAGCGACCGCCTCGAACGGTGGCGCGTCGGCCACCATGTCGTTGGAGATGCCGGTCAGTTGTTCGATGAAGGGCGGAATCCGCATGCCGGGATTGACCAGTTGCTGCCATTCGCGCACGGTGCCGTCGGCGTCGACTTCAACGATGCCGATTTCGGTGATGCGGTCATGGGTGGCGGTGGCGCCGGTGGTTTCTAGGTCGACGAAGGCTAGGGGACGCATGGTTTGATTTTCTCACGGACGGCATCCTCTGGCGCCTCATCCGTCAAAAAACACTACCGGTAGTGTTCGGATCGAAGGGCGGGGCTGCATTTAGTGGTCAGGTGTTGACGGTGGCATGCGTCGTCGTTAGACTCGGCGCCGTTGATGGTTCCCTTCCGGGGATTAAAACGGGAATCCGGTGCCGGGCCGCAAGGTCTGAATTCCGGGGCTGCCCCCGCAACTGTAATCGGCGAGCGTTTCGCCTCTCTGCCACTGGTCTGCGGACTGGGAAGGCGGTGAAACGCGATGAACCGAGAGCCAGGAGACCTGCCGCGACAAATTTCTTTCATGTTTTTGGGGCGGGGTGTCCCTGACGAGAGGTTTTTGCGTGGTCTGCTGCCGTTCATCCGTTGTCGCCAAGCTTTGCCGGGTTTGCGCCCGCGGCCTCGGTGCGCGGCTGCCGGCAAATCGCGCACTCGGTTCTCCGCCCCCCGATACGGAGAATCGCCTTGCCATCCAATGTCCAGTCTCTTTCAGCCGCTAACGCGTTCGCGGTTGCCGCCCTGCAAGTCATCCGTCGCAACGGCGCGCTCGTTGCGTTCGATGCCGACAAGATCGCCGTTGCGCTGAGCAAGGCTTTTCTTGCCGTCGAGGGTAGCCAGAGCGCGGTGTCGTCGCGCCTGCGCGAAGTCGTTGCCCGCCTGACGCAGACGGTTGTGAGCTCGCTGACCCGTCGCCTGCCGGATGGTGGCACGGTGCATATCGAGGATATCCAGGACCAGGTCGAACTGGCCTTGATGCGCGCCGGCGAGCACGATGTCGCACGGGCCTACGTGCTCTACCGCGAACGCCGCGCCGGCGAGCGGGCGAATCTGGCTGAGGTGGCCGGCGCGCCGGCGTTGCATGTGTTGATCGATGGCCAGCGCCAGCCCCTCGATGTCGCCACCTTGCTGAAAACTTGCGAAGCAGCCTGCGCCGGCCTGGGTGAGGTCGTTTCGGCGCGAACCATCCTCGATCAGGCGCTTAAGAATCTCTACGATGGCGTGGCCATGGCCGATGTGCAGCAGGCGCTGATTCTCGCCGCACGTACCTTGATTGAACGCGAGCCAGGCTACAACTACGCCACGGCCCGCCTGTTGTTATCCAGCCTGAGCGCCGAGGTAATTGGCGCTCCGGTGGCGGCGGAGGACTTTGCCACGGTCAACCGGAAATATTGGCCAATTTTCATCAAGCAGGGCATCGCCGCCGAGCTGCTCGACCCGCGCCTCGCCAGCTTCGACCTGCCGCGCCTGGCCGCCGCCCTAAAGCCGGAGCGCGACCGGCAATTCGGCTATCTGGGCCTGCAGACCCTGTACGACCGCTATTTCCTGCACATAGCCGGGCGGCGCATCGAGCTGCCGCAGATTTTCTTCATGCGCGTCGCGATGGGCCTAGCCTTGAATGAAATCGACCGCGAGGCCCGCGCTATCGAGTTCTACGACCTGATTTCCAGCTTCGATTTCATGTGCTCGACGCCGACGCTGTTCAACAGCGGCACGCTGCATTCGCAGCTGTCGTCGTGCTACCTGACCACCGTCGCCGACGACCTCGACGGCATCTACCAGTCGATCAAGGAAAACGCCCTGCTGCAGAAATACGCCGGCGGCCTGGGCAACGACTGGACGCCGGTGCGCTCGCTGGGCAGCCGGATCAAGGGCACCAACGGCCAGAGCCAGGGGGTGATTCCCTTCTTGAAAGTGGTCAATGACACGGCGGTCGCGGTGAACCAGGGCGGCAAGCGCAAGGGCGCGGTGTGCGCCTATCTCGAAACCTGGCACCTCGACATCGAGGAATTCCTCGACCTGCGCAAGAACACCGGCGACGAGCGCCGCCGCACGCACGACATGAACACCGCCAACTGGATTCCCGACCTGTTCATGAAGCGGGTGCATGAGAACGGCGAATGGACGCTGTTTTCGCCGGTCGATGTGCCCGACCTGCACGACAAGTTCGGCGCCGCCTTTGAAGCCGCTTACGTTGGCTACGAGGCGCAGGCGGCCGGCGGTCAACTCAAGCTGCACAAGAAAATCCCCGCCGTCCAGCTCTGGCGCAAGATGCTGACCATGCTGTTCGAAACCGGCCATCCGTGGATTACCTTCAAGGATGCCTGCAACCTGCGCTCGCCGCAGCAGCACGTCGGCGTCGTGCATTCGAGCAACTTGTGCACCGAGATCACGCTGAACACCTCGGACGAGGAAACTGCCGTCTGCAACCTCGGTTCGGTCAATCTGCTGGCCCATTTGAGGGACGGCAAGCTCGACCAGCAGAAGCTTGCCCGCACCGTGCAGACCGCCTTGCGCATGCTCGACAACGTCGTCGATATCAACTTCTACGCCACGCCCAAGGCGCGCAACGCCAACCTGCGGCATCGCCCGGTCGGCCTCGGCATCATGGGCTTCGCCGACTGCCTCTACGCAATCGGACTGCCTTACGCGTCGGCCGCCGCCGTCGAATTCGCCGACAAGACCATGGAAGCCGTCTGCTACCACGCCTACTCGGCGTCGAGCGAACTGGCCCGCGAACGCGGCCGCTATTCGAGCTTCACCGGCAGCCTGTGGGACCGGGGCATCCTGCCGCTCGACTCGATCCGGCTGCTGGAAGAAGGGCGGGGCGGCCAGGTCGAACTCGACCGCGATTCGACCCTCGACTGGGCCGGCCTGAAGGAGCGCATTGCCCGCCACGGCATGCGCAATTCCAACTGCGTCGCCATCGCGCCGACGGCGACCATTTCCAACATCGTCGGCGTCTCGGCCAGCATCGAGCCGACCTACCAGAACATCTACGTCAAATCCAACCTGTCCGGCGAATTCACCGTGGTCAACGAGGCGCTGGTCCGCGACCTCAAGGCGCTCGACCTATGGGACGAAGTGATGGTCGCTGATCTCAAGTATTTTGATGGCTCGCTGGCCCGCATCGAGCGCGTGCCGGACGAACTCAAGGCGCGCTACGCCACCGCCTTCGAGATCGACCCGGCCTGGCTGATCGAAGCCGCCGCCCGCCGCCAGAAATGGATAGACCAGGCGCAATCGCTGAACCTCTACCTGGCGCTGCCCTCCGGCAAAAAGCTCGACGAAATCTACAAGCTGGCCTGGCTGCGCGGCCTGAAAACCACCTACTACCTGCGCACGCTGGGCGCCAGCCAGGCCGAGAAAGCGGGCGGCCGCGACGAGGCGGCGGTGCCGGAAGAACCAAAGTTCTGCTCGATCGACAACCCGGAGTGCGAAGCATGCCAATGAAACTCGACCAACCTCTTCGACGGGTTGCGGCGCAGGCTAACCTGGTCTGCCAGGTTAAGCGCAGCGGCCGTAGCCACAACCCGGAGTGCGAGGCCTGCCAGTGAAATTCGACCAATCTATTCGACGGGTTGCGGCGCAGGCTAACCTGGTCTGCCAGGTTAAGCGCAGCGGCCGTAGCCACAACCCGGAGTGCGAAGCATGTCAATGAAACCGAAGTACCGGAAGATCATGGATTTCCGCCGCATTGTCTTGCTCTGCCTGGCTCTCTCGGCCGGGCTTGCCCAAGCCGCCGACTGCCCGCGTATCGTCAGCCAGTCGCCCTACATCAGCCGCGCCCTCGACTGGCTGGGGCTGACCGAGTGCATCGTCGGCGTCAGCCGCTACGACACCCTGGCGCGGCCGGATACCGGCGGCGTCATCGACCCGGACGCCGGACTGATCGACATGCTGGAGCCCGATCTGGTCGTCTTTTCCGAATGGACGCCGGCCGCCACGGCGCAGGCGGCCACGCCGTCCGGTGCCAAGGCGCTGCGCGTCGGCGGCTTTCGCGGCATGGCCGGGGTCGAGGCGATGTTGCGCGACATCGGCCGGGCTGCCGGTGTCGCCGACATCGACCGTCGTGTCGATACATTCGCCGCCGACTGGCGCGCCGCGGCGCGGGTCGATAGCCGCCAGCGCCGCGTGCTGATTCTCTCGGCCTGCAGCAATGCGCCGTATTCCTTCGGCCGGGGGACGACGCTGCACGAAGTCTTTTCCGCCGCCGGCTTCGAGGTCGTGACCGACCACGACAGCATCCGCAATTTCAAGCCGGATACCCCGGATGGCGACGTCGCCGCCTGGATCGGCCGGCGCCGGCCCGATCTGATCTTTGCCCTGCAAAGTCGGCGCGGCGAAAGCTGCAACCCGGCCATCGCCAAGCCGGGCATCCCCATCCTGCCGCTGACCGGCGAGTACTTCACCCATCCCGGCCCGGAATTGCTCAAGGGCCTCGAAGAGCTCCGGCAAACGCTGGCCGCCTTCGGCGCCTGACCAAACCTTTCACGAGAGAACAACATGAATGCAGCTTTTCGCTTCGACGACTGGGATTCACCAGCCTCCCCGGCTCGCCCGCCGGTTCCCACGGTCAACCGGGATTTTTTGCCAAAAATGGAAAGCCTCGCCGCCCTGGCCCCGATCAACGCCGCCGACAAGCGCATCGTCAATGGCAAGGCCGACATCAACCAGCTGGCGCCGTTCAAGTACCCGTGGGCCTGGGAGTTCTTCCTGAAAGCCAACCGCAACCACTGGACGCCGCTCGAAATCGGCATGGCGCAGGACGTGCACGACTACCACCACAAGCTGTCCGCCGCCGAGCGCCACGTCTTCGAGAACGTGCTGGCCTACCTGACGACCTCCGACATCCTGGCCATGCGCAACATCGGCCTCGCCGTCATGGAAAAGATGAGCGCCCCGGAACTGCAGATCTACCAGGCCCGCCAGGTCTATGAGGAAGCGCTGCACACCTGGACCTACCAGCACTGCATCGAAAGCCTCGGCCTCGACCAGCAGGAAATCTACAACCGCTACCGAGTCGTGCCCGAGATCCACGGCAAGATCGCCTTCGCCAACCGGCGGCTGGAGCGCGTCATGCGCGCCGACTTCGATCTCGAGGATCGCGCCAACCTGCACGAATTCGCGCTGTCCTACTTCTTCTTCGCGGTGATCTTCGAGGGCTGCTGGTTCTACAACGGTTTCACGCCGGTCTTCGCGCTGCAACGGCGCGGCCTGATGAAGGGCGCCGCCGAGCAGCTGCAATACATCATGCGCGACGAGGTGCTGCACTGCGCCTTCGGCATCCGTGTCATCCGCGAACTGCTGATCGAGGAGAACCTGACGCTCGACCCGGCCGCCCTGCGCCAACTGTGGGACGAAGCCGAGGCGGCCGAAACCGCCTACGCCGGCTACATCCTGAAGGAGCCGATCCTCGGCTACAACGCCGAGCTGCATGTCGCCCAGTTCCGCTTCATCGCCAACCGGCGCGCCCGCCAGGTCGGCGTCGCCGAACCGTTCCCGGGCGCCGAAAACGTCCTGCCCTGGCTCGACGAGCAGGCCAATCTGCGCAAGGAGAAGAACTTCTTCGAAACCCGTGTCACCGAGTACCAGACGGGCGGGGCGCTGGCCTGGGAGTGATGCGCCCGATTGTTGGGAAGCTGACAAGCGTCGCCCGGCCAATGTCGGCCAACCCCGGAATGCCAGGCGAGAGAACGAGGCTGGCCGATGGCATCGCTTTTGCGTGGATCACTCGATCCGTGTTCCCTAGCGGCCTGTCCTCAACCCATCCTGCCATCTCGACCAACAATGAGAAAACCCACCCTCTACCAAAGCATCAAGGCCAAGCGCCGCACCCAGTCGCTGGTTATCGGCGTCACCTGGTACACGCCGGAAACCTGGGCCGAGGTCAAAGCCACGGCGGTCGATCCCGACTGTTTCGAGGAATCATTCGACAAATGGAAGGCAATGGCCGTTCTCGCCCGCCGCAACTTCCAGCGCTCCGGCGTGCTGGCCCTTGAATACCAGATCGTTCCCGAAGCGTTCTTTGCCTGGTGCGCCAAAAACGGACAGGAAAACAATTCGACGGCACGCGGCGAATACGTCTCGGAGTGCCTGAGCGCGGTGCATAACGGCGAGGCCTGACGGCCTTACTCCCGGGACGGCGAACGGCTCAGCAATTCCTGGCGGATGGCGATCAGCGCCTTGCTCGCTTTTGCCCGGTTATCGGCCCCCAGGCGCAGCATGATCCGCTGCCCCGAGGAGCGCGCTTGGAGCGACTTGTCGGCATAGGTGTAGAGCACCTTAGGCTGTTCCAGCGCGATTGGCGGCGCGACATCGGGTGTTTCCAGCAAGTTGTCGATAGCCTCGACCAGCCGGTCGTTGAAAAAGCCTTCGGGGTAGCCGAGATCGCGATAGGCCCGCTGGAACAGCGGATAGAAACGCACGTACACATCGACCAAACGACGCGCCTCGGCCATGGTCATGAGCTTCAGATAGCCGACATAACGTTGGTCATTGGCCGGCGCAATACTCAACCCGGCTGCCTGGCGCTCGACCAGGAAAGCACCGCCGACCGGTTTGACCGGCATCATTTTGTCGAGCGGTTCATGTCGCGGCAGGTTGTCGATGGTCGCCACAAAGCGGCGGATCATGCGTTCGGAGTGGAAAAACCGGTTCACCAGTTTCTCGCTGAATAATCCGGCCAGCGCCTGACGGTAGCGCGTCTCGCTTTGCTCGACGCCGGGTAGCGGCTCCTGCGTGGCGGGCGCCTCGATTGCCGGGAGCGGATAACGCTCAATCGGTGGTGGCGGTGGGGTGACGGCTGCCGGTGGTGGCGGCAGTGGGGCGACCGCCAGTGGTTTGGGTTCGGGGGCTTCCGGCTGATAGAGCCAGAAAACGACACCCAGCCCCACCGCGACGGCTAAGCCCAGCATGAGGATCAATTTCTTTCCCATTGAAAACTCCTTTCAACAGATCGCGTCAGCTTCCAATCGTCAATCCGGAAGGCAACGCTGAACTGGAAAGTCTACCCCCATGCGGAGGATGTACCTAACCGGGGGCCGGCGGGCTGTGCGCGGGCGAACAGGCGCTGGTCCTGTCGCTTGACTTGACCAGAGCCCCACCGCATAGTCGTAGGCCGATGAAGAAGATGGATTCCCCCTCTGCGCAGGACGAAGATACCGAACTGGCCGTGCGCGTTCGCGCTGATCAGTTGCATTTGCTGTATCGGCAGTCGTTTCCTGCGATTTTCCTCAGCGTCATCGTCGCCGTCGTGCTGTGTCAGATGCTTTGGGATGGTGGGCGGCACGCGTTGCTGATGGGCTGGCTGGCGGCCGTTTGTGCCGGTGGTCTGGTGCGTTGGGCCTTGTTCTGGCAGCACCGTCGGCAGCGGCCGGAAGGGTTGCAGATTCTGGATTGGGAGCGCAGTTACGCCGTCACGCTGTTCATGACCACGTCGCTGTGGGGGCTGGGCGTACTGTGGATCAGCATTGAAAGCACCTTGGTCCATCAACTCATCGCCTTCATGTTCCTGCTCGGTATGGCGGCCGGGGCTTTCTCGCATTATTCGGCGCGGCGCTACATGGTGATCGTGGCGATGGGCACCATTCTGCTGCCGACCATAGGCTGGTTCATGCTCAGCGGGCAGTCGATGAAGCTCAGTCTGGGCATCGCGGCCTTGTTGTATATGGGCCTTCTGGCACGGGCCAGCACGGTTTTGTCGCGGGCGCAGAGTGAGAATTTCGCCTTGGCTCACAATTTGTCGGCGGCCAAGCAGAAAGCCGAGTTGATGGCGCAGACGGACGATCTGACCGGGCTCGACAATCGTCGTGCGTTCTTTGCGCGCGGGCAGACGCTGGCCAATTATTGCGAGCGCAACAAGCTGCCCTTGAGCATTGCCATGATCGATGCGGATTATTTCAAGCAGATCAACGACCAGCACGGTCACGCCGTCGGCGATGCGGTGTTGTGTGCGCTGGCAGACCAGTTGCGGCGCAGCCTGCGCAAATCGGATGTGTGCGGGCGGATGGGTGGCGAGGAGTTTGCCGTGCTCTTGCCGGATACCTCGCTGGCCGAGGCGACGGAGTTGGCCGAACGCTTCTGCCGGGCTTATGCTGCGACGCCGATACGCTGCGCCGGCGTTGAGGTCGGCAACACGGTCAGTATCGGCGTGGCCAGCGATGGCTACGACATCGAGCATCTGCTGCAATGCGCCGACGAGGCGCTTTACCTGGCCAAGGCGGCGGGGCGCAACCGCGTGGTTTCCGAGCTCAATGTTGAGGCTGCCCTGGGGTAATGGCACTTCTGCATCGATGCCGCATTCGTCATTCTGGAAGAGGAAATCGAATTGAAAAAATCTTACTGGGTCATCGTCGTTCTGGTCTTGCTCGCCGGCCTTGACTGGTACATCCAGGCACCCGATTCACGGTCGCGCGAATTGACCCGGGCCATCGAGGCGCAGGCCAGCCCGAAGCTGAAAAATTATCCGTACAAATTTTGGGTCATGAAGGTCAATGGCACGACGGCGCTGGTCAGTACGCCGCGCAATTTTGACGTTCCCGCCTTCAAGGCCCTGGCCGTTCTCTATCCGGAAATCGATACCAAGAACCCGAACGATCCGGCTTTCATCGCCGCCGAGCAGTTGCTGGGCGAGGTGCAGTCCGAGGCGCGGGCCATCGTGCTGGCCCAGCCGGGGATCAAGGATGTCAGCTGGGAGCTTGACCGCGACTGGCTGAGAAAGCACTTCATCGAGGTGCCTGAAAAGCGCTGAGCTGAAGGCTTCCCGGTTTGCGGCCCGGTGTTCAGCGGCCGCCGGAACGATTTTGTTTTTGGCCGTTTTTTCCGGTTGACCGTGGCATTCCGCCCGGACGGGCTGCCGGACGGGCTGCCGGACGGGCGCTGGGCCGTTTGGGCGCATCGTCGAAGCCGACCCAGTTGCTCGGCGTGCCTTTGCCGCCCCGGCCGCCAGGTACCTTTGGTTTTTTGATCTTCTTGGTGGCGATGGCGGCGGCGCCGGTCAGTGGAACCCGGTGATCGGGTTCGAAGCCCGGTTCTTCTTCGCGGCTGAGCGTTTGTTTGAGCAAGGTTTCGATGGCGGCGAGCAACGGGGCTTCGTCGGCGCAGACGAGCGAGATGGCTTCGCCGGTGGCGCCGGCGCGGCCGGTCCGACCGATGCGGTGAATGTAATCTTCGGCGACGATGGGCAGGTCGAAATTGACGACGACCGGCAGGTCGTCGATGTCCAGCCCGCGGGCGGCGACGTCTGTGGCGACAAGGATTTGCACCTCGCCAGCCTTGAAGCTTTCCAGCGCACGCAGGCGGGCCGCTTGCGGCTTGTCGCCATGGATCGCGTCGGCCTTGATGCGCTTGGCGTGCAGGATGCCGACCAGTTCATCGGCGCCGCGCTTGGTCTTGACGAAAACCAGCACCTGACCCCAGCGCCTATCCTTGCGCATGAACAGGAAGAGCTCGGTCTTGCGCTTCTTGTCGACCGGCACCATCCACTGTTTGACGGCCTTGACCGTGCTGTTGCGTGGGCTGACTTCGATAGTCAGCGGATTGCGCAGACGGGCTTTGGCCAGGCTGCGGATGACCTCGGAGAAAGTGGCCGAGAAGAGCAGGGTCTGCCGCTTCTTGGGCAAGGCAGCGAAGACGGCATCGAGTTCGCCGGAAAAGCCGAGGTCGAGCATGCGGTCGGCTTCGTCGAGGACGAGCACCTGCACCTTGTTGAGCTTGAGGGCGTTCTGGCTGTACAGGTCGAGTAGACGGCCGGGGGTGGCGACGAGGACGTCGACGCCACGGCGCAGGCGCATCATCTGCGGGTTGATGCTGACGCCGCCGTAGGCCGCGTAGGTGCTGACACCACTATGTTCGCCATATTGGCGGAAGCTGGCATGAACCTGCTCGGCCAGTTCGCGCGTCGGTACCAGGACGAGGGCGCGCACCGAATTGCTGCCTACCTTGACGCCATCGGTGGCCAGGCTGTGCAGGATGGGCAGCGCGAAGCCGGCCGTCTTGCCGGTGCCGGTCTGAGCCGCGGCCATCACGTCGCGCCCCTCGAGAATGGCGGGAATGGCTTGCTCCTGAATCGGCGTCGGCGTCTTGTAGCCAAGCGTGTCGAGGGACTGGAGCAGCGTTTCGGCGAGGCCGAGGGCGGAGAAGGTCATGGGCGGGGAGGGCAATTTCAAAGAGGCGAGTTTAACCCGCCCGTTTCACCGAGGCGGGGGCAATGCGCTTAGCGCCGCGTCAGCAGCAGGCCGCATTCCAGATGATGGGTGTAGGGGAACTGGTCGAAAACGGCGGACGCGTCGATCTGGTGGGTGTCTTGCAGGGCGGTGACGTTTTCGAGCAGGGTCTGCTGGTTGCAGGAAATGTACAGAATGCGGTCAAAGCCACGGGCAAGGTCGAGCGTGACGGCATCCAGCCCGCTGCGCGGCGGATCGACGAACAGCGTGGCGTGGCGGAAGGGCTCGAGGTCGATGTCCTTGAGGCGCGTGAATGTTTCGCGGCCGGCCAGCGCATCGCTGAATTCCTCGCTGGACATGCGGGCGATGGCAACATTTTCGACCTGGTTGGCGGCCAGGTTGTACTGAGCGGCATGTACCGACGATTTGCTGACTTCGGTGGCGAGTACCTGATCGAAGAGTGGCGCCAGCGCAATGGTGAAATTGCCGTTGCCGCAATACAGCTCGACCAGATTGCCGCCGATGCCGGCCGCCTGCTGGCAAGCCCAGCCGAGCATCTGGCGATTGACGCCGCCATTGGGTTGGGTGAAGCTGCCTTCGACCTGCTTGTAGCGCAGCTGACGGCCATTGAGTTCGAATTCTTCGATCACATGGTCGCGGTCGAGGACTCGTTTCTGGCCACGGCTGCGGCCGATGATCTGGATACCGAATTCGGCGGCCATCAGGCGGGCAGCGGCTTCCCAGTTTTCGTCGAGCGTGCGGTGATAGATCAGCGTGACCAGCATGTCGCCGCTCAATGTCGCCAGAAAGTCGATCTGGAAAAGGCGGCGACGCAGGGCTTCGCTACCGGCAAGGCGGTCGCGCAGGCGCGGCATGAGCGCGCAAATCGACTCGGCAGCCGGCGGGAAGATGTCGAGCGTGATCGGCACCTTGGGGTCTGCCGGATCAAACATCGCGTAATCCAGCCGGTCGCCATCGTGCCAGATGCGGAACTCGGCACGCAGCCGGTAATGAAGCGGCGTCGAGGCATGGGCAACCGTGTTTTTCACGCCGAGCGATGCGAAGTTCTGCTCGAAATGGGCGAGTTTGTCGGCGAGCTGGTCCGGATAGGTGGCAGGGTCGTAACTGGGAAGCGGCATGATTTAGCGTGTATTTTGGCGGCGCCAAGCCGAATATCGGGGGGCGACCATGAGCGAAGGGCGAAATATACGCTGGTCTGCCAGCTACGGGGAGTATTGCGCCTGGCAGGCATTTGAATTGGCGAAGGACCGTCATAGATCGCCGTCATGGTGGCTTTTTTGGTTTTCAGCCGGTATAAAGTCCGGGTCTCCCGAAGGGATATCAACCATCTTTAGGATTGTCATGAACGTCTCTCCCCGATTTGTGAATGCCCTTGTTGCGCCGGTACTGATGCTTCTGGCCTTGCTTTTGCCCTTGCCATCAATGGCTGGCGATCATGGTGGTGGCGGTGCGCCGGAGCCGATGGTGTTCACGGTCAATCTCGGTACCGAAAATTATCTGCAGTTCGGGCTGATCCTCGAACCGGCCGTTCCTGAAGCTGCCGGCGCCATTGCCGCCTACAGGCCGAGAATCCAGCACGAGATCATCCTGCTGCTGTCGGGCAAGGAGTTGGACAAGCTGCGCACGCTCGAGGGCAAGAAGGAGCTGGTTGATGAAATCGTCGAATTGGCCAACCATGCCATTCACGAAGACCAGAAAACCGGGATCAGCGAAGCGCTGTTTACCCAGTTCTTGATCCAGTAAGTCAGCTTTCTGCCGCCGATGAAGTCGTATTCAGCGCCCGTCGAGGCGGCACTCTGCGCCGTCGCCGAGCATCTCCGTCAGGCGCGGAGCGCCCTGTTCATTACCGGCGCCGGCATTTCTGCGGATTCCGGCCTGCCGACCTATCGCGGGGTCGGTGGCCTCTATGACAGCGAGGCTACCGAAGAGGGCCTGCGGATCGAGGATGCCTTGTCTGGCGAAATCTTTGCCAGGCACCCGGAAATCACCTGGAAATACCTGATCCAGATCGAAGAAACCTGTCGTGGCGCCAAGCCAAACGCCGCGCATTTCGCAATTGCCAGCCTTGATCAGCATCTCGACCGGGTCATGGTCTTTACGCAGAATGTCGATGGTCTGCATCGTCTGGCCGGGAGCCGGGAGATTGTCGAAATTCACGGCAACCTGCAGGAACTGGAATGTACCGAATGCAGCCATGAGGAGGCTGCTGCCGACCTGAGCGGCCGGGATGTGCCGCCGCTTTGTCCACTTTGTGGCGGCGTGTTGCGGCCGAAGGTGGTGCTTTTCGGAGAGGCTTTGCCGGAGGAACCCCTGGATCGTTTCATCGACGCCTTTCAGGCGGGGTTCGACATTGTTTTTACGATTGGGACCTCGAGCATCTTCCCCTACATCACTCAGCCGGTTGTGCTCGCAGCCGGCAGCGGCATTCCGACCGTGGAAATCAATCCGGCGCAAACCATGCTCACCGACATTGTCGATTATTACCTGCCGCTCGGCGCTGCCGAAGCGATGACGGCGATCTTCGACAGGCTCGGTCTGGAACTGCGAACAGACGCCGTCGCCGGATAATTTCAATGCATCATTCGGGATAATTGGTGCGGCGCACAAAAAGGTGTTGACAGGTGTTTTGCTGTGGTTAGAATGGAGTCATGCTGCGGTGCAACATAGGCGCCAAGGCGAATAGATCACCCCAACCTCAGGAGATTCACCATGTTCACCAAACCCGAAGATTTCGCCAAGTCCGGTATCAATTCCGCCCTGTTTTTC
>PHCF01000178.1 GCA_002842145.1 Betaproteobacteria bacterium HGW-Betaproteobacteria-6 | reverse complement strand
CTGGCTGTGCAGTCGGCTTCCCCAGCGATCCGCCCAGTAGGCGGCGCTGGCGAAATTCAGCCAGGGATCGTTGGTGCTGGCGACCAGCAGGCTGGGGCACCGCAGACGGGCGTCGTAGAGCCAACTGGCGATGCTGCCTTCGTCGCCCGAGCGGAATCCCTGCGCGGAGAACCGCTCGGGATCGGCCGGGGGCGACGAGAAGTGCGCCGCCAATCCGCTCCGGAAGGAGCGATGCCGCCATCACTGCGGCGAGGCAGCCGAAGCTGTGGGCAACCAGCCAGACCGGGCCATCCGAGCGCTTGATGGCGGCGTCTACGCGGTCGGTCCACTGGCCCAGGGCCGATACCGGCTACCCGCCGGGTCGCCGGCAGCTGACGTTCCATCCAGCTTTGCCAGTGGGCCGGACCGCTCCCCAGGTAGCCCGGCACGATCAGGACCGTCTGTTTCATGGCTTAGCGGCGATACAACTGATCGAAAATGCCGCCGTCGGCGAAATGCTTTTTCTGCACGGCCTGCCAGCCGCCAAGGTCGTCGATTTTGATCAGATTCAGCTTGGGAAAGCGGGCGATATCGGCGGGGTCGGCGAGTTCGGGCTTGATCGGGCGGTAATAGTGCCGGGCAACGAGTTTCTGGCCGACCGGCGAATACAGGTATTTGACGTAGGCCGCGGCGACCTTTTCGGTGCCGTGCTTGCGGCTGTTGCCGTCGACGACGGCGACCGGCGGTTCGGCCAGGATGGAAACCGAGGGCACGACGATTTCAAATTTGTCCGGCCCCAGTTCATCGATCGACAGGAAAGCTTCGTTTTCCCAGGCCAGCAGAACGTCGCCGATTCCGCGCTGGACGAAGGTGTTGGTGGCGCCGCGGGCGCCGGAATCGAGCACCGGGACGTGCGAGTAGAGCGTCTTCACGAATTCCCGAGCCTTCTCCTGGCTGCCGTATTTCTTCTCGGCGAAGCCCCAGGCGGCCAGGTAGTTCCAGCGGGCGCCGCCGGACGTCTTCGGGTTCGGCGTGATGACCTCGATGCCGGGTTTGACCAGATCGCCCCAGTCCTTGATGCCCTTGGGGTTCCCTTTCTTGACCAGGAAAACAATGGTCGAGGTGTAGGGCGAACTGTTGTGCGGCAAGCTCTTTTGCCAGTCCTTGGGCAGCTTGCCAGTCTTTTCGCTGATGGCGTCGATGTCGTAAGCAAGGGCCAGGGTGACGACATCGGCTTCCAGCCCATCGATCACCGCCCGCGCCTGCTTGCCGGCCCCGCCGTGCGATTGCCTGACAGTCACGTTGTCGCCGGTCTTTTCCTTCCAGTAGTGTGAAAATTCGGGATTGAATGCCTGGTACAGTTCCCGCGTCGGGTCATATGAAACGTTGAGAAGATTGATGTCGGCGGAGTGCGCCGTAATGGCCAGGGTCGATAGAACAGTGGCGACGAACAGGGGGAGAAGTGCTTCGAAGTGCATGATTTATTCCTCTCGGTATTGCGGTGGAGGAAATGTAGCGGGCCGCCCTAAAGCGACGAAGCGAGAAAAAATGCTGAGCTTATGAATCGAAAAGGGCGACCTGCCAGCCGATCAACGCAAGCGGAAACGCACGGGAAGGACGACCTGGCGGGGTGCGTCGGCCGGCAGCGATTGCAGCGAACGGACGGCGCGCAGAGCGGCGTCGTCGAGCAGGGCGTGGCCGCTGCCTTGTTCGACGCGGGCGGCGCTGACTTTGCCGGTTTCGTCGATGATGATGAGGACGAGGACTTCCCCTTCCTGGCCGCGGGCGATGGCTTCGGCCGGGTAGAACTGATCGGCGGCATCGAGTTTCTCGAGGTGCTCGCGGACGGCATGGGTCCAGGTTTTGGCGGCCGGGGCGGCAGTTTTTCCGGCTGGCTTTGGCGGCGCCGGCCGGGCTGTCTTCGGCGTTGGCGCTGCGCTTGGCTCGGGTTGTTCGGGCAAGCTCAGCGGCGGTATGGCGGGGGCTGGGGGCGGGCGCAGTTCGGCGGTGAGCGGTGCTACGGTCGACCGGGATTTTTGGCCAAAATCGAAATTGCTCAGCAGCGGCAGGAAGTGGAGCAGCAAGGACAGCGCGAGCGCCGCAAAAAGCCGGTAATCGATCCGGGTCATGAGAAAATGGGCGCTGGCGTGAGGCAATGGAAACTCAATGAGACTAACTGTAAAACGACGGCTTGCCATGATAAGCGTGATGGGGTTTTTGCTGGCCCCGGCGACGCCGGTTTTTTCGGCCTTGCCTGATCCCGTTGCGTTCAGCGTCAGTATGGAACTGGGCGATGTCGGCCAGGCGGAAAGCTGGCTCGATGCCGGCATGTCGCCCGATTTCATGGGCAGCCGGGTCGGTTCCGGCCTGATGATCGGCGCCTGGGAGGGCAAGCTCGACCTCATGCGCCTGTTCCTGTCGCGCGGGGCGGACATCAACAAGCTCAACGCCAATGGCGAGTCGGCCATTGCCCTGGCGGCGTGGCGCGGTAATCTGGAGGTCGTCAAGTGGCTGCTCGAACGCGGGGCGCGCATCAATGCGCCGGTCCGGCAGTGGTCGGCGCTGCACTATGCGGTTTTCGCCGGGCACACCGAAGTAGCCGATTTTCTGATTGCCCAGGGGGCTGATATCGACGCCCAGAGCAGCAATGGCTCGAGCGTCCTCATGATGGCGGTGTATGAAGGACACCAGGACTTGGTCCGGAGACTCATCGAGAAGGGCGCCGACCGGACGCCGAAAAACGACTGGGGCGACGGTGCGCTGGAGTGGGCGATGCGCCAGGATCGGCTGGAACTGGCGCGCATGGTGAGCAACCCCGAGGAGTTCAACATCGCCGTCAGCCAGCCCAAGGAAAGCTGGGGGCAGCAGCAACGTTCGCTGCGCAGCTCCAAGGCGCTGGAAGAGCTGCTCAGCATGCGCGAAAAACTCGTCGAACGGGGCATGTCGACGACCGTCATCGACAAGCGCATTGCGACCGAACGGATGCGCATCGTGCGCTCTGAAATGGACAAAGCGCAACCGGCCCGGGCGGCGGCGATGGAAATTACGGCCAGTCGCAAGAAGCCACGGCAGCAGTCGGCCAGGATCGTCGTCACCAACAAGAACCCGCCTTCACCCTTCAAGGCGCCGCCCGCCAGCTATTTTGGCAAGCCCAAGATGCCGATCAAGGCACCGGTCAAGAACTACTGATGGTGCGTGATTCGGCGCCTTCAATTGCAAATCGCGATCAGCTCATGCAGACTTGGCTGATCATTCAAGAAAGGAACGGGCATGCTTTACGCGGTGAGAGATAGCGCTGGCAAAATTAGCGAATTGCATCCCATGCCCATCGGCGAGGCCAGCGAAGCCCTGCCGGCCGATCATCCCGAAGTCCTGCAGTTCATTCACGAACGCTGGCGGCAGAATGAACTGGACGAACTGGACCGTGATTTCGTGCGGGTCATCGAGGACACCATCGAACTGCTGATCGCCAAGGATCTGATCATGTTCACCGACCTGCCGGCCAAGGTCCAGGAAAAGCTCCTGCGCCGCAAGGAGGTCCGCCAGCTCAAGCACTACGAAGGCCGCTTCGGCGCCGGCGGCGACGACATCATTCCGCTCTAGTTCACCGTCACCACGGCCTTGACCAGTTCGGCCA
>PHCF01000027.1 GCA_002842145.1 Betaproteobacteria bacterium HGW-Betaproteobacteria-6 | reverse complement strand
AGGTGGCGGTTGGCGCAAAGAGGGTACCGCACTTCAAGGCTGGGAAGGAACTCCGTGAGCGGATCGAAGCGTCGGCACCAAGGGAAGAACCGGAACCGATAAAGAAGGCGGCTTGATGCCTGACTACCGCGCTGCCCTCGCCACCCGGTCCTCATACGTCGAGAACGTGCTCACCCACTCTATGATCGCCGCACTCGCTGGAGAGCTTTGGCGGCGCGATCCTGAGGTCCGTATGGACATCCTTCGAACTGAGGTTGATGAGTCGGGATTCGATCTGGTCCTCACAATGTCAGGGCGAACACGGTTCGTTCAAATCAAGCAGGTCAACTCCGAGGGAAAAAACAAAAGCTTCTCCGTCCGAACCGATTTCACGCTGATGCTAGGTAGTTGCGTTGTGGTCATTGTCCATCGGGACTTCGACCTGGCTATCGAGGGTTACCGCTATTTTGGCGCCACCCCGAACGATCCGATGCCAAGCGTCGATGGCTTCAACTCCTCAGTCCTTCCCGGTCGACGGGATAAGGAAGGCAACAAGAAGGTCCGCGAGCACTACCGGGACATTCCAGGGTCACGCTTCCGGAAGCTGCCTTCCGTTTCTGATCTGCTGGACGCCCTATTCCCGAACGCGGCTTCTCAGCCTTCGGAAGCCTCGCAGGTCTCTGCGCCTGCACTTGCTGGCTGATCTTCGGCGACAACAACGCCCTCTGTTTCCAGGAAATAGAAGTTGCCGAACGCCGTCCAGTTGAACTGATAGCGGCGCTTGAGAACGATGAAGACATCCTTCCCGCCGATGGGGATGTCTGTGCAGTCGCAGAACGTGACTAGCAAAAGATGACTAATCATGTTGCTTGCGGTATTGGTTTGCTCAAATTTTCTCAAACCAAAGTGTAAGAATTCACCACCTTCCCCGACTAATGGTTAAACCCAATTCGGAGAAGAACAATGCGCGACACTTTCCCTTTACTGGTCAAGACGGAATTTCCGGCTATCCGGCGCCGTAAGCTTGAAACTCTCCAGGCCAATCTGGGGTATCGCTGCAACCAGTCCTGCTTCCACTGTCACGTCGCTGCCAGCCCGAAGCGGACCGAGGAAATGAGTTGGGAAACCATGTCCGTGCTCCTCGATTTTGCGCGCCGGCAGTCGGTGCAGACCCTGGATCTGACCGGTGGCGCACCGGAAATGAATCCCAACTTTCGTCGTCTGGTTAGTGCCGCCCGGTCGCTTGGGCTTCGCGTCATCGATCGCTGCAACCTGACCATCCTGAGCGAACCGGGCTACGAGACGCTGGCCGAGTTTCTCGCTGAGCAGAACGTCGAAATCGTGGCCTCCCTACCTTGTTATCTGGAAGACAACGTCGACGCCCAGCGTGGTGACGGAACGTTTCAGGCCAGCATTGATGGATTGCGCAAGCTCAATGCCCTGGGCTACGGCCTGCCGGGTAGCGGTCGCATTCTGAATCTGGTGTACAACCCGCTCGGCCCCAGCCTGCCGCCAGATCAGTTGAAGCTGGAGCAGGCTTACAAGGAGCAACTCGCTGCCCGCTACGGCATTATCTTCAATCAGTTGTTCGCGCTGACCAATATGCCGATCCAGCGTTTCGGCAGCCAACTGGTATCGCGCAATGAATTCCACGACTACATGAAACTGCTCAAGGGGGCCTACCAGTCAGCCAACCTGGATGATGTGATGTGCCGCTCGCTGCTGTCTGTCAGTTGGCAGGGCCAGGTCTTCGATTGCGATTTCAACCAGATGCTAAAGCTCGAACTAGGTGGTCAAGAGGCTGGTCCCGTTTATCTGGCCGACCTGCTCGAAGCCGACCTGGCCGGCCGCCCGATCCGGGTAGCCGATCATTGCTACGGTTGTACGGCCGGCCAGGGCAGCAGTTGCGGCGGCGCACTTGAACATGCCGAGGTTACGGAAGCGCAGCCAGCGATTGCCACCATTTAAATCACACCATCCAGTTCAGGAATTCCCATGAAAATCACCGCCAAAATTGTCGCCTTGCTGACTACCGCACTGATCGTTGGCGGGGCAATCGCCGCCGAACCGCCGCTCAAATTCGGCGTCGGCCTCTTCCAGCCGGACCGGGAAAAAAACGATGCGACCTATCGTCCCCTGGCCGACTATCTGTCGAAAAAACTCAACCGCCCGGTCGAACTGCGCACCGTCGATAGCTGGGAAGGTCTCGCCAAATCGCTGGCTAATGGCGAAACCGACATCGCGCTGATGGGCCCGTGGGGCTATGTACTGGCCAATCACCAAGCCGGTGCCCAGGTCATTTCGACCATCCTTTACGATGGCAAGCCCGAGTATTTCGCCATCACGATCACCCACCCGAAATCCGGCATCAACAATCTGGCCGATCTCAAGGGCAAGACCTTCGCCTTCGGCGACAAAGGTTCGACTTCCGGCTACCTGATCCCGCTGCACTACCTGATGACTCAGGGCATCACGCCAGAAAAGTATTTCAGCAAGGTGGTCCATACTTCACACCAGGCCATCGAAACCCAGGTCACCCAGGGTGTGCTCGATGCTGGGGCCGATTACAACCGCAACCGCAACGCGATGATTGAACAGGGCCTGATCAAGGCCGAGGACTCGAAGATCATCTGGACCTCGGCCCCGTTGCCCAATGACGCATTTGCCGTGAGCAGTGCACTGGCCGGCGACAAGGCGTTGATCGGTCAACTCCAGGGTGCCCTCGGCGATGTCGGCGAAGCCCTGAAAGCCAATCCCAAGTTGCTGCCGCCGCATTACACCGGCTTCGTCAGCCGCGATAACGCCTTCTACAAGCCGATCCGCGACGCCGGGCTGGCGACCGGAAAATTGCAGGCCAAATAATGAGTGTCCACGCCCTGACGAACCATTTCGTCAATCGTTTTAGCGGCCGGCTCGGCTTTCTCGGGCTGACGCTGATCTACGTGCTGCTCGTCGCGGCCTGCCTCGGCACACTGGCTCGCGAAGATGAACTGTCGCTGGGGCGAAATCCGCTGGCCAATTTGGTCAAAACGGTGGGCGAATTTGCTCACCCGAGTTTTCTCGACGTCTGGTTCGGCAACCAGCAGCTCGAATATAAGAGCGACGACGGTACCGTGCTCCGTGTCGAAAACCGTCAGGAAGTCGAGGCTGATTACCTGGCTGGCCTCGGCCGTGCAACCTGGACGACAATCCGCATCGCCACCCTCGGATCGCTGCTCGGCGCCCTCCTCGCCCTGCCGCTGGCCGTGCTGACGGCGCGCAACCTTGCCGCACCAAAGCCGCTGGCCTGGCTGGCCAAAAGCGTTCTCGACATTGCCCGCTCCATCCACACGCTGGTCTTCGGGCTGGTCCTCGTCGGCATCGTCGGCCTCGGCCCGACCGCCGGCATCCTGGCCATTGGCCTGCACTCGATGGGCACCTACGGCAAGCTGTTCGCCGAAGCCATCGAGTCTCTCGACATGGCGGCCATCGATGCCGTGCGCAGCGTCGGCGCAACGCCCGACCAGGTCTTCTTCAACGCGGTCTGGCCCTCGGTGCTGCCGCAATTCGTTTCCAGCCATCTCTACGTCTGGGAATTCAACATCCGCGACTCGACCATCCTCGGCCTGATCGGCGCCGGCGGGCTCGGCCTGCTGATTACCGAAGCGACCTCGCTGTTCCAGTGGGGAAGGCTGTCGACCGTACTGATCGTCATCGTGTTGATGGTTTCCGTCTTCGACACCATCAGCCGGCGCATCCGGCAGGCCCTGTCATGAACAAAATCGCCATTTCCCTGCAGCAGGTATGCTGCATTGCCGATGGGCGGGCACTACTCGATGTCAGTACGCTGAGCATCCGGCACGGCGAGCGCATCGCCATCGTTGGCCACAACGGCGCCGGCAAATCGACCTTGCTTCGACTGCTGACTGGCTTTATGCCGGCGGCGCATGGCAAGGTCGAAGTGCTCGGACGTGACTTGAGCACCGGCGAGTCACCCCAGGAACTACGCACACTGCGCTGCGAAGTCGGACAAATTCACCAAGGCCTGCACTTGGTCGGTCGCCTGAGCGCAGTGGAAAACGTGATGATCGGCAGCCTCGGCCGCGTCACCGGCTGGCGTAGCTGGGTTCGCCATTTTCCAGCTGACGAGGTCACCAATGCCGAAGCCGCATTGCACGCAGTCGGCCTGCTGGCCCGCGCCCAAACACGGGCCGACAAGCTTTCTGGTGGCGAACGGCAAAAGGTCGCCATCGCCCGCCTTCTCGTCCAGCAGCCAAAACTCATTCTCGCCGACGAGCCGACGGCGGCACTCGATCCGGCCGCCGCTGGCGAGGTTTGTCACCTGCTGGCCCAGGCAGCGCGTAATTCAACGTTGATCTCGATCGTTCACAACCCGTCCCTGCTGCCTTTACTGGCCGATCGTGTCATCGGCCTGAGAAGCGGCCGGATCGCCTTCGATTTGCCGCTGTCTGCGGTCGACGACCAAAAACTGACCAATTTGTATCGCCCGGATGAGGCGGCTCCCGCAGCCCCCTGGCAATTGCCTGAAAGCGCCCGGCGCGCAGTGTTTTCGTGAAGGAACGACCCGTCGCAAAACCGCTCCATATCAGCAAGAAGTAAGGAGGAAAAATCATGAACCGTCGCCACTGGATTACCCGGGTTTCCGGACTAATCGCTGCCAGCGCCCTACCCTTCCGCGTTACCGCGGCCAGCACATTCCCGCTCAACAAGAGCCGGGCCGAATGGAAACGACTGCTGCCCCCCGAAGCCTACGTCGTGCTCTTCGAAGAAGGCACCGAGCGTGCCGGCAGCAGCCCGTTGAATGGAGAAAAACGCGCCGGCACTTTCATCTGCGCTGCCTGCAATCAGCCACTGTTCGACAGCGTCCAGAAGTACGAGAGCGGCACCGGCTGGCCGAGCTTCTGGCAGCCCTTGGCCGGCGCCGTCGCCACTTCGACCGACTTCAAGCTGATTTACCCGCGCACCGAGTATCACTGCACGCATTGCGGCGGGCATCAGGGCCATGTTTTCGACGACGGCCCGAAGCCGACCGGCAAGCGTTACTGCAACAACGGTGTCGCCCTCAAATTCGTCGTCACGGGCGACTCGCTACCGGCGTTACGGACATGAAAATTCGTCATTTTTTCCGGTTCACCGTAGCAATCGCCGCGCTGGCAGCCAGTTTCCACACTCCGGCAACCGAAACGCCCGCCGCCAAGGCCAGCGCGCTGTTTGCCGGTGGCTGCTTCTGGTGCATCGAGGCCGACTTTGAAAAGCTGCCAGGCGTCATCGAAGTTGAATCCGGCTACACCGCCGGCCTAACCAAGAGCCCGAGCTACGAGGCAGTCAGCGCGGGCAAGACCGGCCACACCGAAGCTGTGCGCGTCATCTACAACCCGCAGAAAGTCAGCTATTCGCAACTGGTCGAGTATTTTTGGCGGCATATCGACCCGACAGTCAAGGATCGCCAGTTCTGCGATGTCGGCAGCCAGTACCGCAGCGGCATATACTGGCAGAACGAGACCGAGCATAAAATCGCTGAAGCCAGTCGGGATGCCTTGCTCAAAAGCGCCCGTTTCCCGGTGATTTATACCGAAGTGCTGGCGGCGTCGCCCTTCTGGCCGGCCGAGGAATACCACCAGGACTATTACAAGAAGAATCCGATCCGCTATGCCTACTACCGCAACGGCTGCGGGCGCGATGCACGGGTCCTGCAGGTGTGGGGCGAGCGCAAATGAGCGATATCGCCGGACGGACCTGCCCGCTACGTTACCGCTACGGCGCCGAAGCCATCGCCCGCTTGCCCGCCATCGAGGCGGAGACGCTCTACGTCGTCGGTGGCCTGTATGGCAACTTGCCGGCACTCGATGCCATCGAAGCGATGGTTGCGCAAGAAGATGGGCCGGTCACCCTCGTCTTCAACGGCGATTTCAACTGGTTCAATGTTGATGATGCCGGCTTTGCCGAAATCAACCGTCGGGTTCTCGCCCATCACGCCATTGTCGGCAACGTCGAGGCGGAACTCGGAGTTGACGGCAACGCGGCAGGTTGCGGCTGCGCTTATCCGGAGCACGTCGACAGTGCCGTCGTCGAGCGCTCCAACTGGATTCACGCCCGGCTCAAGGAGACGGCTTCACGACAGCCCGCAGTCCTTGAACGCCTGGCGGTGCTGCCGATGATTGCCCGCTTCCAGGTTGGCGCGACGCGTATCGGCATCGTACACGGCGATGCCGAGTCACTGGCCGGATGGCGCTTCGATGTAGCAGCCCTGAACAATCCGGATAACCACTTGTGGATCATCGATGTCTTCAGGCGCGCCGAGGTCAATATCTTCGCCTGCACCCATACTTGCCTGCCCGCCTTATGCCGTTTTCCGCTGGGCGAAACCACAGGGGTGGTCATCAACAACGGCGCCGCCGGGATGCCGAACTTCAAAGAGCAACGCTACGGGTTACTGACCCGGATCAGCACCCGTCAGCCAACCGGAGAAGTCCTTTACGGCAAGATCAATCAAGGCGTGCACGCGCATGCGCTGCCGATCCGCTACGACCACGATGCATGGCGAGCCGCTTTCCTGGCCAACTGGCCGGAGGGCTCTCCAGCCTGGCTCTCCTACTACCAGCGCATCATGAAGGGGCCGAACTTTGTAGTCACAGCCTGATCGCGAAAGGCAATTCGCCGGCGCTAAATAAATTTCAAATCAGGTGTAATAAATCGCCCCGCTCTCCGACTAATGGGTAGCAGTCGAAATAATTGATCGACTGTCCGGACACACCAACGTCCCAACCTCATCAGGAGATACCACCATGAACAAGACTCTGACCGCCGCATCTCTCGCCTTCGCCCTCGGCGCCGCCATGACTGTTGCCTCTGCCCCGGTTGCCGCCGCCGACATGGCCGACAAGGAAAAATGTTACGGCGTCGCCATGAAGGGTAAGAACGATTGCAAGGCAGGTGCGGGCACCACCTGCGCCGGCACCTCGAAGATGGATCACCAGGGCAATGCCTGGTCGCTGGTTCCGAAGGGCACATGCGAAAAGACTGTCTCCAAGACCTCGCCGTCCGGTTACGGTCAACTCGCCGAATTCAAGGAAAAGAAGGCCTGATTTCCCTGAACTGAAGCGGAGCACCTGCCATGACGACAGCCCCCGGTTTCCTGCCGACAGCCGCAGGTGCTCCTGCCGCCCATGCCGCCTATTTGCCTGCACGCGGCGGCCTCGGCCTCAAGCCCGAGCACTTTCGCACCATTCTTGAAACCCTGCCCGACCTCGGTTTTTTTGAGATTCATGCCGAGAACTACATGGTCGATGGCGGCCCTTTCCATCATTATCTGACCCAGATTCGCAGCCACTACCCGCTGTCGGTCCATGGCGTCGGCCTGTCCATCGGCGGAGAAGGTCCGCTCGACGAAGAGCATCTGGATCGCCTGGCCGTGCTGATCACGCGCTACGAGCCGCAGTCCTTTTCCGAACACCTGGCCTGGTCGAGTCATGGCGACATCTTTCTCAACGACCTGTTGCCGGCGCCGTACAACACAGCCACGCTGCAACGTGTCTGTGATCACATCGACCGCGTCCACGAACGTCTGGGCCGGCGCATGCTGCTTGAAAACCCGGCCACCTACGTCGAGTTCGCTGCATCGACGCAGGCCGAAACCGACTTCATCGGCGAAGTCGTCAAACGCACCGGCTGCGGCTTGCTGCTCGACGTCAATAACGTTTTCGTCTCCTGCACCAACCATGGCCGCGATGCGCAGAACTACATCGATGCCTTCCCCCTGGCGGCGACGGCACAAATCCACCTCGCCGGCTTCGCAAAGGATGTCGATGCAGCCGGCGCCCCTCTGCTCATCGACAGTCACGGCTCACCGATTGCCCAGACGGTATGGGATCTTTACCGCTTCACGCTGGAACGCACCGGCCCGCTACCGACGCTGATCGAGCGCGACAACGACATCCCGGCCTTTGCCGTGCTACACGCTGAGGCGCAACAGGCGGAAAAGCTGCTGCAGACCTGCCGCATCGAGGTGGCCGCATGAGCCTGAGCATTTTCGCAGCCGCACTGCTCAACCCGAATTTGCCCGCGCCAGTCGGCTTGACCGCATGGAACGGCTCCGACCCGGCGCAGCGCTTCCGGGTTTATCGCAACAATGTCATCGTCTCTTTAGTCGATGCCCTGGCCGACACCTTTGAGGTCACTCAGGAACTAGTCGGCGAAGAATTGTTCCGGGCCATGGCGCGCCTCTATGCCTATGCCCACCCACCTCAATCGCGACTAATGGCCTTTTACGGCGATGAGTTTCCCTGCTTCATAGAATCCTTTTCGCCAGCAACAGCGCTACCTTATCTCGCTGACGTTGCGCTCCTCGAATATCGCCGGGTCGTTGCCTACCACGCGGCGGACGTACCGGGTGTCGGCGCCGAAGCTGTTGCGGACGTACTGGCCGACGACGTATTTCTGCCGGCGCTAGTTGTGTCGCTGCATCCATCAATTTCAGTGGTCGCCTCCGCATTTGCTGTGGTTTCGCTGTGGGCGGCTCATCAAGGTGTGCTGGAACTATCGGCGGTTGCGCCGGAAGCCTCGGAAACTGCTCTGGTTCTACGCAACGGAATTGAGGTCGAAGTTCTACAAATTTCAGCCGCCGCCGGCGCCTTTATCTGCGAACTACGCGCCGGTACCAACCTTGGCGCTGCAGCTGCAGAAGCGACAGGAATCGATGCCGATTTCGATCTGGTCGCCATCCTCGGCTTGCTGCTCCAAAAATCAGCCATTACGGCACTGCACCCTTCAGGGAGTCCTTCATGAACACATCCGTTACCAGTCCACGTCCCGCATCGCCAATCGTCAGCGTACCCGGTAGCCTGATCAATCTCTTCTCGCGAATTCCCGATTCGCTGATCGCCCTTATCGGGCGCTTCTCGATCGCTGCGATTTTCTGGAAATCGGGCCAGACCAAGATCGAGGGTCTCGCAATCGATCTCGTTTCCGGTGAGTTCCAGTTCGGCTGGCCGCATCTGTCGGAATCCGCCCTTGAGTTGTTCCGCAGCGAATACCAGTTGCCCCTGCTGCCACCAGAACTAGCGGCACCGATGGCCGCGTTCGGCGAGCATTTGTTTCCCATCTTGATCCTGCTTGGCCTGGCCACGCGCTTCTCGTCGCTCGCCCTGCTAATCATGACCATGACCATCCAGATCTTCGTCTATCCCGATGCCTATCCCACCCACGGCGTATGGGCCGCGGTCCTGCTCGTGCTAATCGCCCGTGGCCCTGGGGTTGTCTCTATCGACCACTGGCTGGCCAAACGCTACTCCGCACGTTGATCGAACCGAGCGCCCGTGACCCAGCCCTTGGCACTCGTGCTGGTAACCGTCATGGGTTTCGTGGCGCACCGGGCCAGCTTATGCACCGTCCGGGCGGTAATGGAAGTGATGACATCCGGCACTGCCTACATGTTGGTCAGCTTTGCCAAGGCAGTGTTATGGACCGCCATGATTGCTGGCACCCTGATCATGGTTTTCTCGCTGACGCCGGCGCCGATGCTCGGCCGACTCCCTTTCTGGGCAGCGCTCGCCGGTGGTTTTGTTTTCGGTGTCGGAGCCGCCGTCAACGGTGGCTGTTCCTTCTCAACCCTGCAACGCCTCGCCGACGGCGAACTTGGCATGGGACTCTCGCTGGTCGGCATGATCCTTGGTTTTCTAACCATGAGCCAATGGCTTGCCGGAATGCCGGGCAGCGCGCTGCAAACTATCGCACCAGTCTGGCATGGGCAGAATGCATGGGCCACTGGCTTGCTGTCACTGCTCTGGCTCTGTGCACTATTAGAATTGATTCGGCTCTGGCGGACATCCGATGAGGATGCCGGTCTGCTCGGTCGTCTGCTGACCGACAAATACCGCCTGTCGTCATCCGCCGCCGTGCTCGGCATCGGCGGGGGCACGCTGTACGCCGTTCAGGGCAACTGGACCTATACCAATTTTCTGCGTGGCGAAGCTGCCTCCTGGCTCGGCTCCGGCCCGGCCCCAGCAACCGGACAGGCACTGCTGCTAGCTGCACTTCTTGCCGGCATGCTGCTTTCCACATGGCATCGCGGCGCCCTGCGTCTGCGCCCGCCAACTCTATCCGAACTGCCTTCACGAATGACCGGCGGTTTCCTGATGGGGATAGGCGGCACGCTAGTCCCGGGCGGTAACGACACCCTACTTTTGGCGGCCATTCCGACCTTCTCGCTGCAGGCGATTGCAGTTTTCGGTGCACTGCTCGTCGGCGTCGCCGCCACGCTTGCCATTATGCGCGGACAGAAGGGTGACCTGACGCCAGTAGCCTGTTCGGGGGATCGCTGCCACTGATGATCTTCCATGTATTCTCAACCGGCGGATTGAACTGTCTAACCAGCAGCCAAACCGCCTCAATCGCAAGGAGTGTTCCCATGGCTAAATGCAACGCATTACGCAACTCCGCTGCCGCCTTCGTCCTAGGCGTGTCGGCTTTCTCCGCCCTGGCAGCCAGCAGCACCGGCTTGCCCGAAATCAGCGAGGCAACCACCTGGCAATCGTTCGACACTGTCGTTCAGAGCCTCGAAAAATCGATCATCGACAACAAGATGGGCCTGGTCGCCCAGGCCAGTGCCAGCAAGGCCGCAGCCAGCCGAGGCGTCAAAATTCCCGGCAACATCGTGCTGATGGTCTTTCGCAACGACTTTGCCGTGCGCATGCTGCAGGCCAGTGTCGCGGCCGGTTTCGAAGCTCCACTGCGCATCTACGTCACCGAAAACGCCGACAGCACGACCTCAGTCAGCTACCGCATGCCAAGCGTCGTTTTTTCTCCCTACCGGAACGCGGAACTCGATGCCCTGGCGAAGGAACTGGACCCGATTTTTGCACGCATAATCGAAGATGTCTTGAAGGCCCGATGAATAGCCCAGCATGCAACCCTCCGTTTCTCTGACGAAGGCTAATTTGTCGATTCTCTAACAGGGAATAGTTGTGATTGCTTAACGCGCACATTAGGTCCTTCGCCCACGTTCAGTGTTTGGTGCTGTTACGGAGGGCATTCCAACAGATGCGACGAGTCAAAATGACATCTCAAACGGCGAAAACCATTTTTCCTCTAAGCAACGTCTTAGCCTGTTGCGAGCTCGGTAAAGGATAACGTTGCAGTTATTCGAGGAAATCCCCAGTTCATGACAAACCTCGGCTGTCTCGAATTCAAGGAATTCACGCATCATGAAGACACGGGCCGTGTTTTCCGGCAGGTGCTTGAGACAAGCATCAAAGACCTCCCAGAAACGTTGTTCGCGCAGTGACTCTTCCGGGTCGCCCCAGTTGCTCGGCCGTGCGCCTGGTAACCAATGGGCATTGGTCTTGAACAGCGACTCGAATGCCTGATCCAGACTTTCTTCTTCGGCAGATAGCGCGGAGACGTTGGTGGTACGGGCTTGCTGGCGGATCAGATCGACGATCTTGTTCTTCAGGATGGCGAAAAGCCACGTTCTCAACTCAGAGCGTCCTGCATACGCCGAGGAATTATCCAGGGCCACTACAAGTACTTCCTGAACAACATCCTCAGCAAGAGAATCGTTACGTAGCTGCAGAGAGGCGAATCTGATCATGTCGTTGCGCATTTGCTCTATGACTGATGCCTCGATCAGAAGACTACCAATCGTGTTCATTCGCTTTCCTTACGGTGGCACGACTCATTACTAGTGCCATTTTTAAACACGTAAGAGAGCGCGGGCCGATTCATGCACTAGGCGCCCGATCAATTTTGTATCGGCCTCCGATTCCAAGGCCCTCGGATGCCCTGACTTGCCAGTGTGTTTAACTACCAGTTTCCCGTCTTGAAGTTCTGTTTTGTATTCACCGGTACAACTCCGACAATAGACGTAATCGTCAACCTGCTGCCCCCTACGCATAACCAGAGTCGGTCCGCACATCATGCATTCCTGTAAGGGAATGCCTTCGTCGCTATGGCCTACGATGTGATGCAACGCTCCACTCTTTCCGAGTTCCACAAACCGATCACCGAAAGCTTGGTCAAACTGTTGGCCAAGATTCTCTTCAATGATCGACAGTGCTTTTTCCACAGTCATCCCACGACGATAGGGGCGAGCACTTGTCATTGCGTCAAAGGCATCACAGATACCTACAATTCGCGCATCCAGCGGAATTTCGTCACCTACTAGACCACGGGGATATCCCCTGCCGTCAGGCATCTCATGGTGCGCCCGGATCGCAGATTCCACTAGCCGGGCCAATGGATGCCCAGCCAGCATCCGCCATCCTACGTCCGGATGCGTTTTGATTACTTCATACTCTTCATCCGTGAGACGGTCTTTCTTGTTCAAGATTTGATCCGGAACGCCCACTTTGCCGAGATCATGTAGAAAACTCCCAAGACTGATGCGAGCAACAGACTCGTCTGGCAAATTGAGTTCGCTAGCTAGCAAGCGTGAAAAGCGGGAGACCCGCCACAAATGTCCGCCGGTGTAGGGATCACGAGCTTCGACCATCCAGGCCATAACAAGCAAACTGCTCAGCAAATCTTCTTGATAGTGAATTGCCCTCCCTTCGTGACTTCCGAAAAAGTACCCAATATCTTTTGGCAGGTTCATTTTTTCTCCGAGTTAATTCAGTACGTCAAGAATCTTTCGCTTCAGAATCTCGATCACTCCTAACGGTGACTCAGTTGACACCTAGAATTGTGGGCAACTGCGTTAAGTCGCTTATCTCACCATCGGGTGTTTCTGGAATTTGTTCCGGCACTTGGTGGAAGCGGTTGCACCACAGCACACGAAAGCCGAAAGCCTTCGCCGAAAAGGCATCCCAACCATTCGATGAAATGAAGCAAATTTTTTCAGCAGAAAGACCAAAATGGCTGCAGGCCATTTCATAAACAGATGGATGCGGCTTGAAGACACCCACCGATTCAACCGACAGAATTGCATCCAATGAACCACGGATACCGGAATTGTCGACCGCTGCCCCGAGCATTTGGGGCGTCCCATTTGAAAGAATTGCTAGTTTCAGCCCCCCGTGTTTCAGCCGAGCCAACATCGCAGGGACTTCGGGATATGGGTTGATGCTCAGGTAGAGACTCATTAGTCTCTCCTTTAACTCCGCATCATCAATTTCCAACGATGCCATGGCAAAGTTGAGAGCATCGCTGGTGACCTCCCAGAAATTTGCGTGGTTCCCAGCCAAACCACGTAACCAGGTGTATTGCAATTGTTTGTTGCGCCACAGGTCAGACAATGCCTGCCATCGTTCCTTTAACGCATCACGTGCGCCACCTGCCACACTGCTCACATCAAAAAGAGTTCCGTAGGCATCGAAGACACACACTTCAATCCCCGTCAGTTTTGTGGCTGTCATGGTGCCCTCCTAACGTTTTCCCTGGGCGCCAAGATCTGCTGGAATCTGCAGACCTTCAAGGAGTTTGTTGAACCCGCTGAAAAGGTCGACGATGGCCATCAACTCTACGATTTCTGCATCATTGGTTCCCATACTCTTAAGGCCAGCTGTATGAGCAAGCACGCAATAGTCACAGCCGTTCACAGCGGATACGGCTATCGCGATCATCTCTTTCGTTTTCCGGTCAATCTGGCCTGGCGCCATGACGACCTTCACCCGTTCCCAACTGGATCTCAAATAAGCTGGATTGTGGGCAATCGCCTTAAACATATTCGGTACGAATGGAAGTCCCAGAACCGCCCGAATCTCGCCGTATACATCCGCTACATCACCTGTCGCGCTCTTTTCATCAATCAAAGTAACAATCGCCATCATCATCTCCAATCAGAGTCTTGAAAAAGATGGGGGCACAGCCCCCATCGTTGTTCAGATCAAGCCTTGTCGGACCAACGCCGGCCTTCAAACACGGCATCGAGCGGTGTATGAAAAAGGTGATTTGAGTAATTGCTGAGGGTCTTCACCGAAATTGCGAGAACAATTTCCAGGATATGGCGCTCGGTATAACCAGAGGCCAAGAAGGCCGCGACACTCGCAGCGGAAGGAAGCCCGCGGGTATTGACCATGGTCTGTGTAAACGCTTCCAAAGCAGCCAGTTTGCCATCCGGAATCGGGCTGTCATTGCGGATAGCATCAGTTACATCCGCTGGGACCTTGGACATTACATCGGCAATAAATGAGTGGGCCGAAACACAATATTCACAGCCGTTTTCCCGGCTGATGGTCAGAAAAACCACTTCCTGTTCCGGCGGTGTGAAACCGGATTCATTTCGGAAAGCTTCGTAGCCAGAGAGATAGGTCTGCAGAAGCCCCGGTGAATTAACCATATGTGCATACATATTCGGCACAAATCCGAGTTTGGCCTTAGCCCCCTCGAGCAAGGGCTTGCCTTTGGGACCAGCCGTTTCAATACTCTGGGCCGGAAGCTGCAATTGATGTTCTGAATGCATTTTTCATCCTTTCAATAAATGGACCGAACGGTCCATATTTGACAAATAAAAACACGGGAGCACGTCCAAAAACCTGCTGGGTTGGTCATATGGAATGATTTACAGGAGGAATTTGAACCATTCCTCAAATACCAGTCTCTCGTCGGTTTTATTATGTACCGTTCGGTCCATATGTCAACATTTTCGAAGCCAACTACATCCGTGAGCGAATTTAGCGGACAAGGATGCCACTACACTTTTTCGTCCAAATTTAGCCATCATTGAAAGTACGCAATCATCCATATTCAAGTTCGCTCAGAGGCAGAACACCCGATCTCGCGCCAACATTCGGTGTTGTCACGGCAGAGAGTAGATTTCGTATCGCTCTTGCTAGCCACACCAATATCGCGGATAGCCTTGCCCAGGACGGAGGTTGTTGAATATCAGGGCGACGCTCACGATACCGATGGTGCCTATCAATACCGGAGTCGCAAGAAATAGCCAGTCTGGTTGAATCATGAGCACTAGCAGCGGGTCTGCGCCAGCTGGCGGGTGACCGGTGCGGGTCAGTTGCATGGCGATAATGGCTAATCCAACGGAAACGCCCATTGCCCAACCTTCTGGCCCCGCAATGGCGAGCACCGTAAGACCCACTGCCGATGAGACGAGGTGGCCGCCGATAAGGCTACGCGGCTGCGCAAAGGGGCTTTCTGGAACCGCAAAAACAAGAAAACACGAAGCTCCGAGCGGCGCCATCAGCGCCGGGATGCCCGCGTTGATAGTCAGCGCCGCAAGCAGCGAAATCGCCAGCATGCCGCCAAGTCCGGCGAATAGCGTTTCGCGCAAGGAGGCGCGAGGCGGTGCGCTTGCGCCACCCCGTAGCCGGTCGGCCCAAAATCTCCACCGAAAAAGGGACAGCTTCATTCCCACATCCCCGGCATGCCGACGTAGCCTTCAAGGCGTCGGATATCACCGAACCAGCGCAGGATGTGCCGATATGGCGCGAGGTCGACGTCGCCCTCTGGCGAGAGCGCAAGGTAGGGATACAAGGCTAAGTCGGCGATGCCAACCTCATCTCCCACTATCCACCGATTGTTTTCGAGCGTCCGCTCGATCACGTTCAGCGTTTTGACGGTAACAGCTTCCGCTCGAGTCAGGTCGATTGATCTTCCCCACTTGCGATGCAGGCGAAGTCTATTCGGCCCAGCAGCAATCTCGTTGGCTGCCGTCGAGAGCCATCCGACTATTCTGGCTAGCTGAACCGGATCCTGTGGCCACCAGCGTTCGCCGCCATAGCTGCTGGCAAGGTAGACCAGGATGGCCTGGCTGTCGCGGACCACCACATTGCCATCGACCAGGGTTGGTACCTCGCCGAAGGGGTTGAGCTCAAGGTAGGCCGGCGTGTGCTGCTCGCCGGTGGCCAATCCAACGGCAATGCTTTCATGCGGCAGGCCGAGCATCGAAAGCAGCATGCGAACCTTGTGGCAGTTGCCAGACAGGGCGACTTCATGGAGCTGGATCATTGTATTCTCCTTATACATTGGTCAATAGAACGATTCGTGCTGAACACGCTCCGGCGCGATACCGAGCCGCCCAGCGGAAGCGCGTACGGCCTCGATCAACGCAACCGGGCCACAGACGTAAAACACCGCATCGCCGGCAGCACGCTGCAGCACCTCGGCAACATCGAGCCGTCGCTGGCCCGGCACCCGGCTGAAATAGGTGAAATACCCGCTCGTAAATTCAACTGCAAGCCGGTCACGGTAGGCCATATCGGCGGGGACCCGCCCCGTGTAATGCAGTTCGAATGGTACGTTGCGCCGCCTCAGCGCCTGTGCCATTGCCTTGATCGGCGTAATGCCGATGCCGCCGGCAATCAGCACGGCTGGGCGCGAATCGGTGTGCAAAGGGAAGTGGTTGATGGGCGGTGCGACGCGCAACTGCATGCCGATTTGCCAGGTCTCGTGGATCGCCAGCGAGCCGCCGTGGCCGTCGTTTTCGCGGAGCACCGCGATCTCGTACATATCGCGGCGTCCGGGGTCGGTGACGAGCGAGTACTGTCGCGTGACCACGGATCCATCGGCAAGACGTACCGGCACCTCGAGGTGTGCGCCGGCCTCCGCCGTCGGCAGTTCGCTCCAGTCGTCAGCACGCAATTCGTAGGCGCGGATGCGCGGGGTCATGTTGCGGATGCCTGTGATGGTGAGCGCAAGTTCACCGTTGCCGATCGGCACCTGTGGTCGTGCATTCCGCGGCAAAGCTTGCGCCGCCAGCGCCGACGAGGCCTGTTCGATCCGCTGTGCGACTTCGTCTTCGGAATAGCGGGGGGTAATGTATTTCGGGCAGTTCCAGTCGAACCCCTCGATGCGAATGACAATCCCGCGCTCAACGCGCGCCCGGTAGTGGGGATTGTCGAGACGTGCCAGCAACTCATGATCACTGTCTTCGTCGATTACCCTCGCCCGGCCGAGAATCTTGAGTCGGGTCTGGTGCGGGTAGTCCATCAGGAACAGGCTGACGCGGTCGTCGCCAGCAAGGTTACCGGCCGAGATGTACTGTCGGTTTCCGGAAAAGTCGGCGAATCCGATAGTGCGCGCGTCGAGTACCTTGAGGAAGCCTGCCGGGCCGCCGCGATGTTGCACATAGGGCCAGCCGGTCTCGCTCACCGTGCCCAGATAGAAGCTGTCGCGGCCCTTGATGAAGGTGATCTCGTGTGGGCCGAGCGCCGGCTCTTCCACCACTTCTGGCCCATGGTCACCATAAGCCTCCCGGCTTCCCATACGCGTCTGCAGTGCCTTAACGTTCGCGGTGAAGGCAATATCGAAAAATCCGCTCGCCATGGAAGTCTCCTTTTCGTTATGCGGAAGGGGAGTTCCCTTCCGCTAAAACCTCAATCTCAGGCAGCGAGGTTCAGGTCGACCTTCGGAAAGTCGATGTCGACACGGCTGGCCTTGCCGAGGATGTTGGTCAGAATGTTCATGCCGACGTGGGTGATGATCTCGACGATTTCTGCGTCGCCATAACCGGCGCTGCGAACGTCGTCCAGTTCGGCAGTGGTGACGTCGCCTTTGTGCTCGACCAGGGCCCGGGCGAACTTCACGGCGGCGGCGGCCTTGACGTCCTGGCTGGTGCCGGCACGGTTGGCCTCCATTTCGGCACCGGTCAGGCCGGCATTACGCCCGATGGCGGTATGTGCCGATACACAGTATTGGCAGGCATTCTGCTGCGCCAAGGCAAGGGCGATGCGTTCCCGCGTCTGCAGGTCGAGGCTGCCACCGTTGGCAATGCCGTGCAGGCCGAGGAAAGCCTTGAGGGCTTCTGGGGAGTTGGCGAACACTTTCAGGAAATTCGGAACGATGCCGAGCTGCGATTGGATCGCGTCGAAAAGCGCCTTTTGTTCGGTGTTGGCGGTTTCGTTGGTGACGACGTTGATACGGGCCATGATATTTCTCCATTGCGTGATGTTGAGGTTGGGGTGTCGCTGTGCTTCCGACGGATGCCACTTTGCCAAAGACGCCAAAAAACAAGAATAGCCATATAATGCAATTCATTATTTCATTTGTAGGAATAATTATGAACCGCTTCCACCTGATCAACGTCTTCGTCGCCGTCGCCGAAGCCGAGAGCTTTGCCGGCGGGGCGCGCCGCCTGAAGATGTCGCCGCCCGCGGTAACGCGTGCCGTGCTGGCTCTGGAAGAGCGCCTGGGGGTGCGTTTGCTGACGCGAACAACACGCGTCGTGCGGGTAACCGATGCTGGTGCGCGCTACCTTGAAGATGCTCGCCGCATCATGATGGAGATGGATGAGGCCGATGCCGCGGCGGCTGGCGTCAACGCGATGCCTCGCGGCCAACTGGCGGTCACCGCGCCGGTACTCTTCGGCAAACAGTACGTGATGCCGATCATTGCCGACTTTCAAGCGGCTTTTGAGCAGACGACGGTATCGGCACTTTTCGTCGACCGCGTAGTGAACTTGATTGATGAAGGGATAGACGTGGGCATCCGCATCGGTCAGTTGCCTGATTCGTCTCTACGTGCCATACGCGTCGGCCGAGTACGTCGGGTCGTGATCGGCGCACCATCCTACTTTGAAAAGTATGGCATTCCCCAGGCACCGGAGGATCTGGTACGGCATCGCCTCGTTGCCTCAAGCGGGATCACGCCGACGAATGATTGGGTTTTTCAGTCAGCCGGCAAAAAACAAACGGTGCGCGTGCAGCCGCGCATCGTCGCGAACACAAATGACGGCCCGCTGGAAGCCGCGCTCCAGGGCTACGGTTTGACTCGCCTGCTGTCTTACCAGGTAGCGCCGCAACTCGCCACAGGAGACCTGAAAACTGTTCTCGGAGACTACGAAGGAATTGATCTGCCGGTGCATGTCATACACCGCGAGGGGCGGTACGGATCAGCGAAGGTGCGTAGCTTCGTTGATCTCGTGGTCAATCGACTGCGCGCGGACAAGGCGCTGAATTAGGGTAGATTCAGTCAGTTAGCGTCACCCGATTCCGTTTGCCAACGGGGTCGATTGGCTGACACGGCGATGAAATTCAATCAAATACCGCGAGCGCGGCATCGGCAACATCTTCAATAGCGGATCCGGGCATACCTGCTTTCGCCATCGTCTTTAGTCCGCTCATTGTTGTAACCATAAAACGGGCGAGAATCTGCGAATTCTTGCTTTGGTCGACTTCACCTTCAGACTGAGCACGCTCAATGGCAGCCTGAAATACCTTGGCGAAACACTTCGTTCCGTCCTCGACCAGCTTGGATATTACAGGGTCACGACCTGAGAATTCAGAAGCCGTGTTCATAATCAGACAGCCCTTTGGAGGCACCGCCGACGTTGTTTCATGGGCTGCGGAGCGTAGCATTGATCGAAGGAATGCTCTTCCCGACGGGGCTTTTTGAAGCGCTCCAGTCATTAACTCGACTTGGCGCAGACGAAACATCTGAAGGCAACGTTCAAATATTTCGTGCTTGCTCCGGAAGGCTTGGTAGAAGCTGCTCTTGGAAATTCCCATAGCGTCGAGCAAGTCGACCAGCGAGGTTGCTTCGTAACCCTTACACCAAAAAACCTCCATCGCCTTCGTCAAAGCGAGGTTGGGATCAAATTCAATTGGGCGCCCTTGACTCATAATCTCATTTTGTACCATCCAGTTCACATGTCAACTTCAATTGGCGGACAGATGCGGCAAACCAGCCGGCCAGGCTATCGCTCTCTCATGGTTGCCTAGGCAATACGGCTTGATTTATGGACCACTCGGTCTATTATTACGCAGTAGTCTTTTCGAGCTCATAGTTTTTCGCCCATGACCAATGAAATTTTTCAATCAGCATACTCAGAACCGTTTTTTTGCCATTTATGGACCATATGGTCCATTTCTAAACTTACCTTTTTGTAGAAAGTTGGATACTGAACATGAACCTTCTCAAATCTATTTTCATCTCAATATTCATGATGTCCGCAATGGCAGGCGCGGGATATTCCATGTGGATGCTCCTGGATGGTGGTAGCTCCGGCGCATGGGGTGGTGCATTGCTCGCAACCGGTCCTTTTGTGGTTGTGATCAGTTGGATCATGCTCTCCAAGCAAGTTGCCAGAACTAGCGAACATCTCTCGACACTTGGTGTACTGGGCGCTTGTGGAAGCCTGCTTGCCATCTGGGACTCCCTCGCTCACAACAATACCCTTGTCGCTCCGCTCATCGCCATATTCGGCTGTATCGGTTTCATAGCCTACTCATACTGGTACTCGAAATTCAATCGAACCCCCAGTTTAGTTCTTCGTGTTGGCAAGCAATTGCCATCGTTTAAGGTCAGGAGCACCAAAGGCTTGATGATTAGCTCCGAAAGCTTCATTGGCAAACCGACTGTATTAATTTTCTATCGTGGAAATTGGTGTCCGTTGTGCATGGCCCAGATTAAGGAATTGGCTGGCCACTATCAAGCACTGAACGACCTAGGTGTACGAGTTGCATTGATCTCACCCCAACCGCACACAAACACGATCAACCTGGCTAAAAAATTTGGCGTAAATTTTGATTTCCTAGCTGACATAGGCAACGTAGCGGCTCGAACCCTGGGAATCGACATCTCCCATGGCGTACCGGCTGGAATGCAGATGATGGGTTACGACAGCGACTCAGTCATGCCGACTGTCATCATTACCGACAGCAATGGAAAAATCCTGTGGACGCACGAAACAGACAACTACCGAGTTCGCCCAGAACCGGAAACCTATTTTGAGGTTTTGCGCGAGAACGGTGTCGTTCCTCAGAAATCACCTGCCTTTAGTTTCGCCAAGTAGCACCTGACCTAGTGCCACCTTCACCTCGACCCTTTTCCGTAATCTGCCTTTGCGCCGAGTGGTGCCCCACCTGCCGAGAGTATCAATTCGTCTTTCGGCAGGTGGGGCAGGCTTTTCCCAATCTGCGGTTTCGTTGGCTGGATATCGAGATAGACACGGAAGCCGTAGGCGATCTGGATATCGAAAATTTCCCTACGCTGTTAATTCATCGAGAAAGCTCTGTCCTCTTTTACGGAGTAATGCGCCCTATGACCGAAAATTTGGTACGTCTTCTCGAACATATTTCTGGGTTCAGTACAGCGGAGTGCCATGACTATATCCGAGCCAGTTCAATGCACCGTCAATGGCAAACCTCTCCAGAAATTCGACACTTAGTTGAACTTATATCTAGGGACGATAAATGACCAACGATGAATCACAAGGCTAGCTGCTGGCCAGACAATCTGTCGGACACGACGCTGCAGTGTCACCAAAGGTGGTTCGCACGACCTTGCCGCGCATGACACCGCACAGGCCTAGACGATGCATCAGCCGTTCGACGGTGCACCGCGCCACCTCAATCCCTTCTCGCTGCTATTTGCCTGCGTATTACCTCAGCTATGCCAACCATCCAGTGCGGACCAGCATGCCGGGTGGTCTTGGAAGGGCGCAGCCTTTAACTACTGCCCCCTATCCCGATTTAGATCTCACTGACCACTTCCTCCTGAAGTTTCTCCAACTCATCCAGAATGCGGATAAATTTTCTGCCAAATGGCGTCACCACATATTCGACGCGCGGTGGTACTTCATTAAAGGCGACACGCTCAATGATGCCGAACTCCACGTTCTTACGTAGGCACTCGTTGAGAACTTTTGTTGTTAAGCCTTCAACATTCCGCACCATTTCACCGGGGCGATTGATGTCGTTTGCCAGAAGTGCATACACCGTAAGAGACCATTTGCAGCCATAAATTGTCTCAACCATCCGCGCAGTCCGCTGCGGAGCGGATTTTCGGGAAAATAATTTTTCTTTTTTATTCATAAAGATATACCGATATGTGTCTACGGCACCAATTTGTGCCGACTTTTCAGCGGTCTACAGCGCTCCATAGAATGCCCCTACACCCTACTACCACCTTATGGAGATAACCAAATGAAAAACCTCACTCCCCCCTTGGCCCTCATTGTCGGAGGCTCCAGCGGCATGGGTCTCGAGACGGCAAAATTCTTGCTGAAACGAAACGTAACGACCGTGCTTGTCGGCAACTCAATGGCTAAGCTCGAGAAGGCCAAGCACGAACTGTCCGAATTGGGCAATGTTGAAATCATTCAAGCCGACCTGTACACAGCAAAGGATGTTCAGCGCATCATTGATTTTGCGGCGGACCACGCGCGACACATCAAGTACTTCGTGAACGCAGCGGGTTACTTCAACCCCACGACATTCCTCGATCACACCGACGAGGACTATGCGATGTACATGGACCTGAATCGTGCTGCATTTTTCATATCTCAGGCGGTGTCGGAAAATATGATCGCAAATGGTGGCGGATCAATTGTGCACATAGGTTCAATGTGGGCAAAGCAAGCCATCAAGGCCACGCCCTCCTCCGCCTATTCGATGGCCAAGGCAGGATTACACGCGCTTACTCAGCATATGGCCATGGAACTGGCTGACAAAAATATTCGTGTCAATGCGGTTTCGCCAGCGGTTGTAAAAACACCAATCTATGAGACATTCATCGACCCGAAAATGCTGGACGAGACACTTGCCACATTCAATGGCTTCCATCCCATAGGACGGATTGGCACACCTGAGGACGTAGCCAGCGTCATTGACTTTCTGCTGAGCGAAGACGCCAGTTGGGTAACCGGTGCCATATGGGATGTCGATGGCGGAGTGATCGCAGGGCGCAACTAATTGCGCTAGCCGTGGTTCAGTTAATGGCTTGAGTTTTCGAAAGCGGATAGCCACAGTGTTGACCGATCGTTCCAGACAAACTATAGTTTCCTGAAGGAGCAAAATAATGCCTTGGGAAAAACAGTTCGACGAAAACGATGTGCTTGAAAAAGCGATGCAGGCCTTTTGGGATAAGGGCTATGCCGCGACCTCGATGCAGGACCTTGTGAAATGCACCGGGATTAACCGCGGGAGCCTTTATGCCACCTATTCGGATAAGCACACCCTGTTTGTCGCCTCACTGCGAATGTATGAGCAAAAGATGCTGCACCAGCTCCTGTTCAAGCTCAGATCTAATTTCGGTCCGCGCGACTCAATCCGCCAGTTCTTCCTGGCTTTCATTGAGGATGTCACCGAGGGCGGCGGTAACCGGGGCTGCTTCATGACCAATACCGCGTTGGAACTCGCGCCGCATGACGCCGATGTGAGGGAGATAGTTGCGAGTGCCCAAAGTCAGATCGAGGATTTCTTTGCTGAAATGATCAACAAAGGTATTGCTCAGAGCGAAATCGCTCCTCGCGGCCCAGCAATTGAAACAGCGCGCGGACTGCTCGCCTCCCTCATCGGGCTGGTGGTACTGACCCGGAGCCGCCCTGAACGTGAGCTTCTCCACACCATTGTTGAAGAGGCTCTTCGCCGTCTCACCTGATTTTTTTTACCCATTTTGGAACGATCATTCCAAACTAGGCAAACTCTCCCATTTTTTACTAGCTAAGGAGATTCGAATGTGAATTAACTACTTCATTAAGTTCATCACCTGAACCAACAACGCTATCACCTTCGCACAACCGACATCGACTCACTCGACTCAATAATCTGTGTGACGCCGTTGAAAACCGAAAGGACTCAATATGTCTCAATCTTCCAGTACCGAATGCTGCACTAACCATCAAAAGCCAGACCCAATCCTTGGGTACAACTCCTATGGCCAAGGTGGCGAAAAAGTCCTCGTCTTGCACGATTGGATGGGCGACTCCTCCAACTACGAACAAATCATCTCGTATCTCGACCCCGTCACTTACACCTACGTCTTCGCCGATATCCGAGGCTATGGAAAGTCGAGGCATTTGGTAGGGGAATACTCCGTAGATGAGGTATCTGCAGACGTCATTCGTCTTGCTGACAAACTGAACTGGCAACGCTTCCATGTCATTGGCCACTCGATGACGGGCATGGTTGTACAGCGCCTAGCCGTTGATGACTGGCTCTCCGGAAAAGCGCGTCTTAAGAGTGTGGTTGCTATCACGCCCGTATCGGCAGATGGCTACCCGGCCGATGAAGCCACCAAGCAATTCCTTTGGGATCTCATTCATCAACGCGACCTATCCGAAGTCGGATTCCAGTTGCTCACCGGTCAGCGCCTTCTTCCCGCTTGGGGTCGAAACAAGACCAACCGCCACTTCCAGACGTCAGAAGCCGAGGCGGTCAAAAGTTATTACCGCATGTGGTTAGAAACAGATTTTTCCGACGAGGTTCGTCGTGCCCAAGTGAAAACCCCAATGCTCATCATTGGTGGCCGTCAAGATTTGCCTGGCTTTAAGGAAGATCACCTACGTAAAACGTTTGGGGCTTGGTATCCCAACACGACGTTCGCGTTCATCACTGACGCAGGCCATTACCCGATGCAAGAGACCCCGGTGTATCTGGCTACAGTCATCCAGGATTTCATTGCAACTCAACACTAGAGCATTAATCGCTCCAAATTACACCCTGCACATATAGACAAGCAAAAGGATAGTTAAATAATGGAACCGAAAAAAACTGCGTTGGTCCTCGTCGAGCTTCAAAATGAATTCCTATCAGAAGGCGGTATTCTGAATCCGCTCTTGAAAGAAGTTCTCGACAGGAACGATGTCCTGAACAACCTGAATCGGCTGATTGAAGGCGCACGCGCAAAGGGTATGTTGATCGTGCATTCTCCGATCCAGTTCTCCCCCGATTATCGTGAAATGGGCACCTCGCCATTTGGCATCCTGCAGATCGTCAAGGATTCGAACGCCTTGGTTCGCGGCACCTGGGGCGCTGATATTTCTCCGGTGATCTCGCGCCACGAAGACGACATCGTGATTGAAGGCAAGTCCGCCATCGATGCGTTTTCCAGCACCAACCTCGATTTCGTTCTCCGCTCACATGGGATCACCACCGTAGCCCTGGCCGGACAACTTACCAATGTCTGCATTGAATCCACGATGCGGTCCGCCTACGACAGGGGCTATCAAGTTTTTGGTATCACCGATGCAAGCGCCACCATCGGAATCAAGCAATTCGAGGACTCGGTCACCAATAACTGGCCCATGTTCTCCGTCCCCGTGACCCACGCGGAATTTCTGGCTATCGGTAACAACTGCGGCGGGCGCCGCGATGCAAAATCTGCGGAAGCGGCTTGCTGTAACTAACGGAGCCAACGCCGATGCCACTCGCATCATCGCCACGGAGGATCGTGGCGTCGGCCTTCCGAATCTCACAAAACAGCAATGAGTCTGAACAGGCGGCGGTTTGGTGTAAGCCATAGCCGCCTCATGAATGGACAAACCCAACTGCAGATAGTCAATGCGATCGAGTCGCTCTGAATCGCCCCGGCTTCCCTAGACACTCTGTAGCCGGCTGAAATACTGGTTTTCGAACTCTACCGGAGAAACATCGTTGGCATGGCTGTGACGACGTTT
>PHCF01000177.1 GCA_002842145.1 Betaproteobacteria bacterium HGW-Betaproteobacteria-6 | reverse complement strand
AAACGTCGTCACAGCCATGCCAACGATGTTTCTCCGGTAGAGTTCGAAAACCAGTATTTCAGCCGGCTACAGAGTGTCTAGGGAAGCCGGGGCGATTCACAAAGCCAGAAAATCGAAGGGCTGATTGCACTCGCCCCAGAACTACGTGGCGGGAAATACATCGAAACTCTGGGGCGTGCTGCACGCCTGTACTTCCAACCATCTGACTTTAGAAAAACCTCTCCACGCGGTTTGGAACGCGTTGTTGCTGACACCAATCAAGAAATTGCTGAAGCAATATCGTTCGGGTGGGAATACTGGACGAAAACGGGGATTCAAGAATTCGACATTCCCAAACTCAGTAGCGCCTGCAACAGAATTTACTATGCTGAATACGCAGCGATTGCCGGCCTCGCACAGCTTATTGAGAAACAAGCGCAAGCCGATATTCCTGAGTCTGCGGTCCAGCCACTCACGCTTGCTATCCTCCGTTGCAGCCCCTGCATCCACAACAATCACGCACGGCAAAAACTGGAGGATTGGGTAGCTAGCCAATTAGTAAAGCGCCCCGAGCAGGGAGTTGAACTGCTGACTTCATTTTGGCAAGCATCGCTGAAAACGGAAGACCAAGAGCTTTCCGGATTGGATGCATTAACACGCCAGCCGAGCGTAGCGACCATTCTTTCAGTAACACTCACTCGCTTGCTTGCCGAACAAGACTCGCTTTCTGCCGAGAAGTTACGCTCCATGCTATTGGCTGCCAGCAAAGTCCTTGGCAAGGAGCAGATAGAGGAACTATGCAGCGCAGCTTTGGGAAATAAATCCATTGCCGACGATGTTCGCCAACAGTGGCAACTGCTTCAGTTCCTGAACTCACCAACCATTCATCAACATCCATTGTCGGATACAACAGATGCCGACCAGGTCAATGATTTATTGAACCGGATGGATCATTTTGAGCGCCCAAGCAGTGATGAGCCGACAGAAAACCACCGCGCTATCGCCCGCTTCATCATCGAATTGGCTGGACCTCTCAGCACACCTGACAGAGAAGGGTTCAGAAACCTTAGCCACACAGTGCACGGCGCGATTAACCAACTTTCCAGCTATCCGGATGCCGAAACGACTATGGCCCTCAGAACGCTAATCGAGAACCCCAAACTGCATGCCTGGCAAGCGAGCCTACGTCATGTGCTGAGCCAACAAACACGCTTGCGCTGCGACCAGGAATTTACCCATCCAAGCACCCGATCTATACACGAAGCACTAGCCGGAGGCCCACCGGTCAATGCCGCCGATCTGTTTGCCATCGCAACAGAAGAATTACGTCGGCTACAAACCGAGTTGCATTCGACCAACACGACAGGCTGGAAGGAATACTGGAATCGTGACCAGAATGGCAACGCTACGAAAGCCCTGATCGAAAACGAATGCCGAAATCACTTGCTGGAAAGGCTCAAGGACAGACTCGATCCTTACCAAATATCTGCAGCGATACCTGAAGCACAGTGCGCGGAAGGCACGCGCGTCGATATCCTGATGCTTAGCGGAGCAGGATCCAATCTGCCAATCGAGGCAAAACGGCATTTTAATGAAGCGGTGTGGTCCGCCGCGAGCAGCCAGTTACAGGGTTACGCCACCGCCGCTGGCGCAGACCGCTATGGAATTTATCTCGTTTTCTGGTTCGGCAGCGACTATGAGCAGACACCCAAAGTGCCGGACAAATCTGCGAAACCTGATGCTGCAGAAAAAATGGAGCAGATGTTGTGTGAAAGGCTACCGGAGGCACTACGCGCATTCACGGAAATTATCGTTTTCGATGTTTCTCAGTCAGAGAACTCAAAAACCAAACAGACTAGGACAAATGCTTAAACCCAGATAGCAAAAAGCCCCGCTGGCGTTTCGACGGGGGCTTTTTTCAACTGCCACGGTCAACCGGGAAAAAAGGCCAAAATTGAAATCCCATTTTGGCCGCAGTCACCCGCTTCCGTCTCCTTAGCCCGCCGGGGCTTTCTTGCCGACGCTTTTTAGTTGCTGAATGGCCAGCGTCAGTTCGGCGACGGTGCTTTCCGTCACCGACAAATCATAGGCGATGGCTTTGTTCTGCTTGCCCTGGGCGACGGCGAACATGATCTGTTTTTCGCGCGGCGTCAGGGCATCGAAACGCTGGCACAAATCGGCCAGTTCGGATCGCTCATTGACCGCGGCGCTGACCCGCGACAGGGCGACGGAAATAGCATCCAGCAGGTCGGTATCGTCGAACGGCTTGTTCAGGAAATCGATGGCGCCCGCCTTCATGGCGCGAACCGCCAGCGGCACGTCGCCATGGCCGGTAATGAAGATGATCGGTATTTCGACGCCCAGCTCGGCGATTCTTTCCTGCAGCGCCAGACCGTCCAGGCCCGGCATGCGGACGTCGAGGACGAGGCAGGCAAAATCGCTGAGCTGGTCCTTGGCCAGGAACTCGAAGGGGGAGGCGAAGACCTCGACGGCCATGCCCGCCGAGCGGATCAGGCTGCTCAGGGATTCACGAACGGAGGCGTCGTCATCAACGACATAGACGATGGGAGGTGGCGAAGTCAGGCTGACTGTCATTGGCTGATCGGAATGTTGAAGACGAAGTTTGCCCCGGCGCCGGCGGTTTCCAGCCTGAGTCGGCCACCGTGGTTTTCGATGATCGAGCGGCTGATCGCCAGGCCCATGCCGAGACCGTCGCGCTTGGTCGAAAACAGGGCATCGAAAATCTGCTCTTTCATGTCGGGGGGAATGCCGGGCCCGGTGTCACTGAATTTGAACAGCGCCCCTTCCTGGGGATGGGCCGTTGCGAAAATGCGCAGGACACGCTCGGCAAGCGGCTGATCGCGCATGGCATCGACGGCATTGACGACCAGATTGAGCATGACCTGCTGCAATTGAACGAGGTCGGCGTGCACGACCGGCAAGTCAGGCGCAATCGAGACATCCACCTCGACACCAGACTCGAGCAACACGGTTTGCAGCATCTGCAGCAAGTTGTCGAGCATGCTTTTGACATCGAGCACTTCGCGCTTGATGCCGCCCATGCGGAGAAAATTCCGGATCCGGGTGATGACCTCCCCGGCCAGGCTGGCGTCGCGGTTAACCCGGCGGAGGGCGGCGACCACCTCGTCGAGATCCGGCGTTTCCCGGGCCAGCCAGCGCAACGCGGCCTGGCTATTGGTGGCGATTGCCGAAAGCGGTTGATTGACTTCGTGGGCGATGGAGGCGACCAGTTCACCCATGGTCGTGAACCGCGCCACCCTGGCCAGCTCCGCCTGCGTGATGGCCAGGGCGCTCTCCGCCTGTTTGCGCGAACTGACGTCTTCAACGATCACTGCCAGCCGTGGCCCCTCCCGGTCAACCGCGGGAATCAGCGAAACGCTGACGTTGGCCCAGAGGAAGCCGCCATCTTTCTTTTCGTAGCGTTTCTGCACGTGATAGTTGTCGATAACCCCGTCGAACAGGCCATGCACGTTTTGCTTGGTCATCGCCCGCTGGGATTCCTCGGAAATATCTACGAACGAGACGCCAACGATGTCGGCTTCACTGTAGCCAAGCATTCTTTGCAAAGCCGGATTGGCGGTCAAAATCCGCCCTTCCCTGTCGGCCAGCGCGATGCCGACGGCCGTATTCTTGTACAGCCCCTGCCAGCGGCGCTCCGATATCTGCAAGGCGACAAAGCCATCCTGCAGGGATTTGCGGCTGGCGACCAGACCGGCTGTCAATTCGCAAACGTCGGATGCCTGCGAATTGAGTTCCTTCTGGAGAATATCGACGGTACGTTTGACCATGACCAGGTTGCGGACACGAGCCCGCAACTCCTGCGGCGAAAACGGCTTGGTCAAGTAGTCCTGGACCAGTTCCTCAAGCAGTGTCTCGCGCAGCGCATCGTCGGCGCGGGCCGAGAGGACGAGCACGGGAACATTCGGAAACCGTTCGCTGGCGCGAAGCTCCCGGACGAACTGCTCGCCGTCGAAAAAGGGCATCATGAGATCGGTGATGATCAGATCCGGCGGATTTTCCAGCGCCAGCGACAGCGCAATCGCCCCGTTTTCGGCCAGCGTGACGTTGTAGTCGTCGATGAGTACGTCGTAGAGAAAATGGCGCAGGTCGGGGTTGTCTTCAACGACGAGAATCCGGGGGACGCCGGGCTTGTCATCCCGGGCCGGCTGGCTCTGCGGATCGCAGAAATCGAGGGCTTGATATGGGCCAAGGCCAGTCTCTTCATTGCTTTCCCGGACAAAAACGCCTTTCGGGGCGCGCATCGGCATTTCAACCTGGAAGATCGCCCCGCCGCCCGGCGCATCAAGCGCCACCACCGTGCCGAAGTGCAGCTCGACAAATTCCTTGACGATATTCAAACCAAGGCCGCTGCCGCTCCCCGAAAGGCCATCCTGCCCCTGGGCAAAGCGGGAAAAAATCTGCTCCTTCATTTGCGGCGGCACGCCCGGCCCGTTGTCCTGCACGCTCAGCAAAAACCGTCGATTCGCGACGCGCGTGATCGAACAGCCAATACGGCCGCCGGCCGGCGTGAACTTGAAGGCATTGGAGAGCAGATTGGCCAACACGCGGGCCAGTTTGGCGCGATCGACGTCAGCATAGAGTTCGTCCTCCCCATCTATCGTCAAGGCGATCGATCGCTCTTCGGCCGCCGCGGCAAAACTGGCGGCGACATCCCGCAGCAAGGCGGTGACGTTGGCGCAAACGTAGGCCAGCGGCATTTGCTGGGCATCGATGCGCGCCAGATCGAGCAGATCGTTTACCTGATGCAGCAGGGATTGGGCATTGCGTTTGATGGTCGTCAGCCGGAAGCGCTCCCGCTCGCCCAACTGCGTGGCCTCCTTGAGGAGCTGATCGACCGGCCCGAGAATCAGGGCCAGCGGCGTGCGCAGTTCGTGGCTGACGTTGGCAAAGAACTTCGTCTTGAAACCGTCAATTTCTCGCAACTTCTCGAGCGCCAACTGCAACTCGCCGTTCTTGCGCGTCAGTTCGGCCTCGATGGCGATCTTTTCGGTGATGTTTCTGCCTTCCGGCAACAGGAAGGCGACTCGCCCCTCGTCGTCGTAAATGGGGGTCAGCGAAAAGTCGACAAAAATAATTTTCTTGCCTTGCAGATCGCCGAACACCTCGATGTCGCAGCGCACGAACTCGCCCCGCCTGGCCTGCTCGACCATCTCCCGAACACGCTTGCCGGAGTCTTCGGAAACCGCCCACCAACGAGCTTCCCAGAAAGGTTTCCCGACAACATCGTCAAGGCAGACGCCAGCCCCCTCCAAGGCAGCCCGATTGATTTCCAGAACGATGCCGTTGACGTCGAGCAGGCCGAGGAACTGGTACATCGCATCGAGAATGATGCGCGCCAGCTTCTGCCGACGAACTTCGGTGGTGTCGTCAGCGGCCAGTTTTACGCCTTTTACCGAGGCTTGCAGGCTCTGGTCCTGAGGCAATAATTCAGTTCTCATCCACGCTCCAAAATCCACGTTCAGGGCCGGCACGGGATGTTGTGCCTGGCCATTTCCCGACTATACGAGCAAAAAAGGCGCGATGTCTTTCCTTCGCCGTTGCAAAAAAGGCGAGTTAGAAACTCGCCAAAAACCATCGGAGGATGGGTGAACCGTTAAAAGCTGTAGCGGAAATTCAGGGTCGCGTTGTTCTGGGCGTGCGTCACCTCGATCGGGGCGGAGGTGTTCGGCAGACTGGTGTTGTCCATGGTTTCCTTGAAAGCGTGGGAATAGGCAAAATCAAGCTTGCTTTGTTTCGAGAAGGCATAGGTAAAGCCAGCCGACAAATGCTTTCTCGGGGTCGCCGGAATGACCGCAAACAGGGTCGATGAAGACAGGGCCTGGCTGGCGAAACGGAAGCCGCCGCGTACCGTCAGGCTGTCGTTGACGTCATAGGCAGCCCCCAGGGAGACGATGGTCTGATCCTTGTAGTCCTGCGGCAGGAGGATGTTGATGTCGCCCCCGGCATCGGCGACAAAGGCGACCTTGATGTCCTTCATCACGTCTTTCCAGAAGACCCGTGACACGTCGGCAGCCAATGTCCATTGCGGCGTCAGGCGGTGACTGATACCCAGCTCAACGTGGGAGGGCATCTGGAAATCCTTGATCTGGATTTTCCCGGCAAAGGCGATCTGGCCGGCGACAGCATCGATGGCCGTCAGCGTTGCCCGGCCTTCCATGTCGTTCATCTGGCTCTTGATCGTGTAGGAGGCGCCGAGGGTGGTTTCCGGCGAGGCCCGGTAGGTCATCCCCAATTTGCCACCGTAGCCCCAGGCATCGACTCCGCTGGCCAGGAACTTGTCCTTGGTCAGGCTGAAATGCGCTCCCCGCAGGTCCGGCAAACCGCCCAGGGCGCCGACCAACGAACCGGTGGCCCGCCCGGTACTGATCAGGCTGCCGACTTGATCGGCACCGAGCAGCAAATCGAGATTGAGGCCCTGCCACATCGCATCGACGCTGCCACCGACGGTCAACTTGTCAGTCACCTGAAAACTGGCTGCGAAGGGAATATTCAGCACCAGCAGGCGGCTCGAGTTGTCGAGCCCGGTCGCCAGCCCGCCGGTTGCCCGGGACAGGAAGCTGCCGTTGCCGTACTCGGTACCCAGCCCCCCCTGGGCGAAGGCGCCGACGCCGATGGCCCAAGCCCCGAACCGCCTGGTGTAGGCCGCCTCCGGTGCGACATAAGGGCCCCGATTGTTGGCATGGGTGTCGGAGGAAACGCTTTCGCCTGTCGCCTTGTTGGTGACCTTGATGTCCGTCGTCACCAGATCCAGGCCGATCATGGCCTGGTCGCCATCCGGCATCAGCGACAGCGTGGCCGGATTGGTCATCATGCCGGCCGCGCCGACGTCATGGGCGACAGCGGTGCCCCCCATGCCGCGCGATACGGCGCCGAAACCCTCCAGGCGAAAAACATCGGTCGCCTGGGCCAGCTGGGTTCCACCCGCCAGTGCCGAAACCAGCGCCGATACAACGATTTTTCTTGTATTCATCCCCGTCATCTCCTCTGTTGTTGGAATGTGAAACAGTTGAATTCCCGGCATTGCCGGGTTGAAGCACACGTCAAAAGAAGCGGTCGAAATGGATCTGCTCGAAGGGCACCCGGTGGCCGACCATGAGCAGTTCCTGCAAGGCTTGCGTCATCGGCGGCGGACCGGCGAAGTAGAACTCGTAGCTCGCCAGTTCGGCCGGCAGGGCGCGCGCCACGGCGTCGTGCACGAAACCGGTTTCGCCATGCCAGTCGCCGTTGTCGCCGGGCAGCGAGACGACCGGGACATAAACGATGCGGTCGCCGAAGCCGGCGAGAGCACGCAGCATTTCCTCGCCGCAGACATCGCGTGGCGTGCGTGCGCCGTAGAAGAAATACAGCTTGCGGTCGGCCAGCAGTCCGGCCTCGGCGGCCCCGCGGGCCAGCGAAATCATCGGCGCCAACCCGGAACCACCCGCCACGCAGACGATGTCGCGCGGCGAATCGGTGCGCAGGTAAGCCACACCGTACGGGCCGTCGAGGCCAATCTCGTCGCCCTCGGCCAGATTGTCGAAAATGACATGCGTCCCTTGCCCATGCTGGACACGGCGAATCTGGAAATGCCACTCGCGCTTTTCATTGGCCGTATTCGACAGCGAATAGGCGCGCGAAGCGGCAAGGCCGGGCAGATCGAGCATGGCGAACTGGCCCGGCAGAAACTCGGCATCGTCCTCCGAGCGAAAGCGGAATTCGCGGATGTCGTGGGTGATGTCCCGCGTGCCGATCAAGTGGGCGCGCTGTCGTTTGGGCAGAATCTTGGGCCGATATTCATCTGCCGTCGCCGCCTTGATGCTGACCGGGCCACGCGCCCGACACTGGCAGGCGAGATGCCGGCCGCGCTTGCGGTCGCGCTCGCTCAGGCCCGGAGCATCGGCCCACAGAGTCTCAACTTCGCCCTCAAGGAGCTCGAACTTGCAGCCGCCGCAGCCGCCCGAGTTG
>PHCF01000026.1 GCA_002842145.1 Betaproteobacteria bacterium HGW-Betaproteobacteria-6 | reverse complement strand
CTCGGCCGGCGACATGATCGGCGCCAGCCCGCTGACCTCGGCCCTGTTCAAGGATGAGCCGACCATCGAAGTGATGAACCGCATCGGCATCGACTTCAATGCCGTCGGCAACCACGAATTCGACGAAGGGCGCGATGAACTGCTGCGCATGCAGAACGGCGGCAACCATCCGACCGACATCTACTCCGGCAAGGGCCTGGATGCCGACCTCAAGGACGGCGAGTTCGCCGGCGCCAGCTTCAAGTACCTGGCCGCCAACGTCGTCGATGCCAACTCCGGCGAGACCCTCTTCCCGGGCGTCGGCATCAAGAATTTCCTTGGCAACAAGGTCGCCTTCATTGGCATGACGCTCGAAGGCACGCCGACCATCGTCTCTCCCTCCGGCGTCGCCGGCCTCAACTTCCAGGATGAAGCCGACACCGTCAATGCCCTGGTCCCGCAGCTCAAGGCCCAAGGGATCAAGTCCATCGTCGTGCTCGTCCACGAAGGCGGCTTCCCGACCGTTTCCGGCGGCCAGTGCGTCGGCATGTCGGGGGCCATTCTCGACATCGTCAATCGCCTCGACCCGGCGGTCGACCTCGTCATCTCCGGCCACACCCACCAGGAATACAACTGCCTGGTCAACAACAGCGCCGGCCGGCCGATCCGCGTCACTTCCGCCTTCCAGTACGCCCGTCGCCTGAGCGATATCGACATGGTCATCGACACGCGGACCAAGGACGTTGTCAGCATTGCCGCCAATAGCGTCGTCGTCCCCGTCCCGGCCGTGAGCAACAACACCGTGCCGCTCGACGCCTCGGTGCAGGAAGTGATCGATCATTACGCTGCCGAATCGGCCGTTCCGGCCGCCCGCGTCGTTGGCAAGATCTCCGCCACGATCAGCCGCAGCATGAACACGGCCGGAGAATCGGCACTCGGCGACGTCATCGCCGACGCCCAGCTCGACGCCACCAACGACGCCGACACCGGCAACGCCGTGGTCGCCTTCATGAACCCGGGCGGCATTCGCGCCGATCTGCCCTTCTCCGCCGCCAACAAGACCGATGGCGACGTCACCTATGGCGAAACCTTCACTACCCAGCCCTTCGGCAACTCGCTGGTGACCATGACGCTGACCGGTGCCCAGATCTACGCCGTGCTCGAACAGCAGTGGGGTACCGCCCAGCCCTTCCCGCGCATGCTTCAAGTCTCCAACGGCTTCAGCTACAGCCACACCTTCCCGTTGCCGCTCGAGCGCAATCTGACGGCCACCGAAGGCACGCAATTCACCACCTCGGTGCGCGGCAACAGCTACGTCGTTCCCGGCTCGGTGACGCTCAACGGTATGCCGGTCGATGCTGCAGCCAGCTACCGGGTCACGGTCAACAGCTTCCTGGCTGATGGCGGCGACACGTTCACCGCCTTGCTTGGCGGCACCAACCGCCTTGGCGGCGCCGTCGATACCGACGCGCTGGAAGCCTATTTCGCGGCCAATCCGGCCGGCCTTGCCCCGGGCGCCCAGAACCGCATCACCCGGAACTGACCCCACACCCTGATCAGAGAACACCATCATGAAAAAATACGCCCTCAAGCCGCTTCTGGCCTCCCTCCTGCTGATCGGTAGCTGTGCCGCTCAGGCCGCCCATTTCGAGGTACTCAGCTACGACGCATCGAGCCGCTATACCGGCACGGTCGACTTCAATGATTTTGCCTACCTGGGCAGCGACACCTCCGGTGGCGGCGATTTCGGCACGATGGCCAGCGGCGGCGAAATCACCGCCGAGTACGAGCATGGCGGCTTTGCCTACGGCGATTTTCTCGGCGGCAGCATGATCGAGCTGAGCACGTCGGTCGCTTTCAACTCTGCCTCCGCAATCGAATATTTCGGCACCGCGACCGCCGTCGAAAAAACCATCCAGCTGAAAGTGGTCGCCGACGCCGGCGATCCCGGTTCGCAGGTCAACGTCAGCTTCGCCGGCCTCTCTTCGGCCTTCGACGGGCTTGCCGGCGCGACCGGCTCGTACCAGACCAGCATCCGCATCCTGAATGGCAGCAGCGTGCTTGGCAGCTTCAGCACCAGGCAACTGAGCGACCAGAACTTCAACTTCGCCTTCCTGGCCCAGACCAACGACATCCTGACCCTGTCGGCATCCCAGGGCGTGCACATGAACGCCAGCGGGCCGATCGAGGCCAGTCTGAGCGGCATGCTCAACGGCCAATTCACGGTTACTGCTGTTCCGGAGCCTGAGCAGTACGCCATGCTGCTTGCCGGCCTCGGCCTGCTGGGCGTCGCCGCCCGTCGCCGCGCCCGCTGAAGCAACAGGAGAATCCCCGTGCTGCGCATCTTCCGCACCGCCACACTGGCCGCCCTGCTGCTGGCCACCCTCCCGGCTGCCCAGGCAGCCACCTACAGCTTTTCCGGGATGATGGATTCCGGCTCGCTGATCGGCGAAAGCTTTTCCGGCAATTTCAGCTTCGATGACCTCGAGCTGACCGGCATCGGTTCCGAGATTCTCGGCCTGAGCGGCCTCAGCCTGAGCTTTGCCGGGCGGACTTACAGCCTGGCCGATGCCGATGTCGCACCCGACGTCAGCTATCTGGACGGCGTTTTTCTCGGCCTCTCCTACTCCGCCTCCGCCAGCGATCCGCAAATCAGTTTCGTCGCCGGCTACAGCGATATCGGCGAGGCCTATCTGGCCTACACCCAAGGCGGGCTGGACGGTGCCGGCAGCGTGATTTACGCCGCCGTTCCCGAACCGGAGTCCTACGCCATGTTGCTGGCCGGCCTCGGCCTCATCGGGGGCCTTGCCCGCCGCCGTTCGCCGCGCCGCTGACCGGCCGGCAAAGGAATCGCCCGATCCATGAATGGCTCCTGCGGGGGCCTTTTTTTTGACTTTCCCCGCCGCCCTGGCGGCCCACCCCTATTTGCCATGAGTGACACGCCATGAAAATTCGCCCTTCCGTTCCACATCACTTCACCCGCAGCATCGTTGCCGCCAGCCTGCTCGCCGCCATGGCACCGGCCTTTGCCGACGCCACCTACCAATCCCTGCCGTTCAACCAGAACTGGTCGAATACCGGCCTGATCGGCGCCAATGACGACTGGAGCGGCGTACCGGGTATCGTCGGTTTTCGCGGCGACGGCCTGACCGCCAGCACCGGCAGCAACCCGCAACTGATCCTGGCGCCAAGCTTGGTCGTCGATGCGATTGCCAACCAGACCTCGCCCGATACCTTGAGCGCCGGCGGCGTCGCCGAATTCGAACTGGCCGATCCGAGCATCGCCCTCAACGGCTCCGGCACGGCCGATGCGCCCTACATCCAGATTCACCTCAACACCACGGGCTTCGAGAACATCCAGGTGGCCTACACGGTGCGCGATCTCGATGCTTCCGCCGACAACGCCATCCAGTCGGTGGCCTTGCAATACCGTCTCGGCGACAGCGGCGACTTCACCAACGTTCCGGCCGCCTACGTCGCCGATGCCACCAGCGGCCCGAGCCTGGCAACGCTGGCCACCCCGGTCGGCGTCACCTTGCCAGCCGCCGCCGACAACCAGGCGCAACTGCAGATCCGCATCATTACCGCCAACGCCGCCGGCAACGACGAATGGGTGGGGATCGACGACATCGTGATCAGTGCTTCGCCGACTGGCGACGGTGCGGTCAACCAGCCGATTTCGACCCATTGCCCGGCCGGCAGTCTGGCCCAGGGCCAGGGCGGCAGCATCATGCTGTCCGCCACCGACGCCGACAGCCGGGTCAACGCAGCCAGCCTCGGAGCAGGAGCCCCGGCCGGTTTCACCCTGGGCACCCTGAGTGCAGCGATGATCGATGGCGAAGCCGCAACGGTCGCCCTCAACATCCCGGCCGGCACTGCTGTCGGCAATTACACCGTACCGGTCGATTTCGCCAACGACGATGCGCAGACTGCCGGTTGCGTGGTCAATGTAACGATCAGCGGCATCACGACCATCCCCGCCATCCAGGGCAATGGCGCGAGCAGCCCGCTGCTCGGCCAGAACGTCACCACCGAAGGCGTCGTCACCAAGGTGACCAACAATGGCTTCTTCATGCAGGATGAAGCGGGCGATGGTGACGACAGTACGTCCGACGGCATTTACGTCTTTACCAGCGCGGCCCCGACCGTCGCCGTCGGCAATCGTGTTCGCGTTGCCGCAACGGTGACCGAATACAACGTCGGCGCCGTCAGCAATGCCGGTACCGCTGCCCATCCCCTGACCGAATTGACCGGTAGCCCGGCCATTACGGTTCTGGCATCCGGCGTCGCCATCGCGCCGACAAGCATCCCCTTCCCCGAGGCTGTTGAAGGCGACCTCGAGCGCTTCGAGGGCATGCTGGTACGCATTGATGGTCCGCTGACCGTCGGCCAGAACTATTTCCTTGGCCGCTTCGGCCAGCTCACCGTGGCGGCTGGCGGGCGCCTCGAAAAGCCGACCAACCGTTATCCGGCCGGCAGCCCGGAAGCCGTGGCCATGGCGGACGATAACGCCCGCCGCCGGATCCTGCTCGATGACGGCACCAGCATGCAGAATCCCAATCCGACGCCTTACCTCGGCGCCGACAACACGGTGCGGGCCGGCGACACCATAGACGGCCTCACCGGGGTCATCGACTACGGCCTGGCCACCAGCAGCAACACCGGACTTGGCGATTACCGCCTGCACCCGACGACTGCGCCGGTCTTTACCCGCAGCAACCCGCGCACGACCGTGCCGGATGCCGTCGGCGGCAACGTCAAGGTGGCCAGCTTCAATGTCCTCAACTACTTCACCACCTTCACCAACGGCCAGACTGCCGATGGACAGAGCGGCCAGGGTTGTTCCCTGGGCGGGTCCACGGCAGCGGCCAATTGCCGAGGCGCCAACAACGCCGAAGAATTCACCCGCCAGCAGGCCAAGATCGTCAATGCCATCAAGGCGCTCAATGCCGACGTGGTCGGCCTGATGGAAATCCAGAACAACGCCAGCGTTGCCGTGCAAAATCTGGTCTCCGCCCTGAATGCGGCTTACGGCAGCAAGGTCTATAGCGCCGTGACGAACATCAACGGCAGCACAGGCGACGATGCCATCCGCGTCGCGTTGATCTACAAGAATGCTACGGTCAACCCGATTGGCGAGGCAATTTCGGATGCCGATCCGATCCACAGCCGGCCGCCGCTCATGCAAACCTTCGCCGCTGCCAACGGCGAGAAGTTCAGCGTCGTGGTCAATCATTTCAAGTCGAAGGGCAGCTGCCCGGCCTCCGGCGCCGATGCCGACCAGGGCGGCGGCCAGGGCTGCTGGAACGACCTGCGCACTCAACAGGCCCAAGCCTTGCGCAACGCCGTGCAGAACCTTCAGGCGGGCAGCGGCGACAGCGATGTGATCGTCATCGGCGACCTGAATTCCTATGGGAAGGAAGACCCCATCCTCGACTTCACTGCCAACGGCTATGTCGACCAGGTCACCCGCTTCGACAGCTTCGGCTACTCCTACGTCTTCGATGGCGAAGCCGGCTATCTCGATCACGCCCTGGCCACTCCCAGTCTGAGTGCCCAGATCGCCGGTGCCAGGCACTGGCGCATCAACGCCGACGAGCCGGCAATCATCGACTACAACACCGAGTACAAGCAGCCCGCCTGCGCCACATGCGGACCGGACTACTACTCGAACACGGTCTATCGCTCGTCCGACCACGACCCGGTGCTGATCGGCCTGAATCTGCTCAACCAGATCGGCGGCACGGCAGGCCGAGACACGCTGGTCGGCACGGCCGGTGACGACGTGATCAGCGGCGGCATCGGGGCCGACACGCTGACTGGCGGCGGTGGTGCCGACCAGTTCGTGTTCGCCAGCCTGCGTGACGGGGTCGATACCATCACCGACTTCCAGCCTGGCGTCGACCGCATCGTCCTCAGCCAGCTGCTTCAGTCGACCGGCATCGCCAGCACGGCCCCCATCGCGGCCGGCTACGTTACCTGCAAGATGGTGGGTGGCAGCGCGTTGATCGGCATTGATCCCGATGCCACCGGTAGCTCCGTCAGTCGCAACCTCGTGCTGCTGAAGAACCAGAGCTGCGCGGCGGTAATCCCCGGCAACTTCGTTTTCTGATCGAAGAGCGACAGACGACGTCATTGAAAGTGACGCGTCAAAACAGAAGGGCCGGGCGATTTCCGGCCCTTCTCGTTTCGCCCCGGAGCAAACAACATGGCGAGCTTCACAAATATTTAACGCACCTGGAATAAGCTGGATCGACTTGTGTATGAACCGGCCGCCAGAGCGCCGGTACTTGCGCTATTGCTTATGCAGAATCGAACCATGACCACCATCGTTTCCGACGCTTGTCCGCCTGCCACGACCGTCGTGGCCCCCCCCCACCTCGGGAGTACTTCGCGCTTTGGCCGGGTGGCCAGCCTGCACGTCGGGCGCGACAACCTGATCAACCTGATCGAGGTGATGCTCGACCCGATCGTCCTGACCTTCTCGGTTTGGGTGATCGGATTCATGGAGGAAGGGGAACTCACCCTGCCCTACATGATTCTCTCGCTGATGGCCTTTGCGCTGACCTTTCCGGGTCAGCCCCGTCTTCAGGAATCGTTCGGGCGCAGCGTCATCGGCATCATCTCGGGCTGGCTGTTCCTGGCCACGCTGATTTTCTTTTTCGGCTACGCCACCAAGGGCCTCAGCCTGTATCCGGCCCATGCCATCGTGACCTGGCTGTGGGCGGCGCCGCTCAGCCAGATTGTCGCCAACGCCGTACTGCGTCTCGCCGCGCCGCTCCTGCTCAGGGCCCAGGGCACCAAGCGGGCGATCATCATCGGCATGAACGAGCAAGGCTCGCAGTTGGCCAGCCGCCTGGCCGAGAGCCCGTACAGCGATCTGCAAGTGCAGGGCTTTTTCGACGATCGCAACCTGGAGCGCCTGCATGCCATAGGCCACAACCGCCCGCTGCTTGGCCGGATCAGTGAAGCTTCCGCATACGTTAATCGGGAGCAGATCCATCTCATCTACATTTCGCTGCCGATGGCTACCCAACCGCGCATCATGCGGCTGCTCGACGAATTGCGCGATACAACGGCATCGATCTATTTCGTGCCCGACCTGTTCGTCACCGACATAATCCAGAGCCGCATGGAAACAGTCTGCGACATGCCGGTGGTTTCTGTCTGCGAAACGCCGTTTACCGGAAAAAATGGGCTGACCAAGCGGCTATCGGACATTGTCCTGTCACTGCTGATTCTGCTCATGCTATCGCCACTGCTGCTCGGCATCGCCTGCGGGGTGAAGCTGACTTCGCCGGGCCCGGTCATCTTCAAGCAGCGCCGCTACGGACTGGACGGCAAGGAAATCGTCGTCTACAAGTTCCGTTCGATGACGGTCTGCGAAGATGGCGCCCAGATCACCCAGGCCCGCAAAGGCGACCAGCGGATTACCCGCCTCGGCGGCATCCTGCGCAAAACCTCGCTCGACGAGTTGCCACAGTTCATCAACGTGCTGCAGGGGCGCATGAGCATCGTCGGCCCCCGGCCGCATGCCGTCGCCCACAACGAGCAATACCGCAAGCTGATCAACGGCTACATGGTGCGCCACAAGGTCAAGCCGGGCATTACCGGCTGGGCGCAGGTCAACGGCCTGCGCGGCGAAACGGATACGCTGGACAAGATGAAGGCGCGCGTGGACTGTGATCTGGATTATCTGCGCCACTGGTCACTGGGACTGGATCTCTACATCATCCTCAAGACCGTCACCGTCGTCTTCAAGGACCAGTATGCCTATTGACGTGGCGCGGGCATGCCGGGGTGCGCGAATGGCCGGACCAAGCGGTGGATCGACGATTTTTCCGGATAGCGCCAATTTCCCGGACACGACGGCCTTTACGCTGTTACAATGCGCCCCGCCTGAACGTGATCACCAGTCGCGTTACCGGTTTTCGACATGGATCGGAAGCCCAGGCGCATAGCAATCGACGGTATTTCTGATGACATCCGACGGATCGAATCAGGAAAAAACAAGGTAGCCAACGCTTGCTTTGGCCCCGTCAGGAGCATCAGGTTGCCCATCACTCCCTTGGTAAGGGAGAGGTCGGCAGTTCGATCCTGCCCATGGGCACCATCCCCGCCTGCAGTTGCCGCCCGGCGAATTTACTGCTTCGTGGCGGGTGAGCCGAACTGCTTGAGCGCCGAGAGAAATTCGCTGAAGTTTGCCTCGCGAACCGTGATGTTGCTCAAAGTGTCGCGCAGATTGAACACCGACAGATCGATGTCGCCGGCGTGCGCATTGCCCTTGCTGGCCATTCTGCTGCCAGTCTGTGTCGGGCTTGCCTTGGTGCTGGAGATGGACATTTTTCTGTTTTCCTGAATCGACGGGTTCATTCTGCGCTGTGCGTTGCAAGGCGTCTGTGAACAAATTCACAGTGCATTGCCAGTCGGAAGAATTGTTTTCCCCTCGTCTAAAACCCTTGTTATAAAAGGGGTTTTCCCGAATCAAGCCGAACCGGCGCGACATTTCAGATTCGGGCGAAATTTCCGGTTGACCGTAGCACTCGCCCGGCCGGGTGCTCTACGTCAAGTCAACAGCGGCCGGATTCAGTCGGCCAGCTCAATCTGCCCGCCAACGTTGGTCGTCACCAGGCTTTCACTGGCCTCCAGCGGCGCCGGCGCCGCTTCTGCCGCCATCATCACGCCACGGGCGGCGCGCAGCATCGGCATGGGCATGCCGCCGCCCTGCTGAACATTGAGCTGCTTTATCTTCCAGCCCTTGCCGAGTTGGTCGGCGATCACCGCAGCGCGACTCTGGAAGGCAACAATCGCTTCGCGGGTGGCTTCGTCTTCGGCCTTGCGCCGGGTTTCGGGTGACGGCAACATGCTGACGCCGCCGACTGCCAAGCGCATTTGCTGCAACTTGCCGAGCAGGGCCGAAACGCCCTCCTGGTCCTTCGACTCCAGCACCAACTCGCTGCGCATCCGCCAGCCGTCGATCTTCTGGCCCTGGCTGTAAACGGGATAGGTCGACTGCTGGCCACTCTTGACCGAGATGCCATCCTTGCTGCGAATCAGCTTGAGGGCCTCGGCAATGTCGGCATTCACGCGTTGGGCCAGTTCAGCCGGATTCTTGCCGCTGGCCTCGCTGTACACGCTGGCCCGCACCATGTCGTTGGCCGCCGGACGACTAGCCTGGGCCGACAGATCGACCAGCGCGCCGGCCTGGGCCGTTGCGGCGAAAAGGGCGCCGACCAGCACTGTTACCAGACATTTCTTCATTCCGGGCTCCCGTCGCGCAAGCGACCGTAGACCACCAGCAGGACGATGGCAACGACGACGGAGGCGACAAATCCGGCGCCCTCGCCGGCCCGGTACCAGCCCATGGCCTGGCCGATCACGCCGGCGACGAATGAACCGCCAATACCGAGGAGCACGGTGGCGATAAAACCCATATTGTCCTTGCCGGGATGCAGGAGCTTGGCAATAACGCCGACCACGAGGCCGACGAGGATGGTCCACACGATTCCCATTGTTCACTGTCCTTTCAAATGACGCGATATGCCAGCCGCAAGGATCGGCGGCTGATGAATCTTAACGCGTAGTGAATATGAAGGCTGACATGAATCGGTAAAGAATTGTTCCCTGTTGGCCTAAGGCGCGGCCAGGCGCTCGCCCAGCGATTCCATCAAGACCCTGACGCGGTGCGGGACATGGCGGTTGCTGGGCAGAATGGCATAGATGCCAAGTTCGGGAATCGGATAGTCGGCCAGGATTTCGACGACCCGGCCGCTGGCCAGAAAAGTGTCGGCAATGAAATCCGGCTGGCAGCTGATCCCCAGCCCCTGGGCCGTCGCTTCGGTCAGTACGTCGCCGTTGTTGGCATTGAGGCGGCTGCGGATATGGAAGCTTTCCAGTTGCCCGTCGACCATGAATTGCCAGAGCAGGCTGCTGCCGGCGTTGGTGTAGCCAAGGCAAACGTGGTTTGCCAAATCGGCCGGTTTTTCCGGTTGACCGTGGCGGCTCAGATATTCCGGGGCGGCAACGACCAACAGGCGGCTGGAACCGATCTTGCGGGCGACGTCACCGGGCTCCAGCCGCCGGGTAATGCGGATCGACAGGTCGATGCCCTCCTCGATCAGATTCACCCGGCGGTCGCTGTAATCCATGTCGAGCGAAACTTCCGGATAGCGCTGTGAAAAATCGAGCAGGATGGGCGCCAGCCGTTTCATGCCGTAGCTGAGCGGCAGGCTGATGCGGATATTGCCGCGCGGCGTCAGGCGCTCTTCGGCAACGCCGGTTTCGGCGGCTTCGACCAGATTGAGAATGACCCGGCATTTCTCCAGGTAGGCCGTGCCGCCCGAGGTCAGCGCCAGCCGGCGCGTACTGCGCACCATGAGTTTGACGCCGAGATGCGCCTCGAGCGCGGCGATCTGCCGCGTCACCACCGAGCGGGCAATGCCCAGTTGCTGGGCCACGGCCGAAAAGCTGCCCAACTCGGCCACCCGAACGAAAAGCTTCATCGCATCCAGCCTGTCCATTGTTGCAACTCTGGCAATAGTAATTTGCACATTGTCGGCTATTTCGTTCCAAATAACCGGCCTAGAGTGCACCCATCGACACAGGAGTTGCAGCAATGACACAGATTCAACCCGCCCTTTTTGTTCCGCACGGCGCGCCGACTTTTGCGCTGCGCCCGGGGGCTGCCGGCGCCGCGTTGTCGGCGATGGCCGGATCGCTGGCCCTGCCGCGCGCCATCGTCATCGTCAGCGCTCACTGGGATACCGCGGCGCCGACCGTCGGCTTTGCCGAACGCCCGGAAACCATCCATGACTTCTGGGGTTTCCCGGATGAACTGTACGAAATCCGCTACCCTGCCACCGGCTGCCGCGAGGCCTCCGAAGAGGTCGTCGCGGCCTTGAAGAGCGCCGGGCTGCCGGTCGCCACCGATGCCGAACGCGGCCTCGACCATGGCGCCTGGGTTCCGCTGCGCCTGATGTTCCCCGATGCCGAAGTGCCGGTCATTCCGCTCTCCATCCAGAGTCGCGGCGGCCCGCTGCAAGCCTACAAACTGGGTCAGGCGCTGGCCCCGCTCACGGCCAGGGGTTTTCTCGTCATCGCCTCCGGCAACCTGACCCACAACCTGCGCGACTACCAGTTGGCCGCCCGCAGCGGCGGACAGACGCCCAGCTATGTCCGTCAGTTCACCAACTGGCTGGCCGACAATCTTCGCGCCCGGAACATCGATACCTTGCTCGACTACCGCCGACAAGCGCCGGGCGGCGCGCAAGCCCACCCGAGCGACGAACATTTGCTGCCCTTGTATGTCGCACTCGGTGCCGGCGGCGAAAACGCCGAAGCCACGCGCTTCCATGCCGGGATCGACGACTACGTCATCGCCATGGATGCCTATTCATTTTTGCCCCAAAACGGAGGTTGACCGTGGCAACCCAACACTACACCAGCACCGCCAAGCTTCTGCACTGGCTCATGGCGATCCTGCTCTTCGGCCTGTTGGCGCTCGGTTTCTACATGCATGATCTGCCCCTTTCGCCGGACAAGCTGAAGCTTTATTCCTGGCATAAATGGGCTGGCGTCAGCGCCTTCCTGCTCGTTGGCTTCCGCCTGCTCTGGCGCTTCACGCACCGCCCGCCGGCCCTGCCCGAGAGCATGCCGAAGCTCATGCAATTCGCCGCCCATGCCGGTCACCTGGCCCTCTACGGGCTGATGCTCGCCATCCCGCTGTCCGGCTGGCTGATGAGTTCGGCCAAGGGATTCCAGACCGTCTGGTTCGGCGTCCTGCCCATCCCCGACCTGCTCGACAAGAACAAGGAAGTCGGCGATCTGCTGCAGACCGTCCACATGAGCCTCAACCTGCTTTTCGTCGCCGTGCTGGCCGGCCACATCGGCGCCGCCCTGAAACATCACTTCATCGACAAGGACGACATCCTGATTCGCATGGCCCCCCGCCACTCCAAGGAGAACTGAACATGAAACGCCTCGCCTTTGCACTTGCCTTCGCAACCTTGATTCCGGCCGCCCATGCCGTCGAATACACCCAGGTCCAGTCCGACAAAAGCGCCATCAATTTCGTCTACAAACAGATGGGCGTTGCGGTCGACGGGAAATTCAGGAAGTTTTCCAGCCAATTGAATTTCGACCCGGCCAAACCGGCTGCCGCCAAGGCCAGCTTCGCGGTCGAACTGGCCAGCGTCGACACCGGCGCCACCGAAGGCGACGAGGAAGTCGCCGGCAAGGCGTGGTTCAACACCAAGGCCTTCCCGACCGCCCAATTCGTTTCCGGCAACGTCAAGGCGCTCGGCGGCAACAAGTACGAAGTGGCCGGCCGGCTGACCATCAAGGGCAAAGTCCAGGATGTCGTCGTCCCCGCCACCTTCACGGCGCAAGGCAACGTTGGTGTCTTCGACGGCGCCTTCACCATCCGCCGCGCTGATTTCACCATCGGCGAAGGCGCCTGGGCGAAGTTCGACATCGTCGCCAACGACGTCCTGATCAAGTTCCGCATCACCGCTTCCAGCAAATAAAACCCCAACCTCAACAGGAGAATCACCATGAAAAAGCAACTCGCCACCCTCGCCCTCGCCGTCGCTGCCGCCACCCCGGCCCTGGCCGCCCCGGAAACCTTTACGCTCGACGGCACGCACAGCTTCCCGCGCTTCTCGTACAGCCACTTCGGCTACTCGGTCCAGCTCAGCCGCTTCGACAAGACCACCGGCACCATCGTCCTCGACAAGGTTGCCAAGACCGCCAAGATCGACCTCGTCATCGATACCAAGTCGGTGAGCACCGGCTCCGAGACCTTCAACGAGCACATCCAGGGTGAAGACTTCCTCGACACCGCCAAGTACCCGACCGCCACCTTCAAGTCCACCAAGGTCGTATTCGAAGGCGACAAGCCGACGTCCATCCAAGGCAACCTGACGCTCAAAGGCATCACCAAGCCGGTGACGCTGAAGGTCACCGGCTACCAGGCCATGCCGCACCCGATGGCGAAAAAGGATGCCATCGGCGGCAATGCCACGGTCACCGTCAAGCGCACCGATTTCAACATGGGCAAGCATGCGCCCTACGTTGGTGATGACGTGACCATCGATGTTGCTATCGAAGCGATCAAGCAGTAATCGTGGAATATGCGCCCTGACGGGCGCCACGCAGGAAAAGGGGAAATCGCCTATTAAATTGGCGATTTCCCCTTTTTTTGGCTTGGGGTTCCGTGGTTGAACCTTGGGGTTCCGCCTTGCTGGCGGGCGTACTTTTTCTTGCTTCGCCAAGAAAAAGTAGCCAAAAAGAAGGCGACCCCAAGGGCGGCGCCGGCATTGCCGGTTCCTTCCGCTACTCGGCAGGCCGGGCGGCTGGCTAAACTCGCCTGCGGCTCAGACAACGCCAGCCGACTGCTCCCGGCCCGCCTGCGTTGCTCAGCGCCTTCCACGGGGACCCGAAAGGCGTCCACGGGCAAGCATTTAGCTCCCCAAAACCGATTACTACGGTCAACCGGAAAAAAAGCCCAAAAATGAAATCCACCGGTCGGGCGTGGACGCCTCATCGGGCCCCTTGAGAGGTGCCGAGCAACGCAGGAAGGTCGGGTGCCTTCGGCGAGGACTGTCTGAGGGGCGAAGCCCCGAGTTCCACAGCCGCCCGGCCTTTCGAGTAGCACAGGGAACCGGCGCAGCCGGCACCGACCCAGGGTCGCCTTTTCTTTGCTTACTTTCTTTTGGCGAAGCAAAAGAAAGTAAGACGCCCCGCAAGGGTGGAATCCCATGCCAATCAAAGCCGCAAGCTTCCAGCCTCATCCCAGGGTCGCCTTCTTCTTTGGCTACTTTCTTCTTGGCGAAGCAAGAAGAAAGTACGCCCGCGCCGCAAGCGCGGAAATCAGCTCTCACGAAGGGGCTCCTATGCCAGAAAGCGCGGAACCCCGTGCCAACTAACCGGCCAGCGTTCTAAAAGACCTCGTCCCCAACACCAACCAGCGCCGCATCCCCGGCCCTGACGGTTTCACCGTAGGACGTCGCCTGCGGCAACATCTGGTCGGCATAAAAACGGGCCGTCGCAATCTTGGCCCGGTAGAAAGCCTGATCGCCCTCATCCCGGTCGACATAGCCGGCAGCGGCCAACGCCGCCTTGCCCATGAACCAGCCGCCGCAGACGGTGACGGCCAGATGCAGGTAGGGGACTGCTGCGGTCAACACGCCGGAGAGGCCGGTTTTGGCGTTCGCAGCCAGCCATTCGGTGGCGTCCGTCCACGCTTTGAGCGCCACGCCAAGGCGCTGGCCGATGGCTTGCAGTTCCGGCTTGCCGGAGGCGCCAAGGGCCTTGGCGGTAGCGTAGACCTCGCCGAAGACGACTTTGGCCGTGGCGCCCTGGTCACGCATGAGTTTGCGGAACAGCAGGTCGTTGGCCTGGATGCCGGTGGTGCCTTCGTAAATCGTCGTGATGCGCGAATCGCGCCAGTGCTGGGCGGCTCCTGTTTCTTCGATGAAGCCCATGCCGCCGTGAATCTGGATACCGAGCGAAGTGACCTCGATGCCCATTTCCGTCCCGCCACCCTTGACGATGGGGATCATGAATTCGGCGAGGTAGAGCTGGCGTTTTTTCTCGTCGGCATCGGTCGCGGCGTGGGCGCGGTCGAGCAGGCCTGACGTGTAGTAGGTCATCGCACGGTTGGCTTCGACGCGGGATTTCATGAGCATCAGCATGCGGCGGATGTCGGGATGCTTGTCAAGGGTAACCAGCGCCTCTCCTGTCAAGGCATCGCGCCCCTGCTTGCGCTCGCGGGCGAAGGCCAGGGCCTGCTGGTAGGCGCGCTCACCGAGGGCGATGCCTTGCAGACCGACGCCGAGGCGGGCTTCGTTCATCATGATGAACATGTACTCAAGGCCGCGATTCGGTTCGCCGAGCAAGTAACCGACGGCGCCGCCGTTGTCACCGTAGGCCATGACGCAGGTCGGGCTGGCGTGGATGCCGAGCTTGTGTTCGATGGAAACGCAGTGGGCGTCGTTGCGGGCGCCGAGCGAACCGTCGGCATTGACCAGGAACTTGGGGACCAGGAACATCGAGATGCCCTTCACCCCGGCCGGCGCATCGGGCAGGCGGGCGAGCACGAGGTGGACGATGTTGTCCGTCATGTCGTGGTCGCCGTAGGTGATGAAAATCTTCTGGCCGAAGACACGGTAGCTGCCGTCGGCCTGCGGCTCGGCGCGCGAGCGGATGAGCGCCAGGTCGGAGCCGGCCTGCGGCTCGGTCAGGTTCATCGTGCCGGTCCACTGGCCGGTGATCATCTTTTCCAGGTAGATGGCTTTGAGTTCGTCGCTGGCGCAGGTGATCAGCGCTTCGACGGCGCCGGTGGTCAGCAAGGGGCCGAGCGAAAACGACAGGTTGGCCGAGCAGACCATTTCCTTGACGGCGACGCCCAGCGTGTCGGGCAGCCCCTGTCCGCCAAAATCGGCCGGCGACGAAACGCCGTTCCAGCCAGCGTCGCAGAAGGCCTTGTAGGCTTCCTTCCAGCCGGGCGGCGTGGTGACGCCGTTCGGGGTCAGCTTGCAGCCTTCCTTGTCGCCGACACGATTGAGCGGAGCAAGGACTTCGCCGGTAAATTTGGCCGCTTCGTCGAGAATCGCGTCGGCGAGGTCGGGCGTGGCGTCCTCATAACCGGCGATCTGGCTCAGTTCCTTGAAACCGGCCAGTTCGTCCATGACGAAACGCATGTCTTTTACGGGCGCGCGGTAGTCGCTCATTTGCTGATCTCCTTTTATATTTTCAGAATGGATTGCTGCACAACGCCGCCTTGGCAGCGCGGTATTCCTGCTTCAGACGGGCAACCAGGTCGGCGGTCGGCACCACGTCGTCAATCGTGCCTACGCCCTGGCCGGCGCCCCAGATGTCTTTCCAGGCCTTGGCACCGGTTGCTGCGCCGAAATTCATCGCGGTCTTGTCCTTTTCCGGCAGATTGGCCGGATCGAGACCGGCGGCAACGATGCTCGCGGTCAGATAGTTGCCATGCACACCCGTGAAGTACGGCGTGTAGACCACGTCCTTGGCCGAGGAATCGACGATGGCCTGCTTGTAGTCATCGACTGCATTGGCCTCGGCGGTGGCGATAAAACGCGTGCCAACATAGGCAAAATCAGCGCCCATGGCCTGCGCCGAGAGAATGGCGCTGCCGTTGGTGATCGACCCGGAGAGGGCAATCGGGCCATCGTAGAACTTGCGGATTTCGCCGACCAACGCGAACGGGCTGAGCATGCCGGCATGACCGCCGGCCCCGGCACACACCAGGATCAGGCCATCGACACCGGCTTCGAGCGCCTTTTCGGCATGACGGACGCTGATCACGTCATGGAAAACCTTGCCGCCGTAGGCATGTACCGGCGGGACGATCTGCGTCGGGGCCGACAGGCTGGTGATAATCAACGGCACCTCGTGCTTCACGCACAGCATCATGTCGTGTTCCAGCCGCTCGTTGGAGGGGTGGATGATCTGGTTGACGGCGAACGGCGCGGCCTTCGGATCGGCGGCCAACTCGGCCTTGATGCGAGTCAGCCACTCGTCGAGCAACTCCTTGGGCCGGGCATTGAGGGCCGGGAAGGAGCCGATCAGGCCGCTTTTGCACTGGGCAATGACCAGATCGGGGTTGGAGACGATGAACATCGGCGCGCAGATGACGGGCAGCGCGAGGTTCCTGTTCAGTGATTCTGGAATCGGCATCAAGCCCCCTCTTTCAGTGCGCGACGAAGGATCTTGCCGACGTTGGTGCGCGGCAGGTCGTCACGGAATTCAACGTGTTTCGGAATCTTGTAGCCGGTGAGCAGGCCACGGCAGTGGTCAATCAGCATGCGCTCGGTGACGGCCGGATCCTTGCGGACGACGAAGATCTTGACCGCTTCGCCGGAGTTTTCGTCGGCCACGCCAATCGCGGCGACATCGCGCACACCGGGATGCATGGCGACGACCTCCTCGACTTCGTTCGGGTAAACGTTGAAGCCGGAGACGAGGATCATGTCTTTCTTGCGGTCGACCAGGAAAACGAAGCCTTTTTTATCGACGTAACCCATGTCGCCCGTGCGCAGGAAGCGATCCGGATAGAAGACAAAGTCCGTTTCCTCCTGCCGCTGCCAGTAGCCTTTCATGACCTGCGGGCCGCGAATGCAGATTTCACCGACCTGCCCTTGCGTCACTTCCTTGCCGTAGTCGTCGCGGATGGAGACCTCGGTCGACGAAATCGGCAGGCCGATGGAGCCGTTGAAATCACCCATGTCGAGCGGGTTGATCGTCGCCGCCGGCGAGGTCTCGGTGAGGCCGTAGGCTTGCAGCAATGGCGTGCCGACCACCTGCTTCCATTTTTCCGCGACCGGTCCCTGCACCGCCATGCCGCCACCCAGCGTGACGCGCATGGTCGAGAAATCGAGCTTGGCGAAATCGTCGTTGTTGAGCAGGGCGTTGAACAGCGTATTGACGCCGGTCACCACCGTCACCGGGTACTTCTGCCATTCCTTGACGAAGCCCGGGATGTCCCGCGGATTGGCAATCAGCAGGTTGCGGGCGCCGATCATCAGGAAGGTGAGGCAGTTCGCCGTCAGCGCGAAGATGTGATAAAGGGGCAGCGCGGTGACAATGAATTCCTCGCCCTCGCGCACCACCGGCTTGATCCAGTTGTAGGCCTGCGTGACGTTCGAGGCGATGTTGGCATGGGTCAGCATGGCCCCCTTGGAAACCCCGGTCGTGCCGCCCGTGTATTGCAGGAAGGCAATGTCGTCCTGGGTCAGCACCACCGGCTGCCAGCCGTGGCTGCGCCCGGTAGCCAGCGCGCTGTTGAAGCCGATGGCACCGGGCAGTTTCCAGGCCGGTACCAGCTTCTTGACGTGCCGCACGACAAAATTGACGATGATGCCCTTGAGGCCGAGCATTTCGCCCATCGGCGTGACGATGACGTGCTTGATCGCCGTATGGGCGACAACCTGCTCAAGCGTATGCGCGAAGTTTTCGACGATGACGATGGCCGTCGCACCGGAATCCTTGAGCTGGTGCTCGAGTTCGCGCGGCGTGTAGAGCGGGTTGCAATTGACCACGACGCAACCGGCACGCAGGGTACCGAAGAGCGCAACGGGGTATTGCAGCAGGTTCGGCATCATCAGCGCGACACGGTCGCCCTTCTGCAGCCCCTTGGCCTGCAGCCAGCCGGCAAAGGCCTTGCTCTCTTCGTCGAGCTGGCGATAGGTCATCGCCTTGTCCATGCTGATGTAGGCGACCTGGTCGGCATAGCGGGTACAGGCCGTTTCGAACAGGGCAACGAGCGATGGGATGTGGTCGATGTCGATGTTCGCCGGCACGCCATTCGGATAGCTTTGTAGCCAGATTTTTTCCATGATTGTCTCCTCCTCTGTTGCCAACCTAGGAACCGAGCAGCGCCTTCTTCAACGAGGCGTCCACCGGCTTCTCACCGAGCCAGACCTTGAGCAGCGCTTTTGCGAAGCCCGCACCGGCCACCTTGCCGCGCATTTCCCCGTTCAGGCTGACAGCGATCCCGTCGCCGGAGAAATCAATGCCAATCGTATCCCCTTCGCGGGCTTTTCCAATCCCCTTCATGATGGCCCCCAGCTGGTCGGCCTGCGTTTTCAGCTCAGCCAGTTCGGCCGGGCTGTGATTGTTCTTCAAGCCATCATCAAGCGCCGAGTTCAGCGAATCGGAATCGAGGTCGCGCATCATGCGCATGACCATGCGGCGCGGTTGCGGGCTGTCGTAGACCGCCGTCGACGATGTTGCCTTCTGGCTAACATAGAGCGCGCCGACATAAACCTTGAAAAAGAATTTGCTGCGCAGGCCGGCGCCGTTGAGCACCAGGTCGCTGCTGCCGACGCGAACGGTGTCGTCCACCCTGACCCCCGCCACTTCCGCGGCATGCAGTCCGGGAACCGCCAGCAATGCGGCAATCAGCGCAGCCTTCCGGACGCTTGTCGATGTAATCATCATTTGTCTCCTCCACCGCTCTTCTGTCGGTAGTAATGTTTATCGGCGATGTAAACCGTGCGTTCGACGACGGTATGCACGGTGCCTTGCTTGTCTTTGAGTTCGACCAGATAAGTCCGCTCAAGCTCCGGACTTCTGGCCAGTTCGGCCCTGATTTCCGCCACTTCCCCGTCAGTCAACACAAAATCGGCATGCAGCGTTGAAAACCCGGGCTTGCGGTAACGAATGCTTGCCGCCTTGTCCCAGACGATGTAGCCGTCGCCGAGCGCCGCCATCAACATCATCGGATGCGCTCCGTCGGTGATTGCGAACAACGAACCACCGTAGAGCGAACCGACGATATTTTTCGTCTTCCAGTTCAGCGGCAGGGAGATCCGGATGTGGCGTAAATCCTTCGCCACATGCGTCACCCGCCCGCCGGTACCGCGAAAGGCCGGATGAAAATTGAAGCCCAGGCGCACCATGCGCGCCCGCCAGGTCGGAGAAAGTTTGGCCAGCCAGGCGGGTTTCATGATTTCAATTTTGGGCTTTTTTTCCGGTTGACCGCAGGAATCAGAAATTCGCGGGAGTGAGCCAGATCCGAGGCGCCCAGCGCGCAACAAGCGAGACATACCTTAAGGTAGGCGAGCTTGCGAGCACTGCGCAACGACGGAGATGGCTTGCTCATGCTGATTTCCTTAAATCCGCTCAATGATGCCGGCGGCGCCCATGCCCGTCCCGATGCACATCGTCACCATGCCGTACTTGCCGCCGGTGCGCTTGAGACCATGCGCGACGGTGGCGATACGGATGGCGCCGGTGGCGCCGAGCGGGTGGCCGAGGGCGATGGCGCCACCGAGCGGGTTCACCTTGCCCGGATCGATACCGAGTTCCTGCATGACGGCGATCGACTGCGCGGCGAAGGCTTCATTGAGTTCGATCCAGTCCAGCTGATCCTGGGTGATGCCGACCTGCGCCAGCACTTTCGGAATCGCCGCGACCGGGCCGATACCCATGATCTCCGGCGCCACGCCACCGACGGCATAGCCGGCAAAGCGGGCGAGCGGCGTCAGGTTGTGTTCGCGCAGGATCTTCTCGGAAACCAGCATCACGGCGCCGGCCCCATCGGACATTTGCGACGAATTGCCTGCCGTCACCGAACCACGCGCATGGAAAACCGGCTTCAGTTTGGCCAGCTTGTCGAGAGCCGAATCCGGACGGGGGCCTTCGTCGGTATCGACGATGCGCTCACGGATGCGAATCTCGCCAGAGGCCAGGTCGGGCAGGCTTTCGCGGATGGTATAGGGCGAAATTTCCGCCTTGAAGTGACCGGCGGCGATCGCCGCACAGGCCCGACGATGCGACTCGACGGCGAAAGCATCCTGCGCTTCGCGGCCGACCTTCCACTGGTTCGCCACTTTTTCGGCGGTGAGACCCATACCGTAGGCAATGCCGAGGTTTTCCTCCTTGGCGAAAATGGCCGGGTTCATCGACATTTTGTTGCCCATCATCTGCGGCATGACGCTCATCGACTCGGTGCCGGCGGCGATCATCACATCGGCCAGGCCGAGGCGGATCTGGTTGGCGGCATCGGCCACTGCCTGTACCCCGGAGGAGCAGAAGCGGTTGATGGTGATACCCGGCACGGTGATCGGCAGCCCGGCCAGCAACAGGCCGATGCGAGCCACGTTCATGCCCTGCTCGGCTTCCGGCATGGCGCAGCCGACGATGACATCGCCGATCAGCGCCGGGTCGATACCGGGCACCTGGGCGACAACCGATTTGATGGCATGGGCCAGCATGTCATCCGGCCGCACATTCTTGAACATGCCGTTTTTCTTGGCCACCGGCAGACGGGTGGCGGCGACGATGTAGGCGTCTTGAATTTGTTTGCTCATGATTTTTCCTCAGCCCGATTAGTTGCGAAGCGGTTTGCCGGTGTCCAGCATGTGCTTGATCCGGGCCTGGGTTTCGGGGGTTTTCAGCAGTTCGACGAACAGTCGACGCTCGACGGTAATCAGCCATTCTTCATCGACCAGGCTGCCGGTCTCGACCTCGCCGCCGCACAGGGCGATGGCGGCCGATTTGGCGACCTTGTAGTCGTGGGCGGAAATCATGCCGCCCTCCTTCATGTTGACCAGCATCATCTCGAAAGTCGCGATGCCGTTCTTGCCGGCGACCGGAATGGCCCGGGCCTTGGGTGGCGGCGCGTAGCCGGCTTCGGCCATGGCCCGCGCTTCGCGGATCGCCACGAAAAGCAGTTCGTTGGCATTGAACAGGATGGTGTCGGAAGGCTTGGCAAAACCGAAATCGACGGCCTCGACGGCACTCTTGGCGACCTTGGCCATGGCAATGGTCATGAAGGCCGGTTGCAGGAAATTGAAGACTTCGCCCGGCACGTTCGATTGGGCCGCCCAGTCAGCAGCGCGCACGGCAAACTCCTTGCAGCCGCCGCCGGCCGGGATAAGCCCGACCCCGGCCTCAACCAGCCCGACATAGCTTTCGAGGGCCATGACACGCTTGCCGGCATGCATGACAAACTCGCAGCCGCCGCCCAGCGCCATACCCTGCACCGCAGCGACGGTCGGGACTTGCGCGTACTTGAGCGTTTGCGAAGCGCGCTGGAATTTTTCGACGGTCTGCTCCAGCAGATCGAACTGTCCGGCAACGATGGCTTCCGTCACCTGCGCCAGATTTGCGCCAACGGCGAATGGCGCTTCGTGCCAGAGCACCACGCCGTCCAATGTCGTTTCCGCCTGACGGACGGCGGCGATGACGCCGTCGAGCACCTCGTCGCCGATGGTATGCATCTTCGACTTGATGGAAATGATGCCGATTCCGGCGTCGACCGCAGGAAGCACCCAAAGACGCACGCCATCGTTCTCATAGAGCGTTTCGCCGGATTTTTCCGGGCGCGAGGCGCCTTCGCCAAGCACGGTTTCCGGGAACAGCTGGCGCTGATAGACCGGCAGGGCCGAACGATCGATATAGCGCTGCTCACGGGCCGACCACGAACCGAAGGCCATATGCACACCGGTGCGATCGGCTTCCAGCACCCAGGCCGGCAATGGCGCGGCGCTCATGCTCTTGCCGGCCGCGATATCGGCGGCAATCGCCTGCGCAATGTCGCTCCAGCCAGCTGCCTGCCAGGTTTCAAACGGCCCTTGCGCCCAGCCGAAACCCCAGCGCATGGCCAGATCGAGGTCGCGGGCGTTGTCGGCGACGTTTTCAAGCTGCACGGCAGCGTAGTGGAAGATGTCTCGGAAGATGGCCCACAGGAATTGGGCTTGCGGATGTTGCGAGGCGCGCAGCGCGGCAAATTTTTCGGCCGGATTCCTGATTTTCAGGATGGTGTCCACTTCCTCGGCCACTTCGCCGGCCGACTTGCGGTAATCCTGCGCCTTGAGGTCGAGCACCTGGATTTCCCTGCCCTGCTTGCGGAAGATGCCGCAACGCGTCTTCTGGCCGAGTGCGCCTTGCGCGATCAGGGCCTGCAACCAGGCCGGGCTGGTGAAGTATTTGTGCCACGGGTCGCCGGGCAGCGTGTCCTGCATGGTCTTGACGACGTGGGCGAGTGTATCGAGGCCGACGACGTCGGCCGTGCGATAGGTGGCGCTCTTCGGGCGGCCGATCTTCGGGCCGGTCAGCGCATCGACCTCATCGAAACCGAGACCGAAGACTTCGGTGTGATGCATGACGGCAAGAATCGACATGACACCGATGCGGTTGGCCACGAAGTTCGGGGTATCGAGGGCGCGAATGACACCCTTGCCAAGGCGCGAAGTCAGCCAGGTTTCCAGAGCATCGAGGGTGCCGGCATCGGTGCTTTGCGTGCCGATGATCTCGACCAGATGCATGTAGCGCGGCGGGTTGAAAAAGTGGATGCCGCAGAAGCGCGGCCGGACCGACTCTGGCAAGCCCTGGGCCAGCGCATTCATCGACAGGCCGGAGGTATTGGAAGCGATGATCGCATTCGGCGCCAGGTGCGGCGCAATCCTGGCGTAGAGGTCGTTCTTCCAGTCCATGCGCTCGGCAATGGCTTCAATGACCAGATCGCACTCGGCAAGCAGCGGCAGATGTTCGTCGTAGTTGGCAGCGTCGATGAACTTCAGCTTGCCCTTGCTGGCCAGCGGCGCCGGGTCGAGCTTTTTCAGGCCATCGAGCGCCTTCTTAACGACACCGTTCTTGTCGCCCTCCTTGGCCGGCAGGTCGAACAGCACGACCGGCACATTGGCGTTGGCAAGGTGCGCGGCAATCTGCGCTCCCATCACGCCGGCACCCAGTACGGCTGCCTTCTTCACGATCAACTTGTTCAATTGCATCTCCTTTTAAGTCTCTTATTTTGCGCTTCGTTAATATAAAACGAACGTTTGAATTATAGAGCAGCGACTTCCACGGTCAACCGGTTTTTTGGCCCAAAATCAAAAAAATCCCCGGACTGGCCGGGGACAAAGTACGCAAGGAATGATGAAGAATCAGAAGGCCATCGAAAACTGGGCGCCGATGAGGAATGCCTGGTTGTCGTATTCACCTGTGACACGGCCACGACCAGCAGATGTTTGGTTGTTATCGATCTCGGTATCCTTGACAAGTAGATAGGCAGCGCCGAGATCAAGCGTTGTTGTCTTCGACGGCTTCCACTGGGCACCGATGCTGAACCAGGTGCGGTCGTTATCCGGCAGCGAAACAAGGCGGGTCGTTACCCCCTTAACCGGCGTCTGGTCATAGGCGATACCAGCCTTCAGTTTCCAGGCATCGTTCAACTGATAATTTGCACCAAAGGCAACACGCCACGTATCACGGAAATCGGTATCGAGCGTCTGCGCGATATTCCCGTCCACCGCACCGAGGCCGGTGGTCTGCGCATTGATCACGTCGACCTTGGGAATGCTGCTCCAACCAGTCCACGACACATCACCGAGCAGCTCGACACGGTCATTAAGCTTGTGCGTCGCACTCAGGATCCAGGTATCGGGCAACGTGATTGACGCCTTGGCTGAACGGTTGACCGTCGCACCGAACAGCGGCGCGCCGGAAATCTGCGCCAGCGGGCCGGAGAATTCAAAATCGCCATCCAGATCGTACTCGGTCGTCGAGCGGTAGGACAAACCAAGCTTGGTTGCCGGCGTGATTGTAAACAGCGCACCGACATTCCAGCCCCAAGCACTGCCATCCAGATTGAGTGTCGCCGTCGTCGCTGCAGCGGCGGTGCTGGTTACGGTAAGTGCCCTCTCATACTCAGCCTTCAACTGCTGGTAATTCACGCCGCCGCCGATCGACAGCCACTCATTTGCCCGCCATGCGATCGACGGGTTGATATTGATCGTCTGGATGTCGAACTTGACTGATTGGGCGGCGCCATACCACGGGTTGTCGTACTTGCTCATCAGGCCGAACGGTGCACCGATACCCAGGCCGACATAGATATCCTTGCTCAGCCGCCACGACAGGTAAGCGTTCGGCACAAAACCGGTGGCACCGCCATCGCTATTGCCGGAAAGCACACCCGTCGACGACGACGTGTTGGTGAACTGGTACTGGGTATCGATGATCGCCAAACCGGCGGATACTTCGCGGTCCTGCAACTGCGTCATACCGGCCGGGTTGAAGAAGATCGTACTGGCGTTGTCGGCCACGGCAGCCGAGCCGGCATAGGAATTACCGAGACCGCTGGCATTTTGCTCCAGCAACTGGAAGCCAGCGGCCGCAGCACTGCCCGAAAAAGCGATGGCAACAAGCGCCGGAATAAGGCGCAGCTTGGTTTGGTTCATAGATTTGTCTCCTGTTTTGTTTTATTGGGAGGAATTCTCCCTTGACTGCCACTACGATTAAATCCCAAACAAGCGAGTGAAACATTGTTTGAATTGCACTATTTCAAACGTTCGTTGGAAATAAACAACACTGCTACGTCTGTCCTTGCCGAAAGTGGATTGGCCCGCCGGTAAACGGGGCAAATCCGGTGCCAAATATTACGCCAGCATCAGCCAGGGCGGCATCGCCGACAACGCCGTCGGCGACGAGTTTTTCGACCCGGCTGATAAGCGGCGCGACCAGTCTTTCGGCCAGACCGGCCGGTACGCTGCCGGCAGCGGCCTTGGCAGCCTTGCCGGACGACCAGTCGTAGAAGCCCTGGCCGCTCTTCTTGCCCAGTTGGCCTTTTTCGACGCGCTCGATCAGGCAGCGCGGCGCCTCGGCCCCGCCTGCCAGTTGCTTGCCGGCGGCCATGGCGATGTCGAGACCGACGGTATCGACCAGTTCAATCGGCCCCATCGGCATGCCGAAAGCAAGCATGGCTTCGTCGACCGTTTCCGGCGAAATGCCCTCGTCGACCACACGCATGGCAGCCAGCATGTAGGGCGCCAGCACGGCGTTGACCAGGAAGCCCGGCTCGCTCTTGACCGGCAGCGGCAGCTTGTCGATCTGCTTTACGAAGGCGCAGGCGGCTTGCACGGCGGCCGGATCGGCCAGGTCGGCTTCGACGACTTCGACCAGCGGCATCATGGCCACCGGGTTGAAAAAGTGGATGCCGACCAGGCGCTGTGGTTGCTGCAGCACCGTACGCAGGTCCTCGAGCTTGAGGCTGGAGGTGTTGGTGGCCAGCACGGCGCCCGCCTTCATGCGCGGTTCGAGCGACTTGAGCAAGGCGTGCTTGGCCTCGACGTTCTCGAAGATGGCTTCGATGACGACATCGGCGTGCGCAACGCCATCACCGTTCGGGTCGGGAAGCAGGCGGTCGAAAGCATCGCGGATTTTGAGCGGCTCGCGCAGACGCTTGGTGAACAAGGCGTGGGCGCGCTTGAGAGCCGGGGCGATGCGTTCCAGTGTCTGGTCCTGCAGCGTCACGGTCATGCCGCGCAGGGCGCACCAGGCGGCAATGTCGCCGCCCATGACGCCAGCGCCGATGACGTGAACGCGTTTGGCCGTGAAGTCGGATGCCTTGCCGAAGCCCTTGAGGCGTTCCTGCAGGTGAAAGACGCGGACCAGATTGCGCGCGGTCGGCGAGGTGATGATGCGGTCGATGATCTCCGGCGCGGCCAGCGCGTTGCCGTCGTACTTTTCCCACAGGTCGATGATGGCGTAGGGTGCGGGATAGTGTTCCGGCCGCGCCTTTTTCGCCACCTGCTTGCGGGCGCCGTTGGCGACAACCGATTTGAGCGGGCCGCCCAGCAGGCGCTGCATGAAGGGCAGCGGCCGGCGCGACAGGCCGGAGAGCAGCAGTTGGCGGGCAGCCATTTCCATGACCCGTGGCGGCACGCAATCGTCGGCCAGACCCATTTTCTTGGCGCGCTTGGCGTCGACGGTCTTGCCGGTCAGCATCATGTCGAGCGCTGCCGCCGGGCCGACGCGTTTTGGCAAACGCAGCATGCCGCCCCAACCGGGGAAGATGCCGAGCATGACTTCAGGCAAGCCCATTTTGGTGCCGGCTTCGTCTACTGCCAGCAGGTAGCGGCAGGCCAAGGCCAGTTCCAGTCCGCCCCCTAGGCAATGACCACGGACCAGGGCCAGCGTCGGGTAGGGCACGGCAGCCAGGCGGTTGAACAGGTTCCAGCCGCGGGTCACCAGTTCCCGCCCCTTCTCCGGCGTATCGAGCTGGGAGAACTCTCCGATGTCGGCGCCGGCGATGAAGCCGGCCTCCTTGCCAGAGCGCAAGATCAGGCCCGTCGGCGGCGCCTTGTCGAGGCTATCGAGAATGTGAGCCAATTCGGCCATCAGCGCCGCCGACAATGCGTTGGTCGCCTCCCCGGCCCTGTCCAGCGTTGCGACGGCGATGCCTTGATCATCCCGCGTCAATCGCCAGTGTTGCAGATTCAGTTCCATAGTCTTCCTTATTGCGGACGGTGAGCGCTGGCGGCAAAGGCCAGCGACAGGGCACCCGGCCCGACATTGACAGCCGCCGTCTTGCTCATTGGCGAAACCAGCAGGTCGACGCCGTGCGCCTTAGCCGTGCTGGCCAACCGGGCATAGCCTGGCAGGGCACGCACGGCGGCCGGCTCGCCGCCGTAACTCAGGCAAATCACCGGCGCGTCGAGGCCTTCGCCCACCCGGCGCACGGCCCGATCGAACAATTGCTCAACGCCGGCGGCAAAGCCACGCACCTTGTCGACCGTGCTCGTCACGTCGCGATGGCAATGCAGGACGGGCTTGACGTCGAGCCACGAGCCCAGCGTGTAGGCGCTCCAGCCAAGGCTGGTGTCACCTTTCTTGGAAGCCCGCTTGTAGATGTGAAAAAGATCGGCCGGCACCAGGTAGGTGTGGGTATTTTCGATGAGGTGACGCAGCCGTTCGCCGATGGCGCTCGGTGCGCCTCCCTCGCGAATCAGGCGAACGGCTTCGGCAACCGGGACAGCCTGACCGGTAAACAGGTTGCGGGTGGAGAGCACGGCCAGGCCGAAACGTTCGGACAAACCGGCGGCCCGGCGGATGGCCTTGTACTTGGTCAGTATGGCGCGCGAGGCCTGCATGGCATGATCGAAAATCGGGCTGCGCGTGCTGGTGATGGTGAGGCAGAAGACGTAGTCGTAATCGAGCACCAGACGGTCGAGAAAGAGTTGCTCGATCTGGGTCACCGAATAGGGAATCGATTCGGCAAAATCTTCGCTTTTACGGTCGAGATGCCGGGCGTAGAAGGCCTGCGTTTCCTGCGGGTCGCGCCGGTCCTCGATCAGTTGGTCGCCAACGCGCAGACTGATCGGCATGACCAGCACATCGTGCGCGTCGAGAAACTCGCGCGGCAGGTCGCAGGCCGAATCGACGACAATTCCGATCCGCATCTCAGTCCACCGCCTCGACCAACATCGCACCGCCGAGTCCGCCACCGATGCAGATGGTGGCGATCCCGCGCCTGGCGTTGTTCCTGCGTAGCACGTTGAGCAGATGCAGCACGATGCGCGCCCCCGAGGCGCCAACCGGGTGGCCGATGGCGATGGCGCCGCCGTCCACGTTGAGTCGGTCATCGTCGAGATTGCCCAAGGCGCCCGGCAGGTCGAGCTGTTCACGGCAGTACTCGTCCGAATTCCATGCGGCCTGACAGCCGAGCACCTGCGCCGCGAAGGCTTCGTTGAGTTCCCAGTAATCGACGTCGTTGAGACCCATGCCATGGCGTTGCAGGATCGGTGTCACTGCATGCACCGGGCCGAGGCCCATTTGCGCCGGGTCGAGGCCGGCCCATTCGCTGTCGACGATCTTGCCGATCGGCTTGAGGCCCCATTTCTGCACGGCTTCTTCCGAAGCGAGAATGACCCAGGCAGCGCCGTCGGTGATTTGCGAGCTGTTGGCCGCCGTGATGTTGCCGTATTTCTTGTCAAAGAACGGCTTGAGCTTGGCCATGCCGGCCATGCTGGCATCGGCTCGCACGCCGTCGTCTTCGGCGTAGACCTTGCCCTGGCTATCGACGACCGGAACGATCTCGCCGTAGTAGCCAGCGGCTCGCGCCGACATTGCTTTCAGATGGCTTTTGACGGCAAATTCATCCATCTGCTGGCGGTTGATGCCGAATTTCCAGGCCAGATTTTCAGCCGTCTGGCCCATGAGCAGGCCGACGACCGGATCGGTCAGGCCCTTCATGAGGCCGATCACCGGCTTGAGCAATTCGGCCACCGGTAATTTCAAAAAATGGCCAATTTTCTGGTTGACCGTACGCATGCTCATCATGCCGGCAAACCAGCGCACCATGGCGTCCGTATAGAGCAACGGCGCCCGTGACAGCGCATCGACGCCACCGGCCAGCACCAGCTCGGAACGCCCGCACTGGATGTTGGCAATCGCCGAGTCGATGGCCTGCATGCCCGAGGCGCAGTTGCGCATGACCGTCCACCCCGGCACCTTCTTCCCGCAACCGAGACGCAGCGCGACCATGCGCCCGATGTTGGTTTCGTCGGGCGACGGCGCGGCACAACCGAGGATGACTTCGTCGAGGTCGCTCGGTGCGAAGGGCTGGCGCAACAGCAGCGCCCGGCCGGCCTGGGTAGCGAGGTCGGAAGCTGCGAACGACCCCGGCCCCTTTTGGGCCTTTAAAAAGGGCGTGCGCGCACCGTCGACCACATAAATCGTTTTGCTCATGCCGGAGATTCCTTAGGCAGCCATCCGGCATTCGGCCGGCTTGTTGGCCGTGGCGACACCGTAGTCAAACGGGAAGTCATCGACATGGACGACGATGTCGCGCAGGTGGTTGCGCCGCTTCATGACCTCGTACTCGGCGGCAGTAATCACCCCGGTCTCGAAGGCGACGATGGCGATGTCACGCACATTGGCCAGCGGATTGTTGTCGAACCGCCCATCCTTCTCGGCAGCACGGATTTTCGCTTCGATGGCTTCGGCCTCCAGGGTGGCCAGCAAGGCCAGCTCGATGGCGCCGACCGGCTCGTTCTCGACCAGCGGCAGATAGCATTCTGCGGTCAGCCGGTCGCGGGTGGCGGACGGGGCGATCAGGGCCTTGGCTACCTGATGGCCGACATCGTCCGATGGCACGACGTAGGGATGGCCCCACGGGAAGATCGAGCGGTGCAGGAAGGCAGCGATGAAGCGCACCGGGAAGTTGGCGATGACGCCATCGAAAGCCTGCTGCGCCTTGTACATGGCGTCCCAGATCGCCCAGTGGGCGAGCGGCGCATCTTCAGCCTGACGGCCTTCTTCTTCGTAACGCTTGAGCGTGCAGGAAATCAGGTACATCTGGGCCAGGATGTCGCCAAGCCGGGCCGACAGCTTTTCCCGACGCTTGACGCTGCCGCCGAGGACGAGCAGCGAGATGTCGGCCATGAAGGCAAAGGCGGCCGAGAAGCGCGTCAGTTGCTGGTAGTAACGGCGCATTTCCGGTGCCGTATCGACGTTGACCGTAGCGAAATGCGAGCCGGTCATGCCCAGCCACAGGGCACGGAAACCGTTCTTGATGGTGAAGCCGATATGCCCGAACAGCGCCTTGTCGAAATCGACCAGGCCCTGCTTCTGATCCGGGTTCTGCGCCGCCTGCATTTCCGGCAGCAGGAACGGGTGGCAGCGGATGGCGCCCTGACCGAAGATGATCAGCGAACGGGTCAGGATATTGGCGCCTTCGACCGTGATGCCGATCGGCACCTGCTCGTAGGCGCGGCCGAGGAAATTCGATGGGCCAAGACAGATGCCCTTGCCGCCGATGACATCCATGCCGTCATTGACCACCTGACGGGCGCGTTCGGTGACGTGGTACTTGGCGATGGCCGAAACGACCGAGGGCTTCTCGCCGAGATCGACAGCGCCGGCCGTCATCTTGCGCACGGCATCCATCATGTAGGTGTAGGCGCCGATACGGGTCAGCGCTTCCTCGACGCCCTCGAACTTGCCAACGGCCATCTTGAACTGGCTGCGCACACGGGCATAGCCACCGACGGCGCGGGCCGTCATCTGCGCCATGCCGGTGTTCGACGACGGCAGCGAAATCGAACGGCCGGCGGCCAGGCATTCCATCAGCATGCGCCAGCCCTGCCCCGCCATCTTCGGCCCACCGATGATGAAGTCGAGCGGCATGAAAACGTCCTTGCCACGCGTCGGGCCGTTCATGAACATGGCGTTGAGCGGGAAATGACGGCGGCCGGTATCGACGCCGGGCACGTCGTAAGGGACCAGCGCGCAAGTAATGCCGATATGCTTCTTGTCGCCGAGCAGGCCATCCGGGTCGTAGAGGTGGAAAGCCAGGCCGAACACCGTGCACACCGGGGCCAGCGTGATGTAGCGCTTGTCCCAGCTGACGCGCATGCCAAGCACTTCCTTGCCTTGCCACATCCCCTTGCAGACGACGCCGGCATCGGGAATCGACGCCGCGTCGGAACCGGCCCACGGGCTGGTCAGCGCGAAGGCCGGCACTTCAATGCCCTTGGCGAGACGCGGCAGGTAATGGTTTTTCTGCTCTTCGGTACCGTAGTGCAGCAGCAGTTCAGCCGGGCCGAGCGAGTTGGGCACCATGACGGAAACCGACAGCGCCGAGGAGCGCGTCGACAGCTTGGTCACCACCTGCGAATGGGCGTAGGCCGAGAACTCGAGGCCGCCGTATTTCTTCGGGATGATCATGCCGAGGAAGCCCTTGTCCTTGATATAGCGCCAGGCTTCGGTCGGCAGGTCATAGAGCTCGTGCGTCACTTTCCAGTCATCGACCAGACGGCAGGCTTCCTCGCATTCGTTGTCGAGAAAGGACTGCTCGGCCGGCGTCAGTTTCGGCTGCGGGTAGGCGTGCAGTTTCTGCCAGTCCGGCTGACCGCGGAACAATTCACCCTCCCACCAGACGGTGCCGGCTTCGAGTGCATCGCGCTCCGTATCCGACATCTGCGGCAGCACCTTGCGATAGGTGGAAAAAATGGGCCGGGTGATGATGCTTCGACGCAAGGGCCGAATCAGGATCAACCCGGCCAAAGCCACCAGGGCTAACGCCCCGAGCAGAGGGATCAAGTTGTCGAACATGCTGTTATCTCCTTTTATGTCTTTTTAATTTTGGTCATTTTTTGCCGTTGACCGTGGCATTCATCAAAACTGGGGTAACGGGGCGCGCAGGCCGCCAAGCAGGAAGGACATCAGACGTGGCACCAGACGGTCCAGGCGATCGGTCGAATCCTCGGCTTCGATCTGCCAGTCGGTGACCAGACGCAGGGCATCGGTGCCGGCAATGGCGTAGGAGGTGGCGCCGAGCATGAAATGAAAGCGCCAGACGATCTCGGCCTTGGGCACCTCGGGCAACGCCCTGAACAGCGCCTCCTTGTAGCGGTCCATTACCACCTGGTATTCATGGGCCAGAAAGGCGCGGATAAATTCCGAAGGCTCGGTCAGCGTCCTGCCCAGCAGGCGCAGGAAGGTCATGCCGCCACGGTTCTCGTCGCCGGCCATGCGCAACAAGGTGCCAAAAAAAGCATCGACGATGGCCGATGGCTTGACCGGCTGGCCATCCGCCTCGGCTTCGAGTTCATCGAGCACCCGCATGCGCTCCTCGTTGAGCCAGTCGAGCCGACGGCGAAAAACCTCCTGCATCAACGACTCCTTCGAGCCGAAGTGGTAATTCACCGCCGCCAGATTGACCCCGGCTTCACCGGTAATCTGGCGCATCGAAGTACCCTCGTAGCCGTGCGCCATGAACAGGCGCTCACCGGCATCGAGGATGCGTTGACGAGTATCGACAGTACGGACTTCCATGGGGTGGCCTCTGTTTTCTTATGATTCATACGTTCGTTTTAATCATAAGAAAAACAATCCACCAACGCAAGCCTTATTTGAAAGCTACAAATTACGTTGCTGAATGAAGGTCATGACCTCATCGGCCGGCACCGGCGGGCTATAGAGGTAACCCTGCACCAGATCGCAGCCCCGGCTGCGCAGGTATTCGAACTGTTCGAGGGTTTCGACGCCCTCCGCCACCACTTTCAGGCCGAGGTTATGGGCCAGTCCGATGGTCGCATCGCAAATCACCGAGCCGTCCATATCCTTGCCGATTTCCTCGACAAAGGAACGATCGAGCTTGAGGTGACGGAGCGGGAACATACGCAAATAGCCGAGTGACGAATAGCCCGTACCAAAATCGTCGATGGCAATGATGATGCCCATGCCATGCAGGACGTCGAGGATGCGCACGGTCTCCTGCGGTTGCTCCATAGCCACCGACTCGGTGATCTCGAAAATGAGATCGCCCGGATTCAGGTCATAAGCTTCAATCACACCGCTGGCCACTACCGGCAAGTTGCCGTTGCGCATCTGGATGGCAGAGATGTTGATACCTACCTTGAGGCCAGTAATGCCGGCTGCGCGAAACTTCGCCAATTGACGGCAGGCAGTCCACAGGACCCATTCGCCGAGCGGCTGGATCAGCCCCGTTTCCTCGGCAATACCGATAAAGGCACCCGGCGCCAGCAGTCCTCGCTCCGGGTGTTGCCAACGGACCAGCGCTTCGACGCTGGCCACCTTCCCGCTCGCTACATCGATGATCGGCTGGAAGTGCAGGCAAAGCTCGTCGCGAGCGAGGGCCTGACGCAGCGCATGCTCGGTTTTCAGTCGATCCAGCGCCAAGTCGTTCATCTTGGCGTCGAAAAACTGGAAGTTGTTCCGCCCCGCTGCCTTGGCGTGATACATGGCCGCGTCGGCATTTTTCATCAGGGTCTCGCCATCGGTCCCGTCGGTCGGAAAAATGGCAACACCAATGCTCGGTGAAGTATATAAATCGAAACCACCGACCAAACAGGATTGGCCAACGCTGAACACCAGCTTTTCGGCAACCAGCGCCACCGAACTGGTGTGATCGACACGGGAAAGCATGATCACGAACTCGTCACCGCCCAAACGAGCGACCACGTCGCTTTCCCGTACACAGCCGCGCAGACGGCGACCGACTTCAATCAGGAGCTCATCTCCGACGTGGTGGCCCAGGGTGTCATTGATCACCTTGAAGCGATCAAGATCGACGAACAGCACGGCAATCCGCTCCCCTTCGCGGCGAGCAACAGTCAACGCCTGATCAAGGCGTTCCTTGAGGCTGAAACGGTTGAGCAGCCCGGTCAGCACATCGTGGTGCGCCATGTGTTCGAGCTTGGCCTCGACCGCCCGCTCCGACGAAATGTCACGCACCCCGCCCAGTTCATCGCGAATCACCGAAATGCTCAGCCACTTGGGATAAACCCCGCCATCCTTGCGCCGGTCCCAGATCTCGCCCTGCCAGAAGCCACGATCGACAATGGCGTTCCACATCCGGTGGTATTCGATATCGCTGGTCCGCCCAGCTGATAGTATCCGTGGGTTCTTACCCTTGACGTCGTCTAGGGCGTATCCGGTGAGCGCGGTAAAAGCCGGATTGACCGTAATGATCCGGTTCTCCCGGTCGGTGATCAGGATCGCCTCGCCACTGTGCTCGAAAGCACTGCCCAGCAACTGCATCTGCGACTCCAGTTGGCGAATGTCCGTCAGATCCTGCGCCGTTCCGATGGTACGCAAGGGCTGCCCCTGATCGTCATAGTGGGTATTTCCCCGCTCCAGAATAAGCTTGATGCGTCCGTCGGGCATGAGCAACCGGTGCTCGATTTCGTAGTCGTGGTGCTGCGCCACCGAATCACGAAAAACCCGGTCAACCCGGTCCCGATCATCGGGGTGGACAAGGTTAAGAAAAACCTTGTAGGAACTCACCACCTGCGCCGGGTCCAGTTCGAAAATCCGGTACAGTTCCTCCGACCAGATCAGTTCATTACTCACCAAATCGAGTTCCCAGCTACCGAGCCGGGCCAGCCTCTGCGCTTCGCCCAATTGCTTCTGGCTGCCGCATAACGCCTCCATGGCGACAAACTGGCGACGCCGACTCCGGAAGGCCCAGACCAGCGTCACGCCCAGCCCGGCAAACAGCGAAAAACCGATCACGCCAACCCATAGGGCACGCCCACGCCATTCCGCCATTACATCGTCCCGGGCCAGCCCGGCGACCACGTAGAACGGATAACCGGCCAGTACCCTGAAGGCGCAGATTCGCCGCACGCCATCCTCCGCAAGCATGTCGAAGGTACCTTCTGACTCACCACGGCTGATCTGTTCAACCATCGGATGCGGCACTGCGAAGCCAATCTCGCGGCCAGGCGGAATCGGCGGTTCGCGGACAACCGCCACATGGTTGTTGCGGCGCCGGATAACCAATACCCCCTTGCCCCCGGAACGCACCGACTGGAACAATCGGCTGAAGTGGGTCAGCTCAATGGCGGCACTGACCGCTCCGCGGAAACTGCCGTCGGCGGCTCGTATGGCGCGTGCCGCAACCAGAGTCGGCCGGCCGGTAATCCGTGACATGACGACGTCGGAAAAGACGATGGTATCGTCTTTGGTACGCTGCAACGCCTTGACGTAGTCACGATCAAGGAGGTTGACGTATTCCCCCCCGCCGGAAATATAAAGCACGTCACCCCGCGCATCGATGACACGGAAGCCGGCCACTTCCGGAAAAACGTGCAGATAGCTCTGCATGTCGCTCTCTAGAGCCTGACGACGAACAGCAACCGCGTCTCGTTCAAGGGCATCCATCGGCAGGCGGTCGACGAGATCTATCAGTGTGGCGTCGACGCGACGCAGGGTGGCATCGAGATGCGTCTCGATCAACTCAACCTGCATCTGCGCGGTCGCCTTCGCCCCTTCCCACAATTCGCGCTGAGCCGACCACAGGTTGTAGCCGAACAGGATGATCCCTGCGAAAAAGAGAGAAAACAACAAAGCCCACAAACGTGAGCCAGGCCGTCCAGACCTATCCACCCATACCCCCTGCTTTTTTGACTAACGCCCCCTCCCTCACATTCTGCGCACGAAGAACGGGAATTTCAATCAGTTCGCCGACACCGAAACCGGGCTTTGCTGCTCATAACGCAGGAAACGACAGGAAACCAATTCGCCGCTGCGGCGTTCAACGTAAGTCTGGTGTGCCAATTCATCTACATGACAAGGCGCCAAATTTACGGCGTCGGGAAATCGCACATCGCCGGTGAAATCGCCATCGATCCGCGTCAGGTAAAAATATCGGCAATACGGCCAAGCTGCAGCGTAGACACTTGCCCCACCGATCACGAAGACCTGCTTGCCTGTGGCCAGCGCGCCATGCAACGCAGCCTTGATCGAGTTAACGGCGGTACAACCGAAGCGCGGCGCAAAATCGCTCTGCCGGGTCAGGATAAATGAATCGACCGGCACAATCTCCATGGACTCGTAGGTCTGCCGTCCGATGACCAGTGCGGCACCAGCCACGGTACGTTCGAAATAGGCCAGTTCTTCCGGGATGTCCCAAGGAAGCCAGTTGTCGAGACCGATCATGCCATTGCTCGACACGGCGCCAATCGCCGAGATCACCGTTTGCTCTTTGCCCATTGCTCGCGTGTCAGCGTAAGCGAAATGGCGGGCATCCCCAGCCCGTTATAGACATGCGGCTTGTGCATCGAAACTCGGGCAGAACTAACGATGGTCATGCCGAAAATAGCATCCATCACATCAAGAATGCTCGACTCCAAGCACTCGCAGTGGGCATTGTTTTCCAGTTCGCGGATAGCCAGGAAGATCACCTCGTAATCGACTACCTGACGAATATCGTGCGGATCGGCCACGGACTCCATCGGCGCCCATGCGTCGGCATGGACGATCACCGCCTGCGCCCGATGTTTTTCAAGCGGATTGCAACCAGTACGCAATTGAATGGTGGCATCCACGGAGGCGCACCAATGATTTTCATGCACGAATCAAATTCCTTTTATGTCAGTCAATATGAGGCAAAGCAGAACGATACCAAAGCCTGCACCAATCAGCAGGCAAAAAAAAAGCGCCGCAGCGCCTTGAGAAAGCCAGCCGGATAATCAACTCAAGCTGTCACGTTAACCAGTGTTCCCGTCTGTTGGCCAGATGTATTAACTACAGGGGAAGTGGAACTGCCGAGAGTGTCCGCGCCAAGTATATTGGCAATCTGCGTTCTCAAACCACCCAGCTGGTTTTGCACCTCACCGACTGAATTTTGTGTTGCCAGATCAAGCCTTGCCTGCGCTGCATCGCCATGGGCTTGCCTGGACTGCACCTGCAGGGAACGTGCATTTTCCTGTGCACGATCTGCAACGGTTTGCGCCGATTGCGCCTTGGCTTGCAAGGCTGCAGCCTGCTGCTCAGCCCGATCAGCATTCTGCCGCGCCTGCTGCAACTGAATTTGCGCCCACAGGCCGCTACCGGCCGATTGAGCACTGGATGCAGACGTTACAGCCATTTCGTCACCGATTGCCTGTCAACAAACCACGACTTCCTACTAAGCCGTCACATTAACCAGCGTTCCAGTCTCCTGCCCCTGTGCATTCTTGACCGGTCGCGTCGGCTCCTCTGTACGCTCGACACGTTCTTCGGGACGCGGCTCACGCTTCTCTACCTGTTGAGCTTGTTGCGCCTGCTGGGTTTGCGTGGCCTGAGCATTAGAGTTTGTATAGGCACTGATACTCGAACTTACTGATTGAATAGCCATTTCTTCACCTCAAAACGAGAATTCATGAACTAACTTTACACCATTCAGCAAAATATTCCAGAAGTATCCCCAGCAAGCAATACTCAAAAAATATTAAAATCTATAAGCGAGTCATACTGTCGATTTCCGTATGCCCCAGCAAAAGCGGATCCAGGCTTCATTACCCAAACTCCGGCGCCATGTAATGAAGACGGCGCGGAAAACTCCTCTGTCTACGACACCATGGAACACAGCAATCTTCCTGCCATCCTTCTTTTGCTGACCTGCGCGGCATCCGGCGTCTTCATTGCCCGTCGGCTTCGCCTTCCTTCACTCCTGGCCTATTTGCTGGTTGGAATCGCCCTAGGGCCACATGGATTCGGCATCCTCGCCGAATCGGAGGAGGTTGGCACGCTGGCTGAGTTTGGGGTTGTTTTTCTGATGTTCTCAATCGGACTGGAATTTAGTGTCAGCCGATTGCGGGCAATGCAAGGCCTTGTCTTTGGTTTTGGTGGAACCCAGGTACTCCTCACGGCATTGGCCACAACACTGGCGGCAATTTACGGCTATGGCCAATACTGGGAAGTAGGTCTGGTCGTTGGCCTGGCTGTAGCCATGTCATCCACTGCGATCGTCGCCAGAATGCTGTCCGAACGCTTCGAATTGCACTCCCGCTCAGGGCGCCAGACCATGGGCGTGCTGCTTTTCCAGGATATTGCTGTTGTACCCTGCCTGATCCTTTTTCCGGCCCTGGCTCGCCAACAAGCGGACCTGACGGAAGCCATGGGCATGGCCATGTTGCAAACCACCGCCATCCTGATCGTGCTCATCGGCCTGGGGCGGCGTCCCATGCAGATCCTCCTGGACACGGTCGCCCATCGACGCTCGGAAGAGCTCTTCGTCCTGACCACGCTGTGGATCGTTCTTACGCTAGGGTTTGCGACACATGCAGCCGGCCTTTCCCTTGCCCTGGGCGCATTTGTCGGCGGCATGCTGATTTCTGAAACCATGTACCGGCACCAGGTCGAGGCCGACATAAGACCATTCCGCGATATTTTGCTGGGCCTGTTCTTTGTAACCGTCGGCATGATGCTAGACGTTATGTATGTCGTCACGCACTTGCCTGCCCTCCTTCTTGCCGTCGTACTCCTGATCGGCGGAAAGAGCGTTGTCGTGTTGCTAATTACCCGACTTTCGAAAAGTCCGCTCGATGTCTGCCTGCGAACCGCGGCCCAGTTGTCGCAGGCCGGCGAATTCGGCCTGGTATTGATCCAGTTGGGCTACACACTGAAACTGATCCCTCAGGATGTGTTCCAGCTCACCCTGTCGGCAATGCTGATTTCAATGTTTATTGCCCCGTTCCTGATTGAATGGGCGGCCAATAAATCTGGAGAAATGGCCCGCGGGGATTGGGCACACAAAGCCAAAACAATTCACGACATCGCCGTCGGATCTTTTGGCAAGGAAAATCACGTCATTCTTTGTGGTTATGGCCGCACCGGCGAACAAATCGGCCGCTTCCTCTCGGATGAAGACATTGAGTTCATCGCACTCGACATTGCCCCCGGCACAATCAAGAAAGCTCCACCGCCGGGCGGTACCATTGTTTATGGCAACGCCGACCGGATTGAGGTCCTCAAGGCGGCAGGCATTGCCCGCTGCCGCGGCGTAGTCATTTCCTACCACGACATCTATTCAGCTGAACGAGTTCTGCATCTGGTCCGGCAGGAAAGAGGGGACATTCCGGTCATTGTTCGGGCCGCCGACGAGTCTGCCGTTGCCAAACTCAAAACAGCCGGAGCAACTGAAGTCATTCCCGAAGTCCTGGAGGGCAGCCTGATGATTGCTGTTGAAGCCTTGGTGCAATTCGGAGTCCCCGTCGAAAAGGCGATGTCCAGAATTCGCGATGTCCGAGCTCAACGCTATTCGACGCTCAAGGCGTTCTATGGCAAGGATAACGCACCGGATAATCACCAAAAAGCCCCCTGACATAAGGCCTCTTGAACAACATAGTTCGGTAGCCAGAAAGCACGAAGCCCATGCATTTAAACATGGGCTTCTTGAATCTCTAACCAAGGCACTGATGACCCTGGCATTCGGCAATTTGCCGTTGGATTGCTACTCGGTCTTCTCGTCAAGCTGCGGCGGACTATCAACCATAAAGCCTCCAGTCTTTTCACAAAAAACCCATTCTGACAAAACCAACTATCTATCAGAACTCAATTCCAGAATACGCCCTTGATTCGAAAAGTCCAGTCTATTTTGATAGCCGAGACTCGCCATACTTCAGGTCTCCTCTACGCCAAAACACCCGCGGCAGACAGTTGGGGGGGAACCAAAGAACGCTCGGAAACAATCAGGCGCTTCCGTATTCCAGAGCCGATCTTGCGCTCGACTTCCCACATGGCCATTCCCTTGACCACCGCCACTTGTTCAATGGCTGTTACGACATCACCCAGTTTGGTGCACAAGTACTGGGCACCGCGTTCGATTGAAGACTTCACTTTCATTCGGCCAAATCTCCCGTGTGGTAGTTACGTGATTTATCCTACTTAAGCTTCATCAGGCGTGAATACAGGAATTCCCTTGGACCATCGATTGATGGCAGAACCCGAACATGGCGCTATGCAAGCGCGACTGGTTCAAACTCAGCGTAGCACTTCGTAATACAGCGTTTTGTATCAGTGTGTAGCAGTTCCCGCTTTCCCATTGCCAAAACACCAAAACAAAAAACCCGCAGAGCTTTGCGCTATGCGGGTTTCCGGATTCTCAAATATGGTGGGCGGTACTGGGATCGAACCAGTGACCCCTGCCGTGTGAAGGCAGTGCTCTACCGCTGAGCTAACCGCCCACTTGAGAGGCGCGCATTTAACCATAAGTCGCCAAGCCGGTCAAACGCGGGTCAGCTAGAATAGCACCCTTTGTCCAGCATAGAACACGCATCCCATGAAGCCTGTCCGCACCCGCTTTGCTCCAAGTCCCACTGGTTTTCTCCATATTGGCGGCGCCCGCACCGCACTGTTTTCCTGGGCCTATGCCCGACGTCACGGCGGGGCCTTCATCCTGCGCATCGAGGACACAGACGTTGCCCGTTCAACACCGGAAGCCGTACAGGCGATCCTCGACGGCATGCAGTGGCTTGGGCTGAAACATGATGAAGGTCCGTTCTACCAGATGCAGCGCATGGAACGTTACAAGGAAGTGATCCAGCAAATGCTGGCGGCTGGAACGGCCTATTATTGCTACACCAGTCGGGAAGAGCTCGACGCCCTGCGCGCCGAGCAGGAAGCAAAAAAGGAAAAGCCGCGCTACGACGGCCGTTGGCGCCCCGACGCGGGCAAGACACTGCCGACGCCGCCGGCCGACATTCCACCAGTCGTTCGCTTCAAGAATCCGAAAGAGGGCGTCGTCGCCTGGGATGATCAGGTCAAAGGCCGCATCGAATTTGCCAACAACGAACTGGACGACTTGATCATCGCCCGCGCCGACGGTACTCCAACCTACAATTTCTGCGTCTGCGTCGACGACTGGGACATGGGCATCACCCACGTCATCCGCGGCGACGACCACGTTAACAATACCCCACGCCAGATCAACATTCTCCAGGCGCTCGGTGCCGAAACGCCGACCTACGCCCATCTGTCGATGATCCTCGGTGACGACGGTGCCAAACTATCGAAGCGCCATGGTGCCGTTTCGGTCATGCAATACGACGAGGACGGATTTCTGCCCGAGGCTGTTCTCAACTACCTCGCCCGCCTCGGCTGGTCGCACGGCGATGAAGAAGTGTTCTCGCGCCAGCAGTTCGTTGAATGGTTCGACCTTGATCACATCACTGCCTCGGCTGCCCAGTTCAACACCGAGAAGTTGCTGTGGCTGAACCAGCACTACATGAAGCTGACGCCACCGGCCGATCTCGCCGCCCGGATCAAGGCCATTCTGGTGGCGCGCGGCATCGACACCTGCGCCGGCCCTGATCTTCAAAAAGCGGTCGCCTTGTATGTTGACCGTAGCAATAGGCTAAACATGCTGGCCGATGCCGTCGAGGTCTTCTACAGCCACGTTACGCCCAATCCGGAGTTGCTCACCCAGCACCTGTCGGCAGAAGCCCTTCCCGCCCTGGCCGATTTTGTTTCCGGCCTTGCCACGGTAGCCTGGGAAACACCGGCAATCAGCGCATTGATCAAGGAAGTCATTGGCAAGCATGGTCTGAAAATGCCCAAACTGGCGATGCCGCTGCGGGTAATCCTGACGGGCCAGGCGCAGGCGCCCTCGGTTGACGCCCTGGTCGAAATGATCGGCCGTGACCGCGTTGTCGCAGCCCTGTCGAAACATCTCTGAAAAATCGCGAAAGGCTCTTTACAAGGACCAATGAGGTCCCTATAATGCGGCCTTCTTTCGCGGCGGGGGTATAGCTCAGCTGGGAGAGCGCTTGCATGGCATGCAAGAGGTCAGC
>PHCF01000176.1 GCA_002842145.1 Betaproteobacteria bacterium HGW-Betaproteobacteria-6 | reverse complement strand
TCTGCTTGGCGATCAGCCGGGTGCGGCCGGTGTCGGTGCCGAAGAAGATTCCGATTTTGGCCATTTTTACCGGTTGACCGTAGCAGTCCCGATTTCCTGCGTCAGTTCGTCGGGCAGGCAACCAATGGGCGCGCCGAGGCTGCCATCCGGCCCGTTTTCAAACTGGACCAGATAGATTTCCTTGGTTTCGTCCATTTCGGCCACGCCAAAATGCACCACGACGCCGCGCAGGCCGGACGGCACGATCAAGGCTTCTTCATCGTCGAATCCGGGCATGCCGCCATCGTTGAAGATGTCTTCAGCCGCGAAGACCATGTCGCCGATGTGATATTGCTGAGCGGTTTCCATGATCTCAGGCCCAGACGTCAGGCGGCGCCAGCAGGCGCTCGACCGGTTGATCGAACATCAGGTGCTCGTCGATGATGACCCCGACGTCTTCCGGCTTGACGCCGGTGTACATGATGCCTTCCGGGTACACCAGCACGCTCGGGCCGAGGTGGCAGGGGCCGAGGCAGCCGGTGTTGGTCAGCGCGAAGCCCGAGGCCCACAGGTTGCGGGTGGTGAATTCATCGGAAAACGCCTGCCAGGTGGCGGCGCAGCCCTTTTCCTGGCAAGAGCCGCGCGGATGGCCGGCCGGGCGCCCCTGGACGCAGACGAGGACGTGTTTCTTCGGTTTTGGCATAGTGCTCTCCTGGTTGATGCCTAAGCTATTGCAAGGGGAGTGCCAGCTACGAAGTCAATTAAATCAGTTGCTTAGATTATTCATGCGTTGTCTGTTTTGCGACAATCGCGCCATCCCGCGGTTGGGTCCGAAAAATTGGTGCCATGCACAATAAATGGACCTGGCAGGCGTCGAATGCACCATGGCGAGTCGGGTGAAAACGGCGATAGCATGGTGCGTAAGTTTAGATGATTGAATTCATTGGACTATTTGTGCGCTGCCGCATCCGGCACGATTTTCGCTGAAATGCCCTACCCGATCCTCAACAAATTGCAGGTCAAGCGCAGCCTGGGGGAGTCGGTCGATCTCGAGAGCCTGGTCCGGAATCCGGCCTATGCCCGGCAGCGCCTGGCCGAAATCGAAGAGGCGGCCGATGACGAGAGCCTGCTCGTCATGGTTCTGCGCCTGCGCGACCATGTGCTGCCGGTCGAGGCGCCACCGGTTGTGGTAACGCCTGATCCGCCCGCTGCGGCCGAGCCGGTCAGGCAGGAAACCCGAAACTACCTGATGGGCGCGCGCGCCTGGTAGTGTCGAATCCGGCCTGGGCCGGGTAGCAGGGGCCGGTACCGAGGTGCCGGCCCTTTTCGTTTTTCAGGGCGGCTTTGCCCCGAGCGGACGCGGGCACCGTCCGGCAAATCCGCGCTAGTGCTTGCCGTGCTTCTCGATGACCATCTCGTCGAGGGCGACGATGACGCCGTCGCTGCCTGCCTCGACTTGTTCGAAGGACGAGAAGAGTTTTTCCTGCACGCCGTAGTTGGTTTCCCAGCCCTCGTTCATGAATTCCATGGCGCGGTGCATGTTCTGGTGCACCTGGCGGTGCGGTTCGGCGATACGGTTGAAGCTCGCAACCCTGCCGAAGACTTCGACGGTTTCGTCGTTGGTCAGCCACTTGCCGAGGCGGCAGCCGGTCTCGCTGACCTTGACGGCCGCGGCGTTGTCCGAATCGCCGCCGTGGCTGATCGCCATGTAGCCGTTCTGTTTGTAGATGAAATGGTCGATCTTGGCGAGCGAAGCGAAGCTGACGTCATGGACGTAGCGAATCTGGTCGAGCGCCGTTGCCGACGAACTGGCGACCTCGGCGAAGCGGGTATCGAAATCACCGATGGTCGAGCGCGATTCGGAAGCGATATCGCGCATGTCGTCGGAATTGGTCAGCATCCGTTGGCCGTCGCCCTGCAGCGTTTCCATGATCCGGGTGATTGCCGACGAAGCATTCTTCGAATCCTCTGCCAGTTTGCGGACCTCGTCGGCGACCACGGCGAAGCCGCGGCCATGCTCGCCGGCGCGGGCGGCTTCGATGGCGGCGTTGAGCGCCAGCAGGTTGGTCTGGTCGGCGATGGTGGCGATCTGGCTGACCGAACGGGCGATGTCCTCGCGGTGGCCGTTGAATTCGGCAATCGCCTGGCCGGTATCCTCGATCCTGGCGACCAGGCGGTTCATCGCATTGACGACGTTGGTGATCGCCTGGCTGCTCTCGTGGGCCGCTGCCGCGTTGTCGTTCGACAGGCGGGCGAGTTCATCCGTGGCGGCGACGATGCCGAGCATGTCGAGCTGGCTGGTGCGCATGTTCTTCAAGAGGTTCTCGGCATTGAGCTGGCCGAGGCGCGACAGCAGGTTGTTGCGCATCTCGTGGTGATAGTTGCGCATCAGGATGGCGAGCGATTCATTGCCCTGTTCGACGGCGTCGCGGAAGACGCCGTGCAGACCGCTGCTGTCGATATGTTCGCTGAAGCGGTTGTCGCTGGCTGCCAGCATGGCTTCCTGCTGCTTGGCGAAGCAGGTTTCCATCTGGTCCAGCATGGCATTGACGTCGACGCAGACGGTGCCCAGTTCGTCGCGGCGGCCGCCATCCGGGATGCGCTGGCCGATGATGCCACGGGCGACCTCGCTGGCGACGCGCGAAATGTGGTTCAAGGGGGTCAGCGCGACCCTGAGCTTGTGCAGGTAGTACAACCCGCTGAATATCCCGAAAATCTGCAGGCAGGCGAGCCACAGCCAGTCCATGGACTGCCAGCCATGCGATGCGATGCCGCCGACGCCGGCAATGGCCAGCAGCACATTGAGAAAAACGACCTCGACGATCGCGCTCGTAATGAACGGCTTACGCTGCATGCGTCACCCCTATTTAAGCAAATGCTGATTTTGTTGGGGGCGATTATCCTTCGCCCTTGCTACATCCGCGCTACCGTCGGGCTTTTTTTGCCCAGGTCAGGTTCAGAACTGCTTGACCTCGATGTTCAGCGTCTGGATCCGGTAGGCGATCTGCCGTGGGGTCATGCCCAGAATGCGCGCCGCCTTGGCCTGCACCCAGCCGGCCTGTTCCAGTGCGGCGATGACGCGTTCCTTTTCGGTCAGCGTCGGGTCGTCGATGTCGATTTCCGGATTCGGCGCCGAATTCGGGTTGACCGTGGGCGCCACCGTGCGCAGCGGCCGCGGGCTGGTGCGTTCGCGGACACTCGGGAAACGGATCAGGTCGACGTCGATGTTGCCGTCCTCGGAAAGCACCGCAGCGCGTTCCAGGCAATTTTCCAGCTCGCGGACGTTGCCCGGCCACTCGTGACTGGCCAGCCGGCGGTTGGCCATGTCGGTCAGCTTGAGCTTGCGCTTCTGGTCGTTGCCGATCTTGGTCAGCAGGTGGCGGGCGATTTCCGGAATGTCCTCGATGCGTTCGCGCAGCGGCGGCAGGAAGAGCGGCATGACGTTCAGGCGATAGAACAAGTCTTCGCGGAAGTCGCCCATTTCGACGGCGGTTTCGAGGTCTCGGTGCGTCGCGGCGATGATGCGGACATCGACCTTGATGGTCTTGCTGCCGCCGACCCGCTCGAACTCGCCTTCCTGCAGGATGCGCAGCATCTTGGCCTGGAAGGCCGGCGACACTTCGCCGATTTCGTCGAGGAACAGGGTGCCGCCGTGGGCCTGCTCGAAACGGCCCTTGCGCGCTTCGACGGCACCGGTGAAGGCGCCGCGTTCGTGGCCGAAGAGTTCGGATTCGAGCAGGTTTTCCGGCAGCGCCGCGCAGTTGAGCTTGACCAGCGCGTTGCGGGCGCGTGGCGAGTTGTAGTGGATGGCGTTGGCGATGAGTTCCTTGCCGGTGCCGGTTTCGCCGCGGATCAGCACGGTCGTGTTCCACTTGGCGACCATGCGTGCCTGATCGAAAACGCGGCGCATGACGGCCGAGCGGCCGACCATGCTGTCGAAGCCGAACTGGTGGCGAACGGTGCGCCGGAGCAGGTCGCGCTCTTCAAGCAGCGAGGACTTTTCCTGGGCGACGGCCATCGACAGGCTGAGGCTCTGGCCGATCAGGTTGGACACCATCTCGACAAACTGGGCGCGCTCCTCGAGCAGGCCGTCTTCCGGTGCTTCCGGCTGGACGGCGAGGACGCCCTTGAGGTCGCCGCCGACCTTGATCGGCACGGCGATGAAGGGCAAATCCGACTGATAGACCTGGGTGCGGTTGAGGAAGCGCGGTTCGTCGGCGACCCGCACCAGCTTGATGGTGCGCGGCTTTTCGAGGATCAGGCCGATGATGCCTTCGCCCGGGCCGTACTGGTTGTCGTCGAGGATCGGGCCTTCCGGCGTGTAGATGGTGCGGATGTTGAGCTTGCCGGTTTCCGGATCGACAACGCTGATCAGGCCGCGCGTCAGGCCGGCCTCGTCGTGCAGGACGCGCAGGACGTCGCGCAGGGTTTCGTTGAAATCGAGCGAGCGGCTGAGCACCCGGCTGACGGCGTAGAGCGCTGCCAGCAACTGGATGTTCAGCTCGTGCGTTCGGCAGAAGCCGCCGGGCGGCGGGCATTCGTCGGAGAGGGAGTGGATGGTGTGTTCGTGCATGCTGTTCTCGTCGCTCTTCCTAGATCGGGTCGCCATCGACGCGGAATTCGACAATCGCCGCCAAACCGCCGCTCGGGCCAAACCGCCGCTCGGGCTGTCATCGAGATCGATGATGCCGCCATGGTCGGCAACCACCTGCTGGGCGCGCGACAGGCCGGTGCCGATGTGCTTGCCGCTGCCCCCCTTGGCCGTGAAGAAGGGTTCGAAAGCCTTGTGCCGCCATTCATGCGGAATGCCGGGGCCGCTGTCGATGACGGAAACGACGATGCACTCGTCGCGCAGTGCGCTGACCAGCGACAGCTCGCGGCGCTTCCAGCCCTTGATGTTCATCGCCTCGATGGCGTTGTCGACCAGCGCCTTGAACAGCATGCGCAACTGCAGCGGCCGACCCAGCATCGGCGGCAGGGTCGAGGCCGGTTGCCAGTCGACCGTGATGCCGGCCGAGAGCAGGCGCGGCGTGCTGACTTCGAGTACGTCGCGCAGGATCTCGTTCATGTTCACGCTGACGACGATTTCATGCGGGCTTTGCGGGATGACCTGGCGCAGCGTTTCGAGGTGCTCACGGCTGCCGCTCAGCGCTTCCTGCAGCATCGCGGCGCTCGCCGGATCGCGGCGCTGAAGCACCGAAATGGCCGAGGTCATCACGTTCATCGGTTCTTCGAGGCGGAAGATCGCTGCCGACAGGCCTTCGCGGATGGCCGCCGTGCGTTCTTCCTCGGCCAGCACGGCCTGCAGGGCCGAGGCGCGGGCGCGCTCCTGCTCGTCGCGCAGACTGGTGATGTCGGACATGACGACGAGCAGGCCGGGTTGCCCGTCGGCGCAGAAATAGCTGTCGGCGCAATCGCTGTGCATGTCGATGATCGACGAGGTGACCGAGAGCCAGCGCGGCCGGCCGGCGGCTCGGTCGACACGGGCTTCGCGCTGGGTGACCAGGCATTCCTGCGGGTGTTCGGCCAGATTGTCGCGCCAGCTCGGCAGGACACTGTCGAGAATGGTGTGGGCCGGCTCCTTGAGGCGCAGGTCGCTGACCATTTTCTTGTATTCCTGATTGTCGAGAATGACCCGCCCGGTCGGGTCGAGCAGGGCGAACGCCATGGGCGCGGCATCGACGACCGATTCGATCAGGTGTTTCTGATTGCCGACCAGGCGTTCGAGGCGGTGCATCTCGGTAATGTCGCGGTGCATGCCGACGAAATGGGTCGTTGCGCCGGCCGCATCGACGACCGGGGAAATGCTCAGCTCGGCCAGGTAGAGCACGCCGTCCTTGCGCTTGTTGAGCAGCCGGCCGGCCCACGGTTTCTGCGCCGAGAGGTCGGCCCACATGGCCTTGTAGAGCTCGGGCGGGGTGGTGTGATTGGACAGGGTCGATTCGTTCTTGCCGACGATCTCGTCCTTGCTGTAGCCGGTGACGCGGGTGAAGGCTTCGTTGGCAAACAGGATGTTGGCCCGGGCGTCGGTGATCGAAATCGCCAGGTCGGCCTGGTCGACCGCCTGGCGATAGGCTTCTGGCGGCAGTGCGGTTTCCGGCGCCGTGGTGGCGCGGGCTTGGGCGTGCGGTGTGGCCGACATCGAAAAGCTCCTCAATGAATCGTTTTGGATTGATTAGCAGAAACCATGCCGCTCGTGGATCCGAGGCCCGATGAGGGCTTGCTGTCAGGGTTTCGGGGGAAATGCGACGAAATGGCTGTCGTCTTTGCGACATTCTTGTCTGGCGGAAATGCACCGATATTGGGCGTCGACCGTAGAGGCCGCATCAGTGTGGGGTTTTCTGCCCTGTGCGCGGATTGGCATGCCTTATGCAGAGAGGTGGGTGGAAAAGACCGGAATACACCATGAGCGAAATCCTCCTACTGCTGCTTTCCACCGCGCTGGTCAACAACGTGGTGCTGATCAAGTTCCTCGGCCTGTGCCCGGTGATGGGCGTCTCGAAGAGCGTGGACAGCGCCCTTGGCATGGGCCTGGCGACGACCTTCGTGCTGGTGCTGGCCAGTGCCGCCTCGTGGATGCTCGACAACTGGCTGCTCCAGCCGCTCGGCCTGGGCTATCTGCGCATCCTGTCCTTCATCCTGGTCATCGCCTCGGTTGTCCAATTCACCGAGATGTTCGTCAAGAAGAGCAGCCCTGGGCTGTACCAGTCGCTCGGCATCTACCTGCCGCTGATCACCACCAACTGCGCCGTGCTCGGTGTCGCGCTGCTCAACGTGCAGCAGCAGTTCAGCCTGTTCAAGAGCCTGCTCTACGGGTTTGGCTCGGCGCTCGGCTTCACCATCGTGCTGCTCATCTTCGCCGGGCTGCGCGAGCGCATTGCCTTGGCCCGCGTCCCGGCCGCCTTTGCCGGCGCCCCGATTTCGTTTGTCACCATCAGCCTGCTGGCCCTCGCGTTCATGGGCTTCTCCGGTCTCAACGTTTAAGGAGGCATGACCATGATCGCCGCCATCCTCAGCCTGACCCTCCTCGGTGCCGCGCTCGGCATCCTTCTCGGTGTCGCCAACCGCTTTCTCAAGGTCGAAGGCAACCCGGTCGTCGAAGAACTGGTCGCCATGATGCCCGGCTCCAACTGCGGGCAGTGCGGCTTCCCGGGGTGCACCGGCGCTGCTGAGGCGATTGTGGACGGTTCCGCCCCGGCCACCTGCTGCCCGCCGGGTGGCAAGGCGCTGGCCACGGCGATTGCCGCCAAACTCGGCCTGACGGTCGATCTCTCCGGGATGTCCGACGATGGTCCGAAGATCGCGGTGGTTGCCCTGCATCGAAAAATGCCCGACCGAGGCCCTGGTCATGAAACCGGTGCCGGTCACCCTGCAACACTGGGTCATGCCCAAACCTGCCGCTGCGTGAGATAGCCATGGGATTCATGAACCTCTTCAAACACTTCCTCGGCGATGACTGGGGGGTGCATCCGGATGACCACAAGCGGCCGGCGGCCGATCAGCCGGTGCGTGTCATGCCGCTGCCGGCCCGGCTCTACCTGCCGCTGCAGCAACACTTGGGCGGTCCGGCCCGGCCGGTCGTCCTGGTCGGCCAGAAGGTCAAAAAGGGCGAGTTGATCGCCGAAGCGCAGGGCATGGTGTCGGCCCCGATCCACGCGCCGACTTCCGGCACGATCAGCGCCGTTACCGAAATCACGGCGCCGCATCCCTCCGGCCTGACGCTGCCGGCGATCATCCTCGACGCCGATGGCGCCGACGAGTGGGGCGATCTGCACGGCTGCGACGATCCGTTTGCCCTCGACCCGGCCGAAGTCGGCAAGCGGGTGGCTGCGGCCGGCGTCGTCGGCCTGGGCGGTGCCGCCTTCCCGTCGGCCGTCAAGCTGATCGGCGCTTCGAAGGCGAAAGTCACGACGCTGGTCATGAATGGCGGCGAGTGCGAGCCTTATCTTTCCTGTGACGACCGCCTGATGCGCGACGCCGCCGCCGGCATCATCGATGGCATCCGCATCATGCTCCATGCCACCGGCGCCAAGGTGGCGCTGGTCGGCATCGAAGACAACAAGCCGGAAGCCATCGCCGCCATGCAGGCCGCCGCGTCGGGCTTCGACGAAGTACAGATTCGCCCTGTCCCGGCGCGTTACCCGATGGGGTCGGAGAAGCAACTCATTCAAGTCCTGACCGGCATCGAAGTGCCAGCTGACGGTCGTCCGGCCGACATCGGCGTCATCGTGCATAACGTCGGCACGGCGCTTGCCCTGCGCACGGCCGTGCGCGAAGGCAAACCGCTCATTTCGCGGCTGGTCACCGTCAATGGCAACTGCGCCAGCCAGCCGGGCAATATCGAAGTGCGCGTCGGCACCTTGGCCGAAGAAGTCATCGCCTTCGCCGGTGGCCTCAAGGGCGATGGCCTCGGCCTGGCCCGTCGCGTCATGGGCGGCCCGATGATGGGCATGCAGATTCCGCACTGGCGCGTGCCGGTGGTCAAGGGCACCAGCGGCATCCTCGCCTTCGATGCGGCCGAAGTCGCCGAGCAGGAGCCGAACCCGTGCATCCGCTGCGGTTCCTGCGTCAAGGCCTGCCCGATGGGCCTGCTGCCGCTGGAAATGAGTTCGCGCATCCGCAACGAAGCCTATGGCGAAGCCATCGACCTCGGCCTCAAGGACTGCATTGCCTGCGGCTGCTGCGCCTACGTTTGCCCATCGAAGATCCCGCTGGTCCAGTATTTTGTCCATGCCAAGGGCGAACTGGCGGCGCAGGACCGCGCCAAACTGCGCGGCGATGCAACCAAAAAACTGGCCTTGCAACGGCAGGAACGTCTCGAGCGTGAGGCGCGTGAAAAGGCGGAAGCCAACGCCAAGCGCAAGGCCGAACGAGAAGCAGCCGCTGCCGCCAAAGCCGCGGCGGAAGCAGCTGCCAAAGCAGAAGCCCAGGGAGAATCAGCATGAACACGGCCGCCTTGACTGCTCAGCCGGTTGCCTCGCCGCACGCCCATGGCGGCAACTCGGTTACCCGCACCATGTTCCGCGTCCAGATGGCGCTGGTGCCCGCCACGCTCTACGGCTTCTGGCTGTTCGGCTGGCCGGCCTTCTTCCTGTGGCTGCTGACCATCCTTTCCTGTCTCGGTTTCGAGGCCCTGTCGCTCAAGCTCATGGGCGTCACCCGCATCAAGCGGACGTTATTGCCATCGTGATCGGCAAGCAGGTTTTCGGCGGAGTCGGGCAGAACGTCTTCAATCCGGCCATGGTCGCCCGCGTCGCGCTGCTTGTCTCCTTCCCGTTGCCGCTCACCCAGTGGGTGTCGCCGCTGCCGATGAGCGCGGGAGCGACGCCGGATTTCGTCGCCAGCCTGCGTATTTTCCTGACCAGCCTGCCGGTGCCCGATGCCATGACCAGCGCCACCTTGCTCGGCCATGCCAAGACCGAACTGGCCCGCGGCATCGATCTCGGCCAGGCGCTCGGGGCGGGGCCGGCGCTGTCCTTGATCGGCATGCGGGCCGGCAGTTTCGGCGAATCGGCGGCGCTGCTCATCCTCTGTGGTGGCCTCTACCTGCTGATCACCCGCGTCATTACCTGGCATACGCCGCTGGCCGTGCTGGCCGGCGTGGCGATCCCGGCGGCGATTGCCCACGGGGTCGAGCCCGGCCGTTTCCTGTCGGTCGAGTCGCACCTGCTGTCCGGCGCGCTGGTCCTCGGCGCTTTCTTTATCGCCACCGATTACGTGACCTCGCCCAATACCGCCAGCGGGCAGATCGTCTTCGGGCTGGGCATCGGCTTCTTCACTTGGGTCATCCGCAGTTTTGGCGGCTACCCCGAAGGCATGGCCTTTGCCGTGCTGCTCATGAACGCGCTGACGCCGGTCATCGACCGCTTCGTCAAGCCGCGCGTGCTGGGGCGCGACCGCAAGGGCAAGCCACTCGACATTCCGGAGAACGCCTGATGAATCTCGACGCCATTCGCGACAAACTCGCCTACCAGCCCTTGCTGCTCGGTTTCGTCGCCCTGATTGCCAGCGGGGCGCTGGCGGTGGTCTCCGGCGCCACCGGGCCGGCCATCGCCGCGGCCGAAGCCAAGGACTTGCGTGATTCGCTGTCGGAGGTGCTGCCGGCCGGGCTGGCCGACAACGATTTCCTGAAGGATACGGTCGACCTGCAAAAAGACGGCAAAACGGTGACCGTCTATCGCGCCCGCCAGGGCAACGAGATCAAGGCGGCGCTGTTCAAGGTCGCCGAGCGCGGTTACGGCGGCGACATCCAGGTGCTGATGGCGGTGGACATGGCCGGCCGCACGCTCGGCGTGCGCGTCCTCAAGCACACCGAAACGCCGGGCCTGGGCGACAAGATCGAGGCGAAGAAGGACGACTGGGTGCTGGCCTTCAACGGCAAGTCGCTCGGCGAGCCGGCCCCGGAGAAGTGGGGCGTCAAGAAGGACAACGGGGTCTTCGACCAGTTTGCCGGCGCCACCATCACGCCGCGCGCCGTGGTCAAGGCGGTCAAGGGCGGGCTGGAGTTCTTCGCCGCCCGCAAGCAGGAAATCACCGGCTAGGAGCATGCGATGAGCGATACGCAAACAAACTACGGCGAAATCGTCAAGAACGGCCTCTGGGAACAGAACGTCGTTTTCGCCCAGATGCTGGCGCTGTGCCCGCTCATGGCGGTGACGACGAGCGGC
>PHCF01000175.1 GCA_002842145.1 Betaproteobacteria bacterium HGW-Betaproteobacteria-6 | reverse complement strand
CATGACAACCCGCATTGCCATTGATTGCATGGGGGGTGACCACGGTCCGTCGGTGACGGTGCCTGCGGCCATTCAATTTCTTGCGGAGCATCCGTCAGCGAATCTCGTCCTGGTTGGTCAGGAAGATGTTTTGCGTCCGTTGCTTCGTGAGCATGCCAGCGATTCCCGCATTCGGCTCGTGCACGCCTCGGAGGTCGTTGGCATGGACGAGTCGCCGGCGCTCGCGCTGCGCAATAAAAAAGACTCGTCGATGCGCGTAGCGATCAACCAGATCAAGGAAGGCGCGGCTGATGCCTGCGTTTCCGCTGGTAATACTGGCGCACTGATGGCGATATCCCGCTTCGTTCTGAAGATGTTGCCGGGAATTGATCGGCCGGCGCTTTGTGGGCCACTGCCTACGGTCAATGGCCACACGCACATGCTGGACCTTGGTGCGAATGTCGATTGCACACCAGAGCATCTCCTGCAGTTCGGTGTCATGGCTGCGATGCTGGTGGCGGCCATGGAACACAAGGACGCGCCGACGGTCGGTATCCTCAATATTGGGGAAGAAGAGATCAAAGGCAACGAAGTGGTCAAGGCGGCCGCTGAGCTGTTGCGTGCCTCCGGCCTCAACTTCATCGGTAATGTTGAAGGTGACGGCATCTATCGTGGCGATGCGGATGTTATCGTCTGCGATGGCTTCGTCGGCAACGTTGCCCTGAAGACTTCCGAAGGTCTGGCCCAAATGCTGGCGTCGTCACTACGCAATGAGTTCAAGCGCAATTGGCTGACCAAAATAGCTGCCCTGATCGCTATTTCAGTACTCAATAACTTCAAGAAGCGGTTTGATCATCGTCGCTACAACGGTGCGATCCTGCTCGGTCTCAAGGGCGTTTCGGTCAAAAGCCACGGATCTGCGGACGTGTTGGCTTTTGGTAACGCGATAGCGCGCGCCTACGATGCTGCAGAAAACCACGTTCTGGAACGTATTTCCAGCCGGTTGGCGCAAATGTCGCCAACTCCGGCTGCTGTTGTGGAGAATGTCTGAATGTTCGCACGCTTGATCGGTACGGGTAGTTATCTCCCTGGCAACCCTGTAACAAATGATGATCTTGCTGCCCGTGGTATAGACACAAACGACGAGTGGATTGTTACCAGAACCGGTATTCGCAGTCGCCATCTTGCCGCCCCCGGTACGACATCCAGCGAACTTGGCTTGATTGCCGCTCAAAGGGCACTGGAGATGTCCGGTATTTCTGCCGCCGACCTTGACTTGATCATTGTTGCTACGTCGACGCCGGATTTCATTTTCCCGAGTACCGCCTGCCTGATCCAGGCAAATCTCGGCAACAAAGGTGCGGCAGCCTTCGATGTGCAAGCGGTATGTGCAGGATTTACCTACGCTCTCGGCATTGCTGAAAAATTTATCCGTTCTGGTAGCCACAAAAGAGCGCTGGTTGTCGGTGCGGAAGTCTTTTCGCGCATTCTCGACTGGAATGATCGGGGAACCTGCGTCTTGTTTGGCGATGGTGCTGGCGCTGTCGTGTTGGAGGCGTCCGACAAGCCCGGTGTCTTGGCTACCGCAATGCATGCTGATGGCAGCCAGAACGGTATCCTGAATGTTCCGGGGCAGATTTGCGGTGGGCAAGTGACTGGTGATCCGTTCCTGCGCATGGATGGGCAGTCCGTCTTCAAATTTGCCGTTCGCGTTCTGGCTGACATCGCCGAAGAGGTTTGCCAGATTGCCGGTATTCAAACCGGTGAAGTCGATTGGCTGATTCCTCACCAGGCCAACATTCGCATCATTGATGCAACGGGAAAGAAACTGGGCATTGACCGCAACAAAGTGATTGTTACCGTCGATCGTCATGGCAATACCTCCGCTGCTTCTGTACCGCTTGCGCTGGATGAGGCTGTACGCGATGGACGTATACAGCGCGGCCAGAAAGTGTTGGTCGAGGGTGTTGGCGGCGGTTTTACCTGGGGCGCGGCCCTTCTCGAATTCTGAACCAGAGAACGAACTCATGTCTTTTGCATTCGTATTTCCCGGCCAAGGCTCCCAGAGCGTTGGCATGATGGCTGCTTACGGCGACTCAGCAGTCGTTCGTGCAACGTTTGATGAAGCCTCGGCGGCGCTCGGCGATGACCTCTGGGCCATGGTTGCCGACGGCCCGGCTGAGACGCTCACCCAGACAGTCAATACTCAGCCGGTGATGTTGACGGCCGGTATTGCCACTTGGCGTTTGTGGCTGGACAAGGGGGGCAGAAAGCCCGCCATTGTCGCTGGACACAGCCTTGGTGAATATTCGGCGCTGGTTGCTGCGGGCGTCATCCAATTCAAGGATGCAGTTCCGCTTGTTCGCCTGCGTGCGGCAGCGATGCAGGAAGCTGTGCCGGTCGGCACAGGCGCCATGGCAGCTGTTCTTGGTCTGGACAATGCAGGCATTGCTGCCGCTTGTGCCGAAGCTGCACAAGGCGAAGTGGTCGAACCGGTCAATTTCAATGCCAACGGGCAAACCGTCATTGCTGGCCACAAAGCAGCAGTCGAGCGAGCCATGGAAGCATGCAAGGCTCGCGGTGCCAAGATGGCCAAAGCACTGCCGGTTTCAGCACCATTTCACTCTTCGCTGATCCGTCCGGCCGCTGACAAACTTGCGGCCCGTCTGGCCGAACTCACTCTGAATGCTCCGCAAATCCCGGTGATCAACAATGTTGATGTCGCCATCGAAAACGAGCCTAGCCAGATTAAGGATGCACTGATTCGCCAGGCCTACAATCCTGTGCGCTGGGTCGAGACCATTCAGTCGATGGCGGCGCTGGGGGTTGCGACCGTCGCGGAGTGCGGGCCTGGCAAGGTGCTGGCCGGTTTGACCAAGCGTTGTGCTGATGGTGTGGTCGGTATCGCCTTGGCTGACGCAGCTTCAATTGAAGCCAATCTTGGCCTGGAGTAATTGATGCTGAAAGACAAAATTGCTTTGGTTACTGGCGCCACCCGTGGTATCGGTCGTGCTATCGCGCTGGAATTAGGCAAGCAGGGAGCTACCGTGATCGGTACGGCAACCAGTGATGACGGTGCCGCCAAAATCTCGGCCTATTTGACCGAGGCGGGCATCAAGGGCAAGGGCGTTACGCTGAATGTGTGTGATGTCGCCCAGACCGATTCGGCGCTTGCCGATATTGCCAAGGAATTCGGTGCCATTACCGTTCTGGTCAATAACGCAGGCATTACCCGCGACAATCTGACCATGCGCATGGGCGACGACGAATGGGATGCAGTTATTGACACCAATTTGAAAGCGGTTTTCCGGCTGTCGCGTGGCGTCATGCGCGGCATGATGAAGGCGCGTTTTGGCCGTATTGTCAATATTTCCTCGGTTGTTGGTTATTCCGGCAATGCCGGGCAGGCCAATTATTGCGCTGCCAAGGCCGGTGTGGCCGGCCTGAGTCGCTCGCTGGCCCGCGAACTTGGCAGTCGGAACATTACGGTCAACTGTGTCGCACCTGGCTTTATCGCCACCGACATGACGCACGCCTTGACCGAAGAGCAGAAGGCCGCCATGCTCGCGAGTATTCGCCTCATATGTCACGGGAACTACCGTGCATGTGAATGGTGGCATGTTCATGGATTGATTTCGCTAAGCCTCGGCTTTTGGTAGAATCACAACGTTTTTTTTCGTACCCCTGAGGGGAAGGAGTTTTTCTAATGGATAACATCGTAGAGCGCGTCAAGAAGATCGTCGCCGAACAACTGGGCGTGAACGAAGCGGACATCAAGAATGAGTCCTCCTTTGTGGACGATCTGGGCGCGGATTCCCTGGACACCGTTGAACTGGTCATGGCACTGGAAGAGGAATTCGAGACCGAAATCCCCGATGACCAGGCTGAAAAGATCACCACGGTCCAGCAGGCTGTCGATTTCATCCTCGCCAACAAGAAATAATCCAATTCTGGTTGACCCAGGCAAGGCCGGCCCCCATGGCCGGCCTTGCTACTTTTGCTTTCGGAGTGCACCTTGGCACGTCGCAGAGTCGTAATCACCGGCCTGGGCATCGTTAGCCCGGTTGGAAACACCGTTGAAGAAGCCTGGCAGAATATTCTTGCCGGCAAATCCGGTATTGCCGCTGTCACCAAGTTCGACACCACGACCTTCCCGGTTCAGTTCGCCGGCGAGGTCAAGAACTTTGAC